>CAILVY010000299.1 GCA_903837785.1 Candidatus Hydrogenedentota bacterium
CCGTCAATCTGAGCGAGTTGCTGCGGCTCATCCAGTTCTTCAACTCCGGCGGCTATCACGCCTGCCCTGACGCCATGCCCCCGACCGAAGACGGCTACTGCGTCGGCCCCGCTTAGGAGGTCGGAAGAACAGACGTAGGGAGGAGAACTACGCGAAACAGAGATTTTCCGAGTCCAGGAACGAATGCTCTAAGCACTGATCCCGACAGTAATTGCTGGTCATTCTATCCCCGAAGTCATCCGTTCAAGTTCAACTATGTAAACCGCGTATGCTTGGGTGCACCCTATGAAAATTAGTGCGATTCAGCGAACTATGTGTATGCTTGTTGCAGCCTTTGCGGCTCGGGGCGAGACCGATCTCCCCGAGTCTTGGGCCGAAACCGGACTCTGCGCACTCACTGTGGAATTAGTGGAGCCTTCCATGCAGGTCAACTGTTTTAGCGACTGCGAATCCGTTCGCCTGTATGAGATTCGATTTTTGCGAGAGGCCGGGGCCAATCCGCGGGGCACGATTATTGGGTCGGGCGGGCTGCTATTTGAAGCTGTCAGGGTGGAATATGTATGCCAGGATTCAGAATCGGATGTAGTATTGATAAAAGCGGCCTTCGGCACGACGGACGGCCTCGATCACCCTGAAATCAGGGCAATAGCGGTTGGCGCTCCAGTTGCTGTACATGCGTATGCATGTCCTGCGCGGATAGTAGATGTAGAGATGATATCATTGGGGCCAACGCACGTGCCAGCAGTTTTGTGGATTCCGCGCGATAACCAGAGGACCTGCGTGACCTTGCTGGACACGTCGACTTTCGATGCGCGGCCGGCCAGCAAGGCACTGTGGCAACATCAGCTTACGGGAGATTTCCTCGACGTCAAGGGTGAGTCTCTGTGTTTTTCTGGACGCATATTATCTGGGGTGTGCATGGATGACGTGAAGCCTCCACCAGGCGACAACGCCACGTCACGATACTATGCATGTTTCAACGATTCTCGTTTTGCACTCTTGCGTTCGACAAGTAACCGTGAGAATCGTTTCGATTACTTCCTCTTCACGCGCCCAACAGGCAAATGGAACACTTTCAGTATAAAGGGGACAGAACACCACGTCGTCCATATGGGAAAGTGGATCGCGTGCCGTATTGGATGGAAGATTCCTGCCGGCAAGCCTTACGACATCGTTTGGACGGGTGAATGGGTCTTGATCAACCTGGAGACGCTTGCGCAACACTCGTTCTTCCTTCAGAAGGGCTCGGAAGTATACATGATACGCGATAATTACTTATTCGCGCAGTCTGGTCCGGAATTGCTGTGCATACCTATGGGTCCGGAGGGCGAGGTAAAGACAGATCAAACAGTGGTGCTGCTTTCGGATCTTGATTTTGTTCGGAATGTCAAAGCGCTCCTGTGGGCGCCGAAACACGAGAGTGACTGGCTCGAACCGCCCAATATTGTCCTAAGAGAACACGAGATCCCGCTGGAAGAAGGGAGGCAGCCATGAGCCTGTGTTTGTGCGTGTTGAGTATCCTGCTTGCGGCGCCCGTTGACCCGGAAGATGGTAGTCCTTGTACCGATGTGCCCGAGGCAGATGCAGGTAAGCATCTATATGGTTTGTGTGTGCAAACCTACATGGCAAGCGCCCGGCCGGATCCAGGTACTGCATGTGACGTCTATGTGACGGAGATTTCGGGTCCCGACTTCCCGTGTATTGAAAGTCTGTGCCGTAAAGAAAACTACATGGAGGAGGACGTGTACGGGACGGAGGTTCCGAGTCGCTGCGGCGCAGTACAGTATCTGGACTGGATTCCCGATCGTGCCTTGGCCTTCGTCGAGGGTTACTGTCCCGCGAACGATTCCCATGTCCCGTGTGCCGTCATCGTTTGGGCGGACCGTGTGGGGAAGCCCACCACGTACTCTGCAGCCGACGTTTCGGCCTACCGCTGGGTGGTCAAGAACGGACGTGGTGCGATCGGGGTGTACCGGCAGAAGACGGGCGATTCCGGACCGTCGCTGGAACTGGTTGATGCGGACACGCTCGCCGTGCAGCGGGCGAAACTGGAAGATTGGGCGGGGGTCTTCTCGGGTGAACGGCTCCGCGTAGGCGAGAAGCTGACCTTTGATCGCACTGGACTCGAACAAGTGGAGTTTCCGTTCATGCCGCCGAAAGCGTTGCTCGGAGACGCCAAGGTGCTTGAGATCATCCGCAATGATGCGAAACGGGTCGTACTGTGGCTCGCGGATCCGGTTTCCAAAGACCAGAATACCCACATTCTTGTTTTCGACAAGGCCAACAGCGCATGGAGCGACCGAAAACTGATGGGAGACCGCTCCCGGCCGCAAATGTTCGGCGATGCTTGGCTCAAGGGACACGTGGGGTGGGACTATCCCGAGGCCGGCAAGTATGGCCCAGCATTCACGAATGAGTGGGATTGCGTCAATCTCGAAACGGGTGCATCGGCCGGTATTTCGAGCACCTGCTCTGATACTGATGTTCTAATTCGAGAGAAGAACTACTCGGTGGACCGAGAAAACGACAACCTGGTCACAACCGGCCAAGACAGCGGAATGAGATGCAAATATTCCGCTGTTCTCTACAATTCATGGGATGCCCGGAATATCCGGCTTCTGTTCTGGGGAAAGCCGGCGGAGTGACAGTTAAAGAGTTTTTGAGCTGGGTGTGTGAGTTGCTGGTGTGCCGGGTAAAGGTGAAAGTGAAGGTCAAAGCGAAGGTGAGGGGAAGGCTACACTGCGGATCAGAACAATGATGCTCTCATCGACCTGACCGAGTTGCTCCGGGTGATTCAATTCTTCAACGCCAAGTACATTCCGGGGAATCCAGGCGGTGTCTTCTACTGCCTTGCCGGGCCCGAAGATGGCTACACCCCCGACCCGAGCCAAAGCACCAGCCACGACTGCGCCCCGCATGGATGCGACTACAACCCGCAGGATTGGACCGTCAATCTGAGCGAGTTGCTGCGGCTCATCCAGTTCTTCAACTCCGGTGGCTACCACGCCTGCCCCGAAGCCATTCCCCCGACGGAAGACGGCTACTGCGTTGGACAGGGATGATGGCGTGCGCAGGGACGAAGGGGCCCGTAGAAACGGCGGGGCACAACGCGGTTAAGCCTCGGGCATAGCCGCAAGACGCGCAAGAGGAGGGGAAGAGTTCGTCGTGCCTTGAGCAACCAGGCGATTGAAGGACCTCAGTGCGGGACGGGGAACTGTCAGAACACCCGTGGCTGACCACTTCGTTTCCCACACGTCACTGGTGCGCGCTGCGGACTTCTTCTTCCAGTTTCGCGTAGGTGCGGTGGTAGACCTTGGCGAGGGCTTCCTCCGCTTTCAGCCCGGAGGCGAGCGTGCTGACAAACTGCGTCATCCGGGGTTGTCCGAAGCGCGTGAGCAGGAGGGAGACGGTGGCGTGGGCCTGGGCGTAGGCGAGCCGCAGCGGGTCTGCGCCGAGGGCCTTGAGCTGATGCGCCTCGAGATCGGAGAGATGGAAGGCTCCGCCGTCCGTGAAGGCCTTGTGCAGGAGACTGAGCTCACTGGCCTCCAAGCTGTGCGAGAGCGCCTCGGCGAGTCCCTCGTTCAGCCACCACGGCGCCTTCTCCGCAAGCTGGTTCCGCACGACGACGTGCACGTACTCGTGGATGAGCCGGCGCTTCATTTCCTCTTCCGGCAGCGGCTGCCCGGAGCCGTCCGTCATCGGCGCGCGAATCTTGCCGTCGTAGAGCGCCCCGATGTTCGCGTCCATCTGCGTCGCCTCGGTGAATTGCTGCGCGTCATAAACGATGACCTGGATGGGGGGCGGGGGATAGGAGCCGCCGAGCCGCTTGCCGATGTCCCAGTACGCGCCCTCCAGCACGTTCAGCATGCGGGCGCGCAACGGGTAGGGCATGCCTTTGGGATACGAGATCTTGAAGTGGCGCGACCCGGCCCGGTTGAAATCCGACTCGACGGATTCCTCGCGGAACGCCTTGTCATAGCGTTCGCGGAGTTCGCTGCGCTTGGGGTCCATCGCGAGCACATATTCCCACTGCACCCGCGCGCTCGGCAGGTCGTTGTCCCGATAATAGGCCTCGCCGAGCAGTTCGTGCGCGTCCAGTTCGCCCGGCCGGAGTTCGATGGCCTCCTCCAGCCGGAAGACCGCGTCCGACACCCGGTCCATGCGCAGATAATACGAGCCGAGCTGCACCAGCGGCGACGGGTTCTCCGGGTCGACGCCGATCGCCTTGCTGAGATGCAGCGTGGCGTCGGCGAAGTTGCTCTGCTTCGCGAGATCGTTCGCGATGGCCTGATGCGCGTTGCACAGGTTCCGCCGCACCGTTTGATTGTCGCGCGCCCCGTCGTAGGCCTTCTCGAAATACGCCACCGCCTCTTTGAAGCGCCCCGCGTTGTACGCCGAGATCCCCAGGTTGTTGTACTCGACCGGCTCCGTCTGCCCGCTGGCCGATGCGCCGCTCAGCAACAAACAGGCGAACGCAAGGAACCACGCCCTGGGCAGGTTCCCGCGGACATCCATCTTCAGACTGCTCATGATACTGCGCGTCATCCCTGAACCATCACGCGCCCGGAAGCACCGCGACGGCCTCGACTTCGACCAGGAAATCCAACGGCAGGCGGCCCGCTTGAACGCAGGTGCGCGCCGGAAACTCCGCGGGGAAGAACTCCTTGTAGACCTCGTTGAAGGCCGCGAAATGACTCATGTCCGCCAGGAACGCCGTCACCTTCACCACGTGTTCCATCCCCGACCCGGCATCGTCCAGGATCACCTTCAGGTTGCCCAGCACCTGGCGCGCCTCCTCCTGAATCGTTCCGCGCACAGGCCCGCTCCCATCCCGTGCCACGGAGACCTGTCCCGACACGAACAACAAGTTGCCGGCGGCCACGGCGTGTGAATAGGGCCCGGCCGCGGGCGCTCCGTTCGGCGAGAAGATACAACGTTTGTCCATGGGTCCATTTCCTCACTGGTCTGTCCGTAGAACCTAACATGCCTTGCGCCGAACCGTCAAATGGGCTCCGCCCCTTCCCGGTTATCCGCACCGCGCCTCCAGGGATAACGCGTACCGCTTCCCGCCGGGGGACAGGGGCGGCGTTTGCCGCCCGATGCGCGCAGGGCGCCGTTCCCCGGAGGGGCGTGTTGCCCCGCGATTTCGTGTCGAATTCCGGATCTTCGTTGCGTGAACGTTAGCCACTTGCTATACTCCGCGGGTCAGGGTTTGGAAGCTTGGGACGATGGAAGCAGGAGAGTCGCCCGTTGGATCTGATTACAGTGGGAGTTGTCTGTGCGGACGTCATGGTCCGGCCCGTGGAAGCACTGCCAAGGCGTGGCGCGCTGGCCGTGGTGCCGACACTCGAAATGCACGTGGGCGGCCTGGCCGGCGTCACCGCCATGGTTTTCAGCCAGTTGGGCGGGGACTCCGCTTTCGTCGGGCGTCTCGGAAAGGACAGCTTCGGCGACTACCTCCTGAGCGCGATGCAATCCGCGGGCGTGGACACCTCCGCGGTCCGGCGCGATCCCGATTGCCACTCCTCCGCGACCGTCGTGCTGATCAGCGAGGACGGCGAGCGGACTTTCCTGCATCATCTCGGAACCAACGCCTTGACCTGTGAAGCGGATCTCGATTTCTGCGCCATCGCCCAATCCAAGGTGCTTCACTGGGGCGGCCCGGCCATCACGCCGATGCTCGACGGCGCGCCCATGGGCCGCGTCTTTGAGCAGGCCCGCGCCTTGGGCGTCAAGACCTCCATGGACACCTGTTACGATGGCAAAGGCGTTTGGCTGCCCCTCATAGAGCCTTCGCTGCCGCATCTCGATATCGTCTTCTCGAGCATTGAAGAAGCACGATGCTACACCGGCAAAGAGAGTCCCGAGGACATCGCCGATTTCTACCGCGCCTACGGCGTGGAGACGGTGGTCGTGAAGATGGGTGCGGACGGCCTCTTCGTCAAGAATGCCCGGGAACAGCATTTCATTCCGGCGCATCACGTGAAGGTGATAGACACCACGGGCGCTGGAGATGCCTCCTGCGGCGGATTCCTCTACGGCTATCTCAACGGATGGAGCCTGGAACGTTGCGGACGCCTGGCCAATGCTGTGGGCGGGCTCACCGTGCAGCGCATGGGAGGGGCCGAGGCCATCGAATCCCTCGAAGCCACGCTCGCATTCATGGAGAGCGGCGCATGCTGAGGTTCATGCTCATCCTTGCCGTGCTTGCGGGCTCCGCGGCCGCGCAGACGAAGGGTGGGGCGGTCAAAGCCAAGGACCTGGCGCCCCCCACGAAACCCGCCGCGCAAGCGCCCGCGCCGGCAGCACCGGCCGCGCCGCCAGAATCCCCGCAACCCGCGGTCACGGCGCCCGCCGCCCCGACACCGCCCGAACCCGCCCCCGCGGCGGCACCGGCGGCGCCTTCGACGCAGAGCAATGCAACCGCTGCGGACAACACCGCGCGGCCGACCGAGACCCCGGCGGAGGGCCGTTCCAGCGGGCGGGTGGCCGCCTTCTGGTTTATTCTCCCGGGAAAGTGAACGACACAAGCGTATTGGAGCAACCATGCCTGGACGCATCGCATTGGGCCTACTAGCCGTTCTCTTCTGCTTCGCGGGCGCGGTGGCGCAGCCGCCGTTTCAGTCTCTCGAAGTGAAGGGGCAATTTCGCGACGCCATCATCGACCCGGAAGCGGGCCTCCTCTATGTGGCCGTGCATAACCGGGACGCCGTCTGGACCCTGAACCTCAAGACCCGCGAGCGCACCGCCGAAGCCCCGGCCGGCCGCGGACCCGTCGCACTGGCGATGGCCAAAGGCGTGTTGGCGTGCGCCAATCGCCTGGACAACACCGTCACGCTCTTCAAACTCCCCGAACTCGCCCCCTACGCCACCCTGCCCACCGGCGACGGCCCTGTAAGCCTCTGCGCCCTGCCCGATGGCCGGTTTGCGGTCGCCAGCACCTTCTCTGATTCCGTAACCCTGATTGACCCGCAGGGCGCCGGCAGCACCGCGCCGTTGGCCGTCCCGGTTTCCGTGCCGGTGGCCGTCGCCGCCACCGATCGCTTTCTCGCCGTGGTGGGCCGGGCTGACGTCAAACTGCATCTGATTCCGATTGGCAATCCAGCCAATGCCGCGCAGGTGGACCTCCCCGTCATCCCCTCGCACCTCGTTTCGCTTTCGCGGGATCATTTCGCCGTCGCGAGCGCCACCCAGGTGATCGTGGTGGATGCCGCCGCCAAGAAGATCACGGCACAGAAGGAAGTCCCGGTGGCGGACCTCTACGGCGATGCGGCAAGCCTCTATGTCCTGAGTGACAGTTCCCTTCTCAAGATGGACGCCGCCCTCGCCGAGCAGGAATCCAAACACCTGGCCGAGCCTGCCACCCGCGTCGTCGTGAAGAACGGCACCTACGTGGCTATGGCCCCCAAGACGAAGTCCGCCCAGATCTGGGACGGAACGACGCCCCCGCCCCAACCCGCAGCGGTCGTCGCGGTCGCCCCCCCCGCCCCCGCAGCCCCCGCGGCCCCCGCGGCCCCCGCGAAAGTGGCCCAGGCCCCCGCTACCCAGGCGGAGCCGGGAACTCCCAAGAAACAGCCCCGCAAACCGTCTGCCGCGCCCACGGACGAAGGCCCCCGGCAGATTGCCCCGCATCCCGGCCCTCCGACCGTGACGCCGGGAGGCGTCCAGTCCAAGCGGACGATCTTCGATTCCATTCGCCAGCCCACGGAGTTCGGTTCGCTGACCTCGGGATTTGAAGTGCCGGACTGGAAGAATCCGCTGAAAGACGCCCAGGCCGACAAGATGGTTTACGAAGTGCGGACCGGCATCACGCACATGGAAGAGAACGTTCGCGCCCGCCTCGGCAGCATGCTGATTCGCGCCGATTCGTTCTCGCGGGTCCAGGAAACCGGCGAGGCCCATGCGTCCGGGAACATCGTCATCGACCAGGAGTCGTCCCGCTTCACCGCGGATTCCGTCGATTATTATCCGCCCGAGGAGAAGGACGTGCCGCCGCCCCTTCCCATCGAAGCGGCTCTGAGCGAGCAGGAACAGGCCAAACGGCGCCTGTCCTTCGGCCGCTTTGAAGCGAAGAACGTCCACCTCACGGAACCCACCCGCGAGATGGTTGCGGATTCCGTCCAATATGACTTTGCCAAGTCTCAGGGCGAGTTCGTCAACCTGAAAGGGCGCGCCGGCGCCTACTATTTCGGCGCGGAAAAGCTTCACGTGACCGGGCCGCAATCCCTGGTCGCCGAACAGATGTGGGTGACCACGTGCGACCGGCCGCAACCGCACTACCGGATCAAGATGTCGAAATTCACGGTCTCCGAAGGGAAATCCCTGGCCGGCACGCATTCAAGGATGCAGTTGGGCAATTTTACGACGCCCCTCTACCTCCCCGTGTGGCGGGCCGGTGACGCGCAGCATCCGTGGAACGTGGATTTCCGGACCGGGCGCGAGGCCGACCTCGGCTACTTTGCCGAAGCAGGAGCACGCGTCGAGGTTACGCCGAACTGGGCCATTGGACCCCGGCTCTTCCCGACCGAGAAACAGGGGGTCGGTGTCGGCTTTGACACGGACTACAACTTCATGGATGAGTCCGCATCGCCCCTCTTCCGGAACGAAGGCGACATTCATGGCCTGATGTTCACCGACGGCACCGGCTACGGCCATCTGTATCACCGCTACGAACCCAGCGACAACCTCGTGCTGCGCGGACAGCTCGAGTACTGGGGCGATGAAGAGATCTACAAGGACCTTTACTATGACCGCTACAAGCAGCGCACCGCGCCGCGCGACTTCCTGAACCTGACCTTCCGGCAGCCGGATTACTTCGTCACCGCGACCACGCGCGCCAATCTTCACAACTGGATCTACGAAACCGAGCGCTATCCGGAACTCACCTTCCATCTCCTGGACCGGCGCCTCGTGGATCACCTCTATTTCAGTTTCGACACCGCGAACGGATACAACCAGCGGCAGCAGGACGGCGAATCCGGCGGGCGCACCGCCAACGTGGGCCGGCTCACCTACGATTGGAGCCCGGTCCAAGGCGTCAATATCGCCCCGTTCCTGGAAACGCAACTCAATGCCTACGCCACGGACAACCGCTCGGGCGAAACCGGCGGCGTTGCCTCGGCGGAAACCGGCGTAACCGCGCAAACACGCTTCCAGCGCAACTACGGCGGCTTCCTCAGCTTCTCCGAGTTCAAGCACATCGTCGTCCCCTCGATCACTGTCTCGTTCCGCCCCGACGCCCTCACGAACATGGACGCCATCCCGCCCTATGACGCCCTGGACAACGTGTACGGCCGCGGCCGCATCGAATCCAAACTGGACAACATCCTGCTGGGCAGAGACGCCGAAACGAAACAGACCTGGCCCGTGGCCCGGCTCTCTTTGTTCCAGGGCAATGACTTCTGGAACGAGAACCGGATGTCCGAAGACTATGAAGCCGAGTTTGACGTGCGGCCGAGGCCGTGGTTCGGGGGACAGTTGGCCGCCGAGCGTCACGCGACCTCGGGCGACGAAAATGAGTCCGATGGATCGCTTCGCCATCGTTTCCGGGAGTGGTACTACGACACGTATGGCCGCGAATGGAGCGCTGAGGCCGCCCTCGAACTCAACGAGCGCTATCTTGATTACAGCCGCGTCCTGACCCAGATCTACTATGACGGGACCGCCGTGGGCGGGCGTCTCACCGGCCGCATCGGCTTCGCTTACACGCAGACCGGCGGCGACGTCTTCAACCGGGATATCCTCTACGGCGCCGGCTACAAGCTGGGGCGCAACTGGGGCCTGGGCTTCGAGCACGTCTTCGACATCGAACAAGGCAACCTGCGCCAGCAGACCTACGAGATCCGGCGAAACCTCCACTGCTGGGAAGCCGGGCTGCGCCTGCGCAAGCGTGAATCCGGCCTCGACGTGGGCTTCGAACTCAGCATCCGTGCCTTCCCGGGCACCAAGCTCAAGATCTAAATGCTGCTCAGCCTGAAAGAGTCTGTCGCGGCAATCCTCCCGGAGATTGTCGCGCTCCGGCACGAGCTGCATCAGCATCCCGAGATTCGCTTCGAAGAGCACTGGACCGCCGATCGCATCGCGGCCTTCCTCGATGCGCACGGCATTCCCTGCTCCCGCGGACATGCCCGGGGCACCGGGATTGTGGCCACGCTTCGGGGCGCCGCCGAGACGCCGATCGTCGCGCTCCGCGCCGATATGGATGCGCTCCAGATTCAGGAAGAAACGGGGCTTCCCTATGCATCCTGCATCCCCCGGCGCATGCACGCCTGCGGACACGACGGGCACATGGCCGTGCTTTGCGGCGTGGCCCAGGTCCTCGCCGCCCATCGTAGTCAATTGCCTGGCAGCGTGAAACTCATGTTTCAGCCCGCGGAAGAACAGGCGGGCGGCGGCCGGCTCATGGTTGAAGAAGGATTGCTCGACGGGGTCAGCGCCGCCTTCGCCCTGCACGGGTGGCCCGCCGTTCCCCTGCACAAGGCCGCCATCAGCGATCGGCAGGTCATGGCCAGTGCCGATTTCTTTACTATCCGCGTCGAGGGACGCGGCGGGCACGGCGCGGACCCCGGAAAGACCATCGATCCGATTGTCGCTGCCGCACACATCATCACCGCCTTGCAGACCGTGGCCGCGCGCGAGACGGACCCCTGGGATGCCGCGGTCGTCACCGTCTCGCACATCGAGGCCGGCGCCACCTCGAATATCATCCCCGATTCCGCTTTCATGGAAGGCACGTTTCGCGCGCTCACGCTCGAAACGCGTGACCGCATTGCCCGCGCCATCGAACGCATCGTGGCGCAGACCGCCCAGGCTCATCGCGCCATCGCGTCCGTCAGTCTCGGGCACGACGCGTATCCGCCCCTGATCAATGACCCCGACATGGCCGCGCTCGCGCGCGACGCGGCCCGCGACGTGCTCGGCGCCGAAGGCGTCGTCGCACCGGCGCATCCCTACATGACGGCCGAGGACTTCGCATTCTTCCTGCACGAAGTCCCGGGGGTGTATCTGCTGCTTGGTCTCGGCGGCCCCGAAGCGCTTCACACGGCGCGATTCGACTTCAATGACGCCGTCCTGCCCAATGCCATCGAACTGATGGCCAACATCGCTTTACGGGCACTTCGGCACTTCCGCGCGGACTGACGCGATGCGCCGATGCGGAATCGTCGTTCGGGTTGGATGCCCATGATGCGCGGGGGCAGCCGCCAACTCGTCTCTCAGCAGCTTGGGCCGAGGAAGTATCGGCACGTCCACTCCTGATTCGCAGTCCAGGGGAAACGCGCGCATTCGACGGCGGAGTAGACGGAGATAACGAGGAGAACGAGCAGAAAGGCCCATTTCCAGCGCGTGTGTATGCGTCCGATCACCGGCGCGCCCATGAGCAGGAGCATGGGCATCGAGCCGATGTACCACCGGAACCCGTAGGCCTCGCCGCCGTAGTTGTTCGTGTGGAGTGTGTAGTAGGCGGTAAGCAGCAGCACGGCCAGCGCGCCTCCCAGGATATAGCCCCGGCAGGCCGTATCCCGTCGGGCGAGCGCCCGAATCGTTCCGGCGATGCCCGCCAGGAGCACTGGGAAGAGCACGAAAGCGCCGTGCCGTCCGAACGTGATGTGGAAGAGATACGTCAGTTTGGGTTCGTTCAGGCCGTCGATGCCCAGTGGATTCCGCCAGGGCGACGCTTCATACAGATACATTCCGCCCTTCGTTTGCACCGGCAGCGGGCTTCCGGTGATCCACGTGAGAATGCCGAAGTGAATTCCCAAGGGTAAGGCAGCGCCCGCCGCGCCCCACAGGAGCGCAATACGTGGAAATCGCCACAGCAGATACACCCCGGCGAAGGCGGGGAAGACAGTCACGGGGAGGTCGATGGTGTACACGAGCCCGGCGCTCAGCCCGAACAGCGCGAAACGCCACGGCCTCGGCGCGAGACGTCCGCTCCCCAGACCCAGCCCGAGATACACGGCTGCCATGGCCATGCACACCCCCGGCACATGATTGTTCAATTGCGGCGCGTATCCGAAAAGCTGGGTGCCGAATGCCAGTGCGGCCAGGAGAAACAGGCGGGCGGGGGCAGGCACGTCAAAGAGCCGGAGCGTCTTCCGAAAGAAGAACAACGTGCCCGCGTACGCGAAGACCACCAGGCTCAGGATCATGCACTGAAGCTGGCGCTTGAGTCCGGAAGCAGTATCGAGATCCCAGCCAAAGAGGCTCTGCAGCGCCACGTACTCGGCGGTCATCAGCACCGTGAGCAACGGCGGTTTCGAGGAGACCAGCCGGTCGTTCACGGCCACCTTGTCGACGGTTCTCGGTTCGAAAGGGTTCGGCGGCTGTTCCGCCGGACGATCGATGTACCACGTGTGTTCGTGCGTCAGGCTCCAGACCGTCGCAAGGCGGCTGGTTACAGTGTCTCCCACAATCACGGAACGCACGCCCACGGCCGCGGCCAGCACGCCCACGGCAATCAGGCACCACTCGAGCACTGCCGCTCGCGCCCCCTCCATCAGTCGCGGCCAACCCATTTCTTGACCTTCCGCCAGATCCACCACCCCTCCGTGTCCTCCTCCTCCCGGAAGACCCGTTTCACTTCCTCCCGGCGCGGCATCCATTCGCCGTTCACGTACTCCTCGGATTTGTCCGCCACGAAAAGGCTGCCCACCTGTTTCCAGTCGCCATTGCGCAGTTCAAAGGTCAGCGTCTCCATGCCCGTGTCGCGGAAAAAGGCCGTGTCCGCCTTCGCATCCTTCGCCCGTTTCTGCAGGCGGGTCGCATACAGGGTCTTGGCGAGTTTCACGTCCGCCAGGAACGGGCGCGTGCGCGCTTCCTGCGGCCGCATGATTACTTCGAGCTCCGCCGACGGCTCGCTGTAAACCGAGTACTCCTTGAGGTAGAAGGGGTGGCGCTTCACGACCCGGTTCTTGGCGGACTCTTGGTCGCGGTTGACCTCCGCAACCTGTTGCTGCACCTGCCCGCGAAGCCGCGCCTCGTATTCGTCCTTGCCGGAGGCGGCCGCGGCCGGCGGCTTCGTCGTCGCGCAGCCTGCCGCTATTGCGATGGCCAACACGCCCAGGGCGCACCAGAACCTCGTGTGTCTCATGTTGATCTTTCCCTCGTTGCCTTGATCGCAGTGTCGCGTGCCTATAATAACAAAAGCGCGGCCCCAACTCACCTGGGCGCCGCGCCGCAGCTTCGGCAGGACGATCAGCCCGGCGACAACGGATATCCCTTGCGCGCCACCACCGAACGGGCAAGGCCGTTCTTGGCGGTCACCAGCTTGTCCGTCAGGCGCACGGCGGACCCGGTAATCTCGGCCACGACAAAGCGATCCCCGATGACGCTCCCGACGTTCGCCACCACTTCAGACACGTTGGAGGACTTGTCGTACACGCTGAAATTGGCCTTGCCCGCGGCCGCATCGATGCCCGTGCACACCATGTTGTACGCCGCGACTTCCGTGTTCACTTTCTGGCGCAAGTCGCTGATGGCCGGGTCACTGTCAAGCGAAACCGCCTGCGCGGCCAGGTCCGACGCCTTGCGGTAGTCCTGCGGGTCATATGTGTCTTTCTTGAGCAGGTCCAGCGTCTCGCTGATCAGGCGCGACCGCACTTCTTTCGCGATCTCCTGGTTCTCCGCGGTGTCGTTGTACTTCAACGCCTCTTTGGCCTCGGCCAGTGCGGCCAGCGTGTCGCCGCGCGCCAGCATGTCCCGGGCCTTGTTATCGTACACAACCTTGTCCCCGGCGCGGCGGCTGTCGAGATAACCCTTGATCTTGCCCCAGGCGATATCCGTGCCCATGTAGATGAGCACCAGCGACGCCGTGAACGCGCAAATAAAGAAGACTTTCCGGGTGATGTCAGAACCGCCGCCTTTGGGCTTCGCCTTGGCGCGCACCGTCGCTTTCGACCGCGTGCTGCTCGGCGGGGCGGATTCCAGGCCCACGGAGGCCAATTCCCGGTGCGACTCGTCCAATTCCGGCAGCCCGTGATCGGAACGATGCCCCGAGCCTTCGTCCAGGTCTTGTCCGTGACGCGGACCGAACCAGCTCTGCCGCGATGCTTCCTTCTGGCGCCGTTGCGTTTCCTGGAGGTTCAACTCTTCCGCGCGAAAAGACTCCAGCGCCTCCATCACATTTCCGGAAACCGTGTACGTGGTCTCCGTGACGCCCCCGAGATCCTTGATCGTTAACTTCTCAGCTTCCTTGCGCGGACGGCCCACTTCCGCGCCGCAGTGACGGCATCGCACGGCCAGCACGCTGATAGGCGTGCGGCACACCGGACACGGCCTTTGTGCATCCTGTTCGCCTGCCTGCTCTGACATTCTCAATTCTCCCCACTCACAACACCTGAACGATGATACCGCAAGGGATGTTAACAATCAATACCCGGGGCTGCGGCTATTTATTCAGTTCATTATTACGACCACCCCCGCCTTGCCGGGCTTTGGACCCCGCCGGGTTCCCTCAGGTAGACTCTCGGCCATGCACGACGACAACGCCATGCCGCCTTCCTGGCTTGCCCGGTTCCTGGCCTGCGGTTATTATGCCGGCCTGGCCCCCTTTTTCGCCTTTGCCAGGCGTGCGCCGTCCAGTCCTTTTCTCGCCCATCACCGGCGGCAGGCGATGGGGGTCTTCCTGCTCCTGCAGCTGGTGGGGTGTGCATTCCTGCTTGCCGTGTTGCTCCTTTCCTACGGCATGATCTACCAGCGCGCGTTCTATGACTGGGCACATCCGGAAGGACGGACGCTGAATGTCGTCTGGAAGTTCTTCCTGTGTTGGGTGGTGTTCTGGGCCTACTGTGTCGCCCTGGCCCTCTTCGGCTCCCGGCTCGAACTCCCCGTGGTCAGCGCGCTCGGACGCCGGAAGCGTTTGGCGCAGGGGGGGGCCTTGTTCCTGCTCGCCGCGTATGCAGTCCTGGGCGTTGCGGTGCCCGTGGGGATTCATGCGGCCTCGCTCGTGCGTCAGGATGCCGCACCCGGCCAGGTTTACCTGCTGTACGAGGATGTGGACCGATTCCCCCGGTGGCTCTTCGCTCTGGGTTTCTACCGCATCTCGCTGGCCGCGAACGAGCGCTGGGGACACGGCAGCGTGGTGGCGCTCCGGCTCAGCGAGGACTCGCTTCGGCGCACCCTGAAGGAGGGCCGTTTCGCTTTCATCGGTTCCCATGGCATGAAACAGGGATTGCTGCTGAAAGGGGGGCGATTCATCCGGCCCGAGGATATCCGGCGCATGGGGGTCAACCCGGAACTCAAGTTCGTCTATCTGACGTCCTGCGACAGCGGCGCCCAGAAAGACGCCTGGGAAAAAGTCTTCGCTCCCGCCACTGTGGTCACGTACGATCGCCTGACCGCCGTCCTCGAACATGTCTGGTGGCTCTGGTTTCGCGCCCCCGGGCTCATCCGCTCGCTGCCCGCCTGAACCCTGCTGCCTCCTGCCTCACTCGCCGCCTTCCCGGTAATTGGCGCCGCTCTCCCTGAGCCGGGCGATCTGCGAGGCATCGAGGACCCGGAGCGTGCCGAGGGCCTGGGCGGCCCAGAGCGTCTGCGCGGCATGCTCGATCTTCTCCAGCTTGAAGTAGGCGTCCAGAAGATCCGGCCCCACGCTCAGCGATCCGTGCCGGTCGAGCAAGACGGCGTCGTGGGTGCGGATAAGCTCGCGGACCACCGCGGCGCCCTCGCGGCTGCCCGAAGTCGCGTAGGCGCAGGTCGGCACCGCGCCCAGGGCCATGACCACCTCCGGAAGCACTGGCTCCGTCATGCCGCGCCCCGCAATCATCAAGGCCACCGCCATGGGAGGATGTGCGTGAACCACCGCGGCAATATCGGGGCGTTCCTCATACGCCGCGAGATGCGTGAAGAACTCCGACGTGACTCGGTTTTCCCCCGCGATCCTGTGGCCGCGGCCGTCGGCGATCACCAGATCCTGCCGCCGCATGAAGCCCTTCGAGACGCCGCTGGGCGTGCACAGGAACCGGTCCGGCCCAAGGCGCACGCTGATGTTCCCGTCCGTCGCCGCGACGAGATTGCGCGCGTACATGCGCCGCCCCACTTCGCAAATCAGTTCACGCAGTTCCGCTTCCGTCATCTTCCGGGGCATTCTCCTCAGGGGATTGAGCCGGTTGGGCCGCCATGCGCATCACCACATACCACACAAGAAAACAGACCACGAACGAGATGCCCAGATGCAGAAGGACCGCAATCAGATCGGCACTCGAGAAATGGCGGAACAGTCGTCCATACGACACGTAGACGCGGATCTGTTGCACGTGTTCCTGAATCACGGCGCCGCTCGGGTCGCGCATCACGCTTCTCAACGAGCTCATGGGCAACCAGCATGACACGGCGAGAATGAACACATAGTTGACCCAGAAGCGAAACGAAAACACGTCGCGGACTCGGATCCTGTTCGGCACGTCGCGCCCTTTCAATAGACCGGGGTGCACCAGTGCCGGTACTGCGGCACCTTGCCCTGGACCACGTCGAAGTACACTTCCTGCAGCTTTCGGGTGATGGGACCCGGTTCGCCGTTCCCCAACACGCGGCGGTCCACCGAACGGACCGGCGCCACCTGCGCCCCGGTGCCGCTGAAGAAGAGTTCGTCGCAGACGTACAACTCCGTCCGCGCAATGGGGCGCTCCACCACTTCCAGGCCCATGTAATCCCGCGCCAGTTCCAGCACGGTGTTCCGCGTAATGCCCACCAGAATGTCCGAAGTGGGCGGCGTCGTGATCAGCTTCCCGTTCAGGATCATGAAGATGTTCATCGCGCTGCCTTCCGCGACGGAGCCGTCTTCCCGCAGAAAGATCGCTTCGTGGAAACCGTTCTGCTTCGCCTCCGTTGCCGCCAGCGACGAATTGATGTAACTCCCGGTGGACTTCACCCGGCTCGGAATGGCGTTGTCGCTCAGGCGCCGCCAGGACGACACGGCCACATCAAGGCCCGACTGCGTATCGCAGTAATCGCCCAGCTTGATGATGTAGCAGCAGAAACTGCTTCCCACGCCCTTGACCGTCGGCCCAAGTGAGAGATCGCTCTTGTAGCAGAGCGGGCGGATGTACACGCCTTCCCGGAAGCCACTGCGCCGCACCACTTCCTTGCACACTTCTTCGATCTGCTCGAAACTCTCCGGAATCTCCATGCACAAAATGCGGAAGTTCCGAACGAAGCGATCCACGTGCTCCTTCAGCCGGAAAATGAGGACATTGTCCTCTTCCGGCGCGTAGTAGCCGCGAATGCCCTCGAAGAGGCCCGTGCCGTAGTTGAAGGCATGCGTCATGATGCTGACCTTTGCCTCTTCCACCGGAACATAATTGCCCTCAAAATAGGCGATGGGGCCGGGATGCATTGTCGCCATGCTCTACCCTCCAGCGTTGTCGTGTATGCAATGCCCTGTTGATCCGCACCCGAATTCATGCGCATCCCGAGTCTTGCGTGCTTCGGGTGCGCTGCAGGCGGGTCAACGTTTCGTAGTATTGCGGTTTTCCCGCCGCCGATGCAACCCGGCAGGCAGTCGCACGGCGCGCGGAGGCATCCGGCACGCAAAGGGGCTGGGGGGTGGAACGCCGTGTTGCGGCGCGGTCCAGGACGATTCCCTTCCTCCAATCGTCTCAGGAATCCCGTTTCCGGATCCCTCTTACCTGTCCGCCGGGGACTGCCAACAAGGCAGCCCCCGGTGGCGAGGCGGAGGAGACACCTTCACAGCGGTGTGGGGACTGAAGACTCGTACACGAGGGACTGCGCCACTTCGAGGGCGAGTTCGACGATTTCGGGAAAGCGTTCCTGCAGGCGGGGAGAAAGTTCCATCCCGAACTCCATGCGGGCGGGCTCCACGCCGAGGATGATGAACCTGGGACAGTGGGGGGGGCCTGGGATCAGGTGGAGTGCGCCGAGGAGATCAAGGTGATGAAGGCTGCCGCGGAGCGGCCCCGATTCGATTTCCGTGCCCGTTGTCAGATACGCCTCGCCCGGCGGGCCGCCGGCGCGCATCGCGTCCACCACGAAGACCACGTCTGCCCACTCCAGGAGGTGAAGCGCGTCCAGCGCGAAGGTCCCTATCTCGGCGAACATAACATGCTCGTTCTCCGCGAAATGGCCCTGACGCTGCAATTCGCGCACGACACAGACGCCGACGCCGTCGTCCATGAGCAGCTCATTGCCGATGCCGGCGATCAGGATGTGGGGGGGATTGGACGGATACCCCCCACATCCCGCACCGGATCTATGGAATACCGCGGTCACGGTCTGCAAGCGGCGGGGCCGCTTCCCATGGCCACAGTAAAGACTTGGGCTTCCTTCTTCGGGCGCATCACGTGCACCGCGCAGGACAAGCACGGATCAAAGCTGTGGATCACGCGCAACACTTCGATGGGCTCGGCTTGATTCTTGATCGGCGTGCCCACCAGCGCCTGCTCCAACGGGCCGCGGCGGCCGTTGCCATCGCGCGGCGAGGCGTTCCAGCAGGTGGGCGTGATCACCTGATAGTTCTCGATCCGGCCGTTTCGGATGTTGAGCCAGTGGCCGAGTGCGCCGCGCGCCGCCTCTGTCAGGCCGTACGCGGATGCGCTGTCCGGCACTTCATAGGGCGCAATCACCGGCGCATCCGGAACGATCTCATCCAGCCAGCCCATGGCGGCCTCTGCCACTTTCAAGCACTCGAGGGCGCGGGCCGCATGACGATCCAGAACGGAGATGCCGTTGCTGTAGTCGCCGTTCACCCACATGCGCGCGAGGGGACCCACCTCATAGGGAATGCTCTGATAGCGCGGCGACTTCAGCCACGAATAGGCGCCCCGCTTCGGGTATTGCGGCGTGGTCACCCCGCTGGCCGGATTGAGATTGGCGGTGCGGTCGTCGTACCACGAGTAGCGAACCTGCTCCGTGATGGAGCCAACGTCGACGCGCAGCACATCGCGCCGGCCATTCACCCACCGGCCCCGGTTCAGCAATTTCTCCTCCCCGGTGCTGTCGAGATCGAAGACGCCGTAGGCCAGCAGATTGCCATGGCCTTTGCCAATCCGGAAATAGTCGGAGTACACGGACGCGACCGTATTGACGTCGTTGAGGTACACATTCTGAATGAACGGGATCAGTTCATTCAGATACGCGCGGTAGGCATCAATGCGTTCGGGCCGCGGCGTCGCCGTTATGCCGCCCGCGCGGTACGTCGGCGGATGCGGCAAGCGCCCGCCAAAGAGCGCCCCCATTTCGTGAGCCTTGCGCCGCATCGCGAGCGCGGCGACGTAGTTGCCAACCAGGGCATTGGCAGCCGCACCCGATACGCGTTTGTCGGTCTTCCAACTCGGCTGCCAGGGCGCCTGGTTCGGACCGTCCACATAATCCAGCGCCGCCAGGTGGTAGAAGTGGAGAATGTGCGACTGGATGAAGTTCGCGGCCAGGACCAGATTCCGAAGGATTCTGCCGTTCTCCGGCACGGCGATGCCGGCGGCACGATCCAGCGTGACGACCGCGGCCATGCCATGGGACACCGGACACACCCCGCAGATGCGTTGCGTGATGTCCGGCGCGTCCAGGGGAGAGCGACCTTGCAGGATCGTCTCGAATCCGCGGAACAGCGTTCCGGTGGCGCGGGCGTCCACGACTTGTTGCAGGCCGCGCACTGTGTCGATGCTGACTTCTATCTTCAAATGACCCTCAATGCGTGAGATCGGGTCGAGTACTTTTACAGTAGCCATGATTTAATCTCCTACGAGCACGCTGATCTCAGCGCTCGTTCCTGCGTTCATCGTCGTCTTCGTCCTCGTGATCGTCGTCCTCATCATCCCCGCCGCCCGCGGGCACACTGACCGGACGGCCGATCGGGAAGGTGGGTTCCGTGCAGCCGATGCAGGGCGCATTGGCGTCCACGCACCAGTTTGCGCTGCCGTTCCACATCGAAACAGGGCACGGCGCATAAGTTTCCGGTCCTTTGCAGCCCAGACCGAGCAGGCACAGGTTGTCCTGGCCAAATTCCGTCGCGTGCTCCATGCCGTTGCGCCAGCACTGATCGTGCACTGTGGTGCCGTACAATTCGATGGGCCGGCCAAGCACGTCCAAGGCGATGTTCGCGCCGGCCAGGGTTTGCGCGATGACCCAGATGAGCCAATCGGGATGCGCCGGGCAACCGGGGATGTTGATCGTCTTCTTGCCGGTCGCCGCGCGCACGCTCTTGACGCCCGTAGGATTGGGGGGCGCGGCCGGAATGCCGCCAAACGACGAACAATTGCCCACGCAGACAATGCCGGCCGCCTTCGAAGCATAGCGGGTGACCACATCCTTGAAGGTCACATCCACCCCGTTGCGTGTCCACGCCCAGCAAGTGGCGCCGCCGAAGGCTGTGGGCACGCCGCCTTCCACCACCAGCAGGTAGCCGCCCTGAGCGTATACGGCCTCGGCCGCGGACACCGCCTGATCACCCGCCGCCGCCATTACTGTCGTGTGGAAGCTCAGTTCGACAATATCCAACAGCACCTCGTCCACGCTGTGCGGCGCCGTGGGTGCAATGCGATTCAGAAACGATACGGAGCATCCTGTGCAGCCGGCGCCTTGCAGCCAGATGACCTTCATGGCCCCCGCAGGCAATGCGAATGACTTCAACGGAAGCCCTGCTACCACGGCGGCCGATGAGGCGCCGAGCAGGCTTAGAAACTGCCGCCTTGAAACTTGCATGGTTCTTCCTCCAATTTCTGTGACATCGAGCATCCACGCTGCCTTGCCTACTGTCGAGTGCAACGTGGCGCGAGGTGTTTTCACGTGCTGAAATCCTGGGGCTCCGGCCGGTTCGCTCGCCGGCCGGAACCCGTTCTGCGTTCAACTGTATTGCGTCATTCTTTGGGGGGCGGCGCATACTGCACCGCCCCGTTCGCAGTCTTAATCGTCGCTCTCGTCATGCTCATCATCATCGTCATCATCGTCATCGTCATCGTCATCACCGGAACCGCCGCCCTGCGTGGCGTTCCCCAGTTGAAGCGTGCCGGCATGATTCACCTGGACCTCGATGTAGGTCTGTCGATCCTCGCGGACCACCGTCTGGGAGCCGGGGACGATCCACCCGCCCACTTCCGTGCCGGGATACCAGCCTCGGTGCAGACTCGAGTCGCTGTAGTAGTAGATCTCGAGCTGGGCCGGGTCGCTACCCGAGGGCACCGGGATCTGGATGGTCTCCGGCTCATTGAAGACTTCCATCGGACGCATCGCGTAAGCACGCGAGCCGCGCGCCGCCAAGTCGCTCGGCAGCGAGACGCTGGCCGAAACCAGTTGTACGTCGTTCGGGGAGGAACTGTAGCTGCGCGAAACCCGGAACTGCTGGATCACCGGCGGGATCGCTTCGCCCTGCATCGTCTTTGCACTCACAGTCAGGGTGATCAAGGCGCCCAGCGACAGGGTGCGGCTCGGGACATACATCACCCAGCCATCCGAGTTGTCACCCGGGGTGGTGGGGCGCCACTCGCCGCCGCTGTACTGCCGATTGTTCATGCGCAGCGTTGCACGCACACTTGCGGGATCGATTTGGTTTGCATTCGTAAGGCGGACGCTCAGTACGCTGTCCGACGCCACGAGGATGCTCGAATTCGCCGAGAGCGAGTACGGCAGTACCTCTTCCATAATCGTGGACTGCCCGCCGGTCGGCTCGCTGTACGTGAAGGTCACCGCATTGCTCGTGCCGGCCGAGGTCGTGGCCGTCACACTGACCGCGCCCGCGGCATGCGCCGGGGAGGTGGCGGTGATCTGGGTGCCACCCGCGTTCACGGAGACGCCCGTGGCGGCCGAGCCGCCAAAGGACACGCTGGCGCCGGCCAGGTTCGTGCCGCTCAGGGTCACTGCCGTACCACCGGCCGTGCTGCCGGAATTCGGCGAGATCGAGGTCAGCGTCGGGGTGACCGGCTGCGGCGCAACGTACGTAAAG
>CAILVY010000300.1 GCA_903837785.1 Candidatus Hydrogenedentota bacterium
AGAAGGAGAAGGAGAAGGAGAAGGAGAAGGAGAAGGAGAAGGAGAAGGAGAAGGAGAAGGAGAAGGAGAAGGAGAAGGAGAAGGAGATACGGGCTCGCTCCAAGTCGTTATTGAACCAGCCGAAGTGCGCGAACTTGGCGCTCAGTGGCGCGTTGATGGCGGTGCGTGGCACGAAAACAACACCGCAATCACATTGCCCGCCGGGCACCATGTCGTGTCCTTCAAGGTTGTCCAGGACATGGGACTTGCAGGGTGTGCAGGCGACGCAATTCGGGATGTCACATTCGATTGTTTCGGATCGCCCGCGGGATTGCCCGGTGAGGAGGACGAGTCGTCCGAGTACCTCCAGGGATGCTTCGGCGGCAACCGGCCGGAATGGGTGACGCCCGCTGACATCGACGTGCTTGTCATCCGCGACCAAACTGTATCCGTAACCGGCACGTATACTCAGACAGTGAAGGCACTGGCGGCCCGGATGCTTGGAAGCTTCAAGGGAGACCTGCTTGTATTGATCGCCATGGCCGCAATGTTAATGTTCCGCTCACGACGCCTGGCGTCCCGCGCAACGCCTGTGTCCTGCGGGGCGGATTGCGGCACACGAAAATAGCGCCTGGACCGCATTCCGAAATCATCGCGAGCCTCACCGGCCCCGGGCGGGTGGGGCTCGCAGCATGTTGAGTGTGCTTTTTCAACGTTCGCTGCGCAGGGTGCAGCGAATCCCGGTGCGAAGTCCTGTGCTATACTACCACCCTCTATTTCGATGAAGCGAGTTTCAACTGCCGTGGAGGTTGGCGATTCTTTGAGGAGAGCGGCGTTTTACACCGTGTGCGCGTGCTTGTGGGTCCTGGCCGTGGTCGTGGCGCTTGAAGGGTCGGAAGTCCTGCGTGTCGCCCTGTTGAGGGGTCGGGTGGAGGCCTACTTCGCGGAGCGGAACGGATGGGCAAGGGCGCAAGAACAGGCTAAAGTTGCGGAGTATGACGCACATGCCGCGCCACCGCCGGACAATCTCTCACCTCCGCCGAGCGCGCCGCCACGATTGAAGTTTCTGGACTTATCGGACGATGCGAGCCGTTGGGCCTTCGCGAAAGAGCGAGGTGAGGTGATTGCCCGGTGTGATCTTTCCGGGATCGTTGAGGCCGTGTACCACGGGGAATCGCCTCGCGAAATCGTTCAGATCGCCGGCGAACTTCGGCCCGGTTCGTCTCCCGTGGTGATACTCCCTTCCGACAAGGGACAGGACCAGGATGCGGCGCGTATCCTCGCCGGGGTCCCTGAGTGGGGGACGTGGCGCCAGTATCCCATGTTGCTGCCGGATGGCTCGTCCTACTTTGCCGAGTGGTACTTCCTGCCGAAATTCGACAAGTGGCATAGCAGGCTCGGTACGTATGTGTTCATTCGCGAGTCGTTTTCAGAACCTTCTTTGTGCAAATGCCGCCCGCATATTTTCCGAAACGATACGATCAACGACTGGGTCGTCTGGACGAACGGCCTGGGTTTCCGAACAAACGAAGTGGCACGTCCCAAGCCGTCCGGCGTCTTCCGCATCGTCTGCGTGGGGGGGTCCACCACCTTCGAAGGGCCGCGCAACGGGCTGACGTATCCCGCGCTGCTCGAGAAACGACTGCGCGAATACTACGGAACGACGGCCATAGAAGTGTACAACTGCGGCATCGTGGCCATGAGCTCTTCCATGGAGAAGGACACCTTCCAGGCCTTTCTTGATTTCGAGCCCGATCTCATTCTCCACTACAACTTTGCCAACGACACGGCCACAGTGGTGAATCAAGTCTATGCAGGTCTCAGCGGGGAGGAGGATTCTGCCGGCGTCATTCAGGCTTGGCTCCGCAAGTCCCGATTCTTGTCCGGGAACTTCCCGCGCGCACTTCTCCCCGGCGAAGATAAGTTCACGGCAGTCGTCGAGGCCACTACGATGCAAAACATGCGATTCATGGCCGAAGAAGCCCGCAAGCATGGTGTGGACATGGCGGTGTGCAGTTTCGCCTACCCGGATGTTTGGCACCTGCCGAAGATGGAAAGGCGGGTATTCGAATCGCGATTTCGCAGTTCCCTGGCCATCGCCCCGGAAATCTACAGCTACGCCCGCGCCGTGGATGCCTATAACGGATGTGTTCGCAGGTTTTGCCAGGAGTCCGGAAACCTGTACCTGCCTGTGGCCGAAGGACTCCGGGAAGGCTTGAGCTGTTTCACGGACAATTGCCACATGCATCTCGGCGGCATTCAGCGGAAGGCAGAGGTCGTTTTTGCCGGTCTTAAGGACTATCTTGAGGCGAAAGGTTTCTCGCCGCCCGCGGCCAAGCCGTGACCCTTTTCCGGTCTCAAGATCCGCAAGCACATCCGCCCGCGGCCACTTCCGGGCCGAAATCCAACCTCCGGGATTCCGTGATTAGGCAGAGCGTCTGACGGCCGGTTGCCCCTTGTCGCCGGTGGTCCATTCATAGGGCGGTCCCAGGGCCTCGATGAATTTCTGGAGCAGACTGCAGCCGTAATGCTTCACGTTGAACTCCGGGTCGAGTTCCCGAAGGACCGCGCCAAGCCGTGCCGCGAAGGCCACGCCCGTTTGCCGGTTGACCACGCGGTCGTAGGCCTGATCCAGCAGGCGCCGGTCAAAGGGCTTGCCCGTGTTCCGATGCAGGAGCGTGGGGAGGTCCGCTGCTTTCTGTTTCTCGGCCGGGGCTTCCGCCTTTGGGGTGACGGTTCTCCGCCGGCGCGGCTTGCTCACGGCCGCCGGCTTTTCCTCCGCGGCCTTTGCCGCCTCCCTGCCGGCGCGGCCGAAGGTCTCGGTTTCCACAAAGGACTCGCATGCCTTGACGAAGGCCGTGGGCGTGGTCGCTTTTCCGATACCCATGACGAAGAGGCCCTCTTCGCGAATCCGGTGGGCCAGGCCGGTGAAGTCGCTGTCGCTCGATACGATGCAGAACCCGTCCACCACCTTGGCGTGAAGGATGTCCATGGCGTCGATGATCATCGCGATGTCCGTCGAGTTTTTCTCCTTGGCGTAACAGAACTTCTGAACGGGCCGGATGGCGTATGCGTCGAGCTGCTGGATCCATCGCTTCATCCGGGGCGAGGTCCAGTCCGCGTAGATGCGCTTGATAGTGACTGTCCCGCGCTGCGCGGCCCCGTTCATGATGTGTTCGATCAGTTTCGGTTCGGCGTTGTCGCCGTCGATCAGCACGGCCAGGCGGCGGTTCTCATTGGCTGGCGTCATGAAGACTCCCATCTCGGTTTCTGAACGATTGTTTGCACGTGCGCACGGGCCCGTGCCCCCATGCCTGCACCCAACGTACTAAAATGCGGCACGCACGTCAAGCCCCGGCTTCGCGCGAACGCGCGCCCTGGGCACGCTACTTGGCGGGATTCGGCACATAGGCGCCGCCCCGGCACTGCTTGAGGTAATTGAGGCCGTGAACCTGCCCGGTCATTTCGAGATCATCCCTGTACACGGGATCATGCCAGCCTTCGATGTCGATGCTGCCCCGGAAGCCGCCCCGCCGCAGTTCGGAAATGATGTCCGTCCAGTTGCTGTCGCCAAAGCCCGGCGTGCGATGGAACGCGAATTGCCGCCCCCCCAGAATGCCGAACTCGTGAATGACGTCCCACAGGATCGTGGCGTCCTTGCCGTGGAGATGAAATATCTTGTGGACCCACTTGCGCAGTTGCGGAAGCGGCTCGATGAGCTGAACCATCTGATGGCAGGGTTCCCACTCGAGGCCGAGGTTCGCATCCGGCAGTGCGTTGAACATCAATTCCCAGGCCGCGGGGTTATGCGCGATGTTCCAGTCGCCGCGATGCCAGTCGCCGCCCATGTCGCAGTTCTCGAACGCGATCCGGATGCCCTTGTCTGCCGCGCGCTTTGCCAACGGCCCGAAGACCTCCTTAAAGCGCGGGATGCACTCATCGATCGGCTTGTCCACCACGCGTCCGGTGAAGCCGGCCACTATGTCGCAGCCGAAGAGGGGTGCGGCATCGATGACCCGTTGCCAGCCCGCGCGCGTCTCCTCGTCGATGGGCTTGTCGCCCAGCGGATTGCCGAAGATGCCCAGGCTGCTGACCACGGCGCCGCTGTCCCCGAGTACTTCCCTGACCTCGCGGGCGACTTGCTCGAGATTCGTGTCGCCCAGCGTCTGCCAGAACGTGATGGAGAACGACTCGAAGCCGTGCGGGAGGATCTGGCGGATGTAGTCGGCGCATTTCGGGCCGCCGTTCACCAGGGTCCCAATGCGGATGCTCTCTTTATACATGGATAGCTCCTCCGGGCGGTTGGGTGCTTGTTTGATGACCTCGGGTGGGGCATCCGCCGTGGCGTCCTGGCCGAACGACGCGCCCAAGGCCGCGGTCGCGGCGATCGACGCCTGAACGAAATGGCGCCGGGTCACTTTTCGAGCCATGGGGCGGGTCCCTCCCAACGTGAATGGGGGGAAGTATAGCGCGCACACCGCCAATTCGAAAATTGCAGGGCGTGGACTTGCACCCATCAATCCGGCTATGCTTTCCGGAGGCGAGAGAGTCAGGCCAAACGAAGAAACGGAAGGGAATTATGAAACAGACGCTGCTCGTGTTCTTTGCCATTGTGTTGGGCGTGTTCTTCTCTGCGGATGCCGTGGCCCAGGCGCCAGCCTCGGGTGCCGATGCGAAAGGCGTCATCCATGTCTTCAATGGAAAGGATATGAAGGGCTTTTACACGTTCCTCAAGGGCCACGGCCGGGATGTCGACCCGAACAAAGTCTTTACGGTTCAGGACGGCATGTTGCACATTTCGGGCGCGGAATTCGGCTGCGTAACTTCCGATCAGGAATTCGAGAACTTCCGCCTCATCCTAGAGTTCAAGTGGGGCGAGAAGACCTGTGCGCCCCGAGAGAACAACGCGCGGGACAGCGGCCTGCTCGTGCACTCGACGGGCGCGGACGGCGCCTACGGCGGCATGTGGATGCACTCCATCGAATGCCAGATGATCGAAGGCGGCACGGGCGACGTTCTCGTCGTGGGCGACGGCTCGGATGCGTTCTCCGTGACGAGCCCCGCCGCGCCGGAACCGCAGGGGGATTGCCCCGTGTATCAGCCCGGCGGCAAACCTGTCACGATGCACAAAGGCCGCGTGAACTGGTTCGGCCGCGATCCGGAATGGAAGGATGAAAAGGGTTTTCGCGGCAAGAAAGACGTCGAGAAACCCATCGGCGAGTGGAATCTCTACGAGTGTATCGCGGACGGAGACAAGCTCACAGTGATTCTCAACGGGGTGGTCGTCAATGAATGCGCGGACGTGCGTCCGCACAAGGGCCGAATCCAGATTCAGTCCGAAGCGGCGGAAGTCTTCGTTCGCCGCGTGGACGTGATCCCGCTGGCCGGCAATCCCGGCGCGCGGAAACCCTGAGCCGATGAATCCCTGCGGGGCCGCGCGCGAGACAAATCGCGGTTTCGTTGTCTTCCTGTGCGCCTTCTATGCGGTTTGGAGCCTGCGCGTCGTGCTGTTGATGCCCGTGGATGCGCGCATCGAATCGGAATGGCTTCAACTGTGCTGGGGGCAAAGCCTCCGCATCGCCCTCTGGGTCGTTCCGTTGCTGCTCTACGTGCGGTTCGTGCACAAGGCCGCCCCGTGGGCCTGGCTCCGCTTGAACACGCTGCCGCGGGGGCGTGCGTTGCGCCGCGGCGCCGGAATTATCACGCTGTTTCTGGCGCTCTGCCTCGTGAGCGGCATGCTGATTCAAGGCGGGCGATTCCAGCATCTCTGGCAGCGGACCGCGGCCGGATGGGGCCAACTCCTCATCGGCATGTCCATCGTTGCCGTGGCTGAAGAATTGCTCTTCCGGGGCTATGTCTTCCGCCAGTTGCGCGCCGCGAGGCCGTTCCTGCCTGCGAGCCTGATCTCCGCCGGACTTTTCCTGCTCATCCACTGGCCCGGCTGGCTCTACATGCAGGGCCCGCACTGGGGCCTTCTATCGCTGAGCGCGAGCATCTTCGTTGTCGGATGGGTGCTTGCGCTCGTCGTCGAGGTGACCGGTTCCCTGTGGCCCGCCATCCTTCTGCATTTCCTCAACAACATCCTGTCGGCCGTCATGCTGGCTTCGCTCTGAGTCAAAGGCGTGTGCTCTGCCACACTGAAAGCATCTGTCAAGCGGATATGTGCCGCAATTACTCCGACCCGCTTTCAAGAGCATTCTTGGGCTGAAATAGTGCTAGGCAAACAATAAGCGCCGTGCTATACTTTCTTTCGGGCAAAGGTATGGAGAAGGGAGGGTTGCTCATGCACGGACCTGGCGGGAATAGGGGCTATTCTTCGACAAGCAGGAGGGGCATTTTGTGTGTTGCTCTTGCCGTCGCCTTTTCCGGTGCTGCCAGTGCCAACCATTCTGCGGACATTAATCGGGACTGGCGAATCAGCGTGTCGGAACTCCTGCGCGTAATTCAGTTCTTCAATTTGGGAGGTTATCATTGCAGCGCCGGAACTGAAGACGGTTATGCTCCGGGATTGGGTGCGACCGGGTGCGCCTCCCATGACAGCGACTACGACCTACCGGGCCGCAACCCCAATTGGATCATCTCCTTGAGCGAGCTCCTGCGTGCTATCCAATTCTTCCAGTCGTCGGGTTACCACGCAGACGCAGCGGGGGAGGACGGTTATTCCCTCGGCTTGCCGGCAGGAGAGGGGGAGGGAGAAGGAGAGGGAGAGGGAGAGGGAGAGGGAGAGATCTATGGCGAATTGGAGGGGGAAGCCGAACTGCCGGCGGTTCGCGAGTTCCTCTTTGGGAACTTCTTTCTGTTGGACTTCAGTGGAGACGTTCAACTCACGCAGACAGAGGCGGGGCGGATAGCTCCGGAAGTTGTTCTGCCATTCTTCTCCGTTCTGGATGCCGACGCTAACGGTCTGTTAAGCCGCTTCGAATTACTCGAGGAGGAAGCAGGCGAAGGCGAAGGTGAAGATACCTCAGCTCCGGTAGTGACGCTGACCGGACCAGCGCTCCTGACGCTGGAATGCGGCGATGACTACGTGGAATTGGGTGCCACCGCATGGGATGATGTGGACGGCGACCTGACTTCGGCGGTGACAGTAGGTGGGAAGCTCCTCGACACCAGCATGCCGGGAGAATATGTCGTGCGCTATGCCGTGGTCGACAGTTCCTGCAATGTGGGAATCGCCACGCGTACCGTCACGGTTGTGGACAGTCTTCCCCCGGTGATTACGCTGCTTGGCAACGCCACCATGACCGCTGAGTGCCACACGTGGTTCTTCGATCCGGGTGCCACGGCCCTGGATTCCTGTGACCACGCGGGCCTGATCGTGTCGGCGGACCGGAGCGGGCTGGACATGAATACGCCCGGGGACTATGTTGTCCTGTACAGCGCCGTCGATCATTATGGGAATCCAGCCGCCGTGGTGGAGCGCCTTGTAAGTGTGGTGGACACGCACCCGCCAGAAGTTGCCTTGCTCGGTGGTGAAACGGTGGCCATACCGATGGGAGCGGATTACGTGGACCCGGGTGCCATCGCTTGGGATGACTGCGATGCCAGCTCCACTGCCGTCTCAGTGGATGAAAGTGCGGTCGATTCTTCGACGCCGGGTGAATACAGTGTCTTATACGCGTCGGCGGATTCCTGTGGCAACACCGGCACGGCGGAACGGCATGTCCTGGTGTACGATCCTTCAGGCCCTCTTTCACGACTGTTCATCGATGCACAGGCGTACAGTTACGGGTGGTATTGCTGCTTTGATTACTCTATTGGCGTGAGTCCCGCCCCTATTGAGGGCGATCCCTTCTTGGATGGCGGGGTGTATGTGCCCGGCACGCGCGTCACACTTACGCTGAATTGGACGGACTGGTGCTCATATTTCCTGGGTACGCTTTACTGCGGATACTACGTGAACGGAGAGTACGTTTATTCAGATTACGATTGCTCCATCAGCCTGGATGTTCTGGGCGACACCAATGTAGATGCTTACTTCGACTATTACTGCGGATACGAGGGCGAGGGCGAAGGCGAAGGCGAGGGCGAAGGCGAGGGCGAAGGCGAAGGCGAAGGCGAAGGCGAAGGCGAAGGCGAAGGCGAAGGCGAAGGCGAAGGCGAAGGCGAAGGCGAAGGCGAAGGCGAAGGCGAAGGCGAAG
>CAILVY010000301.1 GCA_903837785.1 Candidatus Hydrogenedentota bacterium
CTTCGCCTTCGCCTTCGCCTTCGCCTTCGCCTTCGCCTTCGCCTTCGCCTTCGCCTTCCCCTTCCCCTTCCCCTTCGCCTTCGCCTTCGCCTTCGCCTTCACCTTCACCTTCACCTTCACCTTCGCCTTCACCTTCACCTTCGCCTTCCCCTTCACCTTCACCTTCACCTTCGCCTTCACCTTCACCTTCACCTTCGCCTTCACCTTCACCCTCGCTTCCCGAATCTTCAACAAAGTAGGCCGTCAATATTCTGTCACGCCACATATTCATGATCGCGACCGGATCAGCAGGCAACGTTCCATCCAAATCGCCTTCATAGTGATCGAAGCGCCAGCCAGGATCAGGCGTCGCGGTAACACGGGCGAGATGGCGGTCGATATACATGTGGACGCCCGGCAGCGGGTCCGTGGTGCCGGATCCAACCACACTGATGCTCAACGGCCATTGCGGCAATTGAACAAATACCCCGGTGATACTGCGATTCCTGTCCATGACCACGCGCAACTCGCGGCCAAACATATACGCGTCCTGAAGGTCTCCCTGCCACTTGTCGAAACGCCAGGCATCGTCCGTGATGGCGGCAAAGACTGTGACACTCGTGCCGGAGGGAAAAGAATAGCTGCCGGGATCGGGATTCGTATCGCCTACCCCCTGCACACTGAGTTCCAGCGTGTACGACGGCTTCTCCGAAGCGGTCCCCGGAGACTCCATCGTCCCGGCGGCACTGCTCCCCAAACACAGGATCAACAGGAAAGCAGCGGGGCCGAGGACGATGCTCCGGAAACGTCTCAGCGAGGAAGAGGAAGTAGTAAGGGGCGGACGCAGCACGGCTGTGTTCGCCTTTGCACTACGACTCGAAATCAAGACACACATGAAGCCGTCTGGACCTCTCGCACGGAACAACCCGCTGACCCATTATATCACTGCGCGCCCCGCCGCACACCACCGCAATTGACCGCGGAAGCCCGGACGGCTAGAATCATTCCGGCACCGGCGCTAACGTCCCGCCGTGCTCCGGGGGTTGACACATGAGCGGATTCAATCGGTTTTTTGGCCTTCAGGAAGCAGGTTCCAGCGTGCGCCGCGAAGTGGTGGGCGGCCTGACCACCTTTGCCACGATGAGCTACATCGTTTTCGTGCAGCCAACCGTGCTGGCCATGGCCGGCATGGATTTCGGCGCGGTCCTGACCGCCACCTGCCTCTCCGCCGCGCTGGGCTGTGTGTTCATGGGCTTCCTCGCACGCTATCCCTTCGGCCTGGCGCCGGGCATGGGGGAGAACTTCCTGTTCGCCTTCACAATAGTGCTGGGCATGAAGTTCTCGTGGCAGGCAGGCCTCGCCATTGTGTTTCTATCGGGGGTCTTGTTCCTGCTCTTGTCCGTCTTCCGCACCCGGGAGAAAGTCCTGGAAATCCTCCCGGACTGCCTGAAGAACGCCATTGGCCCGGCCATCGGCCTCTTCATTGCCTTCATCGGCCTGCAATGGAGTGGAATCGTGGTTTCTAACCCGGCCACGATGCTTGCCTTGGGCAGCCTCCGGCACGGAGCGCCTCTCATCGGATTGGCCGGCGTGCTGCTGACCGCCACCCTGATGGCCGTGGGATTCCGGGGCGCCATTCTTGCCGGAATCTTCGTCACCGCCTTGCTGGGGATGGTCTTCGGCGTGATCCCGCATACCCTGCCCCAAACGGCCCTGTCCACACAGACCATGTTCCAGTTGAACTTCGGGGAATTGATCGCCCGCTGGGACGAGGCGCTGATGGCGGTCGCCCTCTTCTTCTTCCTTATCCTCTTCGATACCGTGGGCACGCTCGTCGGCGTGGGAACTCAGGCGGGCTTTATGACGCCGGACGGCCGGCTGCCCCGGGCGGGCCGGGCCTTCATGGCCGACGCCCTCGCCACCTGCACCGGCGCCCTGCTCGGAACCTCCACCGTCACCGCCTATATCGAGAGCGCCACGGGGGTCGCCGCGGGCGCGCGCACCGGGCTTGCCGCACTCGTAACCGGAATATGCTTCGTCGGGGCATTGGCCTTTGCCCCCGTCATCGCCATCGTCGGCCACAATGTCGGCCCGCTCTACTACGAACAAGCCCTGGGCATCAAAGGCTCGCTCGTGGCCATGTACCCCGCCGTGGCCCCTGCCCTCATTGTCGTGGGTTTCTTGATGCTCGCACCCCTCCGCAATGTGCGCTGGGATGACGTCACGGAGAGCCTGCCCGCCTTCCTCACCATCGCCATGATGGTCTTCGCCTACGGTATCACCGAGGGCATTGCCGCTGGCTGCGTCTCCTACGCGGCCATCAAATTCACCACAGGACGGGGAAAAGAAGTGCATCCGCTGATGTACCTTGTTGCCGCTGCTTTCATCGTCCGATATGCCGTGCTGATCTAGCGGCACGCCACGCCAATACCCCCTTCCGCCCTCCCCGGCGCGTGATTCCCCGCGCAGGACAGACGGCCACGATCACTATTCTCTACACCCCGACAAAACTCAAGACGGAGAGCACGGCTTTCGTAAGCAATTACTCTTAGATGAGTTATGCAGATCCTCAATTCAAGACTTCCCACAAATTGGGTCTAGTATTTTTGACTTGCATATATATTGTGTTCGTGCTACCATCGAGCCGATATGTTGTGTTCCACGTAAAAAAGGCTCACCATATATGGTAGTCGTCAGGAGCACACTGCTGGGAGACTGACGCGACAAAGGAAGGTCACGCCCGATGAAGAGCCGGAGTCTCTTGCTCCATGTCCCGGGGATGCCATTGTGTCCGGAGGCCCTGTTGCCGCAGCGTGCCTTGGCCTCCTTCGCCGCGTGTCTGCTGGCCACCGGCCATGAGACGCGCGTGGCAGACTATGGAACCGTGGGGGCGATGCGGCGTTTCACGCCGCCGGGTTTGACCACCGTGGCACATCAGTCGAGTCCCTTGTGGGATCCGGGCTTGGCGCAGATGGCCCCGGGGCCGATCGCGGGATTCTTCCAGGCACGGGGTTTGGACGCCTTGTTCCACGAGGCGCAGGAACAGCGTTGGCGGGCGGTCGCGGGGGATGTGGCAGCCGCCGCGCCCCTGGATTTCGTCCTCTTCCTGATCCACCGCCGGGAAGATGTCCGGGAAGCCCTGGAGGTGGGAGAGCGCTTGCGGTCGCGCATGCCGGATCTGAAGCTGCTCGCGGCCGGCCCCTACATGGATGCCTTTGGCCGCATGGTGATGGGGTCGGAAGAGACCTTCGACTGTGCGTGCGCAGGAGACGTCGAAGCGGCAATCATCGCTCTGGCGGATCGTATCGGCGAGCCGGAAACCTGGCATGAGGTTCCGAACCTGCTGTACAGGAGCGGGGGAGAGCTGCGGCACACCGCGCCGGACCATGGTTTGAACCTGGATCTCCTGCCGGCGCCGTGCTACGAGAAGAGCGTCTATCCTGCTGTCCATGAGAACGGGAAGTTGCGCCTCTTCACGCTGGAACACAGCCGGGGCTGTCACCACGTGACCCATCAGCAGCCCGAAACCCCTTTTCCCGCGCGCCAAGTCCGCGTCAAGTCCGCGGGCGGGCTCTGCGGAGAAATGGCCGCACTGGGCCGCTTGTTCGGCGCACGCACGTTTCATATTACCGGCGCCGCCACGCCCGCGGCGCAGGTGGATGCCCTGTCCCGCGAAATGCAGCAACGCTCCATGAAAGTCGACTACAGCCGCACGGCGCATATCCGGCATCTGGACCCCGCGTCCGTGCCCATGCTTGCAGCGTCGGGATGCCGCGCAATCGATTTCCAGATAGATACGGGCAGCCAGCGTTTGCTGGAGGACTTCTACGGCCACGAATTCGGCGTCAGCGAAATGGAGCGGGTGATGGGCGCCTGCCACAAGGCCGCCCTGTTCACTGTGGCGCGCCTGACCTACCCCTGCCCGAAAGACGACTATCACACCCGCGCCGAAACCCTGCGCGTCCTCAGCCGCACCCACCCCGCGGCCGCGCCCGTTGCCCCGCCGGTCCTGATGCCGGGTTCCGCCTGGATGCGCTCGGCCCCCGACTTCGGCTACCGGGTCGATCACACCGGCTACGCACGATGGGCAGCGGCGCGCCTGGGGCGCTCGGCCTGTTTCGACCCCGTGGTCTCGGACGTGCCCTATCGGATGCCCGGTTGGACCAGCGGCCGTTTCGCGAATGAACATGCCGCCCTGGTCCGGGACGTCGAAGAACTGGGCATCCTGACGCGCTCCAGCGAAATCGAAGGACTGCTCGCGCGGGTGGCGGGGTACGAGGGGGAGGAAGCCATGTTCTGCGCGGCATTGCGGCGGCGCCTCTTCTGCGCCGATGTCAAGGGTTTGACAAGAATGCTCGAGGAATTCAACGGGCGCGCGGCCGTGCCCGCGAACCTCGTGGTGCTCCGGCCGTTCAACAAGGTGTTGGCCGCGGTCGGTAACTGATGGCCCGCGCTGCACAGCGCAGGCATGAACGGATGGGTGTCGTATGGAGCGTCCGGAGGTCGTGATAACAGGTTTGGGCGTGCTGGCCTGCAACGGGTTGGGGCGCGAACAATTCTGGAACGCCCTCAAAACAGGGCAGTCCGGCGTCCGGCGTTTGGATCGTTTCGACGCCTCGGATCTGCCGTGCCAGATTGCGGGGCAGTTGTGGGATTTCAATCCCGAAGACTTCATGCGCAAGAGCGTGGTGAAGCACTGGCACCGGCATGTCCATCAGGCGGTAGCCGCGGCCAGGCTTGCCGTCGAGGATGCAGATCTGGCCTCGGCCGGTTACGCGCCCGAACGCATGTCGGCGGGCGTGGGCACCAGCGTGGGTTCGCCGGACGAAGCCTACGAAGGACACAAGGAGGCCCATCGCACCGGCGGCTACAAGAAAGTCAGCAAGTACGCGTCCTCCGCGTTCGCGAGCCATTCTGCAACCGTCCATGTGACCATCGACTTCGGCCTGAAGGGGCCCGCCATTACAATCGCGAGCGGGTGCGCCACGGGCCTGGACGTATTGGCCTGGGGGTGCGAGCAAATCCGGGCCGGGCGCGTCGATGCGGCCGTCGTGGGCGCGACGGAATCACCGGTCTTCCCGGCGGCCTTCATCACGGCGTGCGCCCTGGGGATACTTTCCAAGCGCAATGACACTCCCGAGAAGGCCATGCGGCCCTTCGACAAGCATAGGGACGGCATCGTGCTCAGTGAAGGCGCGGTCACGCTCGTCCTGGAACGGGCGGACAAGGCGCGCGCACGGGGCGCCCGAATTCTCGCCGAAGTGGCCGGAAACGGCTCCTCGGCCGAGGGGCTGAATCCGCTCATCCTGGACCCGGAAGGCGCCGGCCTCGCCCGCGCGGTCGAGGCGGCATTGGCCGATGCGGGGGCCGCGCCACCGGATATCGACTGCATTCTCGCGCACGGCGTCTCGCTTGAGATGTACGACCGCTCGGAAACCAATTCCTACAAACGGGTCTTCGGAAAACACGCGTACCGCGTGCCGGTGTCCGGCGTCAAGTCCATGCTGGGGCAGTCCTACTCCGCCGGCGGATTGATGGGCGTCGGCGCAGCCCTGCTGGCGCTCGGGGAAGGCGTGCTCCCGCCCACCCTGAATCTCGAAGATCAGGACCCGAAATGTGACCTGGATTATGTGCCGCACACGGCGCGGGTGAACGATGTATCGGCGGCGCTCGTGTCCGCCATCAGCTTCGGCGGCACGCACAGCGCGGCCATACTGAGGCGGGCGGCCTGATGATTCCACTCACCAGCACTACAATGCCGACCTTCCTGCTCCTCGCGGCGGGCGTGTCGAGCTGTGTGCTGGGGGCCTTCGTCCTCTTCAACAATCCCTGGAGGCGCACCCACCGCGTATTTGCCGCGCTTTCCATGAACCTCACCCTGTGGGCTTTCGGCGTGCTGGCCATCGTGCATTGCCGCAGCCAGTCCTCCGCCTTGTTCTGGCTTACCGCAACGTTCATGGTCGCGTGCTTCCTGCCCGCCACGTTCTACCACTTCATCTGCGTATTCCCGCACCAGCGCTTCGAGGGCAGCCGGCGCGCCTTGGCCGCGTTTTACGTGACGGCCGGCGTCCTGGCGGCGCTCTCGTCCGTCAGCCCGTGGTACATCCAGGATCTGAAAGTCTTTCCCGACCACCCGCCCGTGGCCGAGTACGGGTTCGTATTCTTCGCGTATAGCGGCCTGATTTCCGTCTGTCTCGTCGTCGCCATCAAGAGCCTGATCTTCAAGGTGCGGCAGTCCACCGGCATTCAACGCCGCCAGGTGGAGCATGTGCTGATCAGCCTGGTGGGCACAACCGTGCTCGCCTCGGCCACGAATGTCTTTGCGCCTGTGGTCAATATCGGGAACCTCCAGCACTACGGCCCCTGCTTCGTCGTGCTCATGATCGCCGGGCTGGCGTACTCCATGGTCCGCTATCACCTGCTCGACGTCTGGTTCATCATCTCCCGCACCACGGTCTACGCCATCGTCACCGGCTTCGTCATCGCCACCTTTCTGGGAACCGTGTCCCTCGTGCACTGGGCCTTCAGCCACGGCGGAAGAGCGGGCGACCTGCTCACCACGACCCTGGCGGCCTTGGTTATCGTAGTCGTGCTCCAGCCCCTCAAAGAGCGGGTCCAATTGATCCTGGATCGCATTGTCCTGCATCGCCGTTACGACGGGAAGGCCCTGATCGATCGAATCAGCCGCATGGCGGCGCGTTTTGTTCAACTGGATCAACTGCTGGCCCGCGTGGCGGATGAGATTAAGTACACCTTCGGCGTGCGGCTCATCCGCATACAACTTATCTGCGAAAAGGAACCGGACGTGGTCGTGGCGGAGTACTCGACCAACCCCGAGGAGATCGGGAGGCGGAATGGCGATTTGAGCCTCCTGATTGAATACATCGGACAGCACCCCGAGCCCATCGTGCTGGAGGAGGTGCTGCACGGACGGCCCACCCGCGAACGCATGCGCCTGGCGGAAACGCTCGCGGAACTCGATGCCTGGCTGCTGGTGCCCCTGAGGACCACCTCCGGCATCGTCGGTTTCATCACGCTCGGAGAGAAGACCACGCGGGACATCTATGTTCATGAAGACGTGCAGGTCTTCGCCACGGTTTCGGTGGCGCTCGCCTCCGCCATCGAGAATGCGCGCCTCTACCGGAAACTCAAGGAAGTGAATCTGCACCTTGAGCGCATCATGGACAGCATGCGGGGGGGCGTGGTCGCGGTGGACGCCAGCGGAATGATCACCACGATCAACGAGGAAGCCTTGGACATGCTGGGCCGTGTCCGGCCCGGAATGGATCTCGACGCCCTGGAATCCAAGGTGGCGGAGCTGCTGCGGGGGACGCTTCGGGAGAAGCGGGGGATCAAAGACGCGGAAGCCATCATCCTCCGGCCCGACGGCGAGAGCATCCCGGTCGCAATGTCGTCTTCCTACTTCGATACCCCCGAGCAGGAAAGCCTGGGCGCCATGGTGCTCATCTACAACATGATGCAGCTCAAGCGTCTGGAATCGAATGTGCAGCGGGCGGATCGCCTGACCTCCATCGGCACGATGGCCGCCGGCATGGCCCACGAAGTGAAGAACCCCCTGCAATCCATCAAGACCTTCACGCAACTATTGCCAAGCCGTTTTGAAGACCCGGATTTCCGGAAGACCTTCTGCGAGGTGGTGCCGCCCGAGGTCCAGCGGATCGACACTATCGTCACGCGCCTGCTCGATTTCGCGCGTACAAAACCGGTCCATTTCGCCCCGCTCGATCCACGCCGCATCATCGAGGAAGTGCTCATGCTGGTTGAGAACCAGGTGCGCAAGGCCGGTATCCGGGTGAGCACCGAGTTCCCCTCGGAGCCGGTCGAGATCAACGCGGATGATCAACGCCTGCACCAGGTCGTTCTCAATCTGATCCTGAATGCCATTGACGCCATGAAGGACAATCCGGTCCGCAACCTGACCTTCCGCATGACCTTGGATCGCGCCCACCTGACGAGCAAGGGGCAACCGACCTTCTTCGACGTGCCCTGCGTGCGCATCGCGGTTTCGGACACGGGCTGCGGCATCAGCAAGGATCACATTGATCAGCTGTTCACGCCGTTCTTCACCACGAAGGCGGACGGAAGCGGATTGGGCCTCTCGGTGGTCCACGGCATCGTCACGGAACACGGCGGGGAAATCGACGTAGACAGTGCTCCGGGGCTGGGCACCACCTTTACACTCACGTTTCCGTTGAAGGCTGGAGCCGAGGCGTTGGAAAGGGTCGGCGTATGAACGTGCTGCTCGTAATCTCCCGCAATCAGGCCATCTGCGAAGCCTTGCGCAATGCCCTGCCCCCCTCGGACCTGCTCATTTTCGACGGCGCGGCCGAGAGCGCCTGCCGACGCCTCGTTTCCTTGCAGGTGGACGCGATCATGCTCGACGACGGGCTCACCCTGGGAGGCTCCGTCATCGCTGCGCTGAAGGCGGTGGCGCCGAACACCCCGGTGATCGCCCTGTCCAGCCGGGGAGACGCGGTCACCATAGCGGGTCTGATCAAATCGGGCGCGGACCACGTGCTGGCGAAGCCCTTCTCCTGTGAATCGCTCCGCGAAACGCTCCGTCTTCTCGACGCGCGTCCGGCCGCCGCCGCACGAAACACCGTCGGGCCGGCATTGTCCCCCCAGGCCCAGTCCTCTTCCCTGACCCAGCACCAGATGGCTTTGCGCTGGCTCAGTCGCGCCACCGTCCACGCGGATGATCCCCTGCGCCTCAGCCAGAGCCTGCTGGAGTCGGCGGTGGACATCTTCGACGCCGTGCGGTGCGCCGTCCTGCTCGAGAAGGAAGACGGCGTGCAGGTGGCCGCAAGCCATGGCATTCCCGAGAGCATTACCGGCCCCTTGCGCCTCGGTTACACCACGGGACTCATGCGCTGCTTCGATCAGCGGGCCTGCCTGCTGGAGCAGGACGCCGTGCGGGAACGGCCGGATGTCATCAAGGAAATGCAGTTGCTTCATGCGCGCCTGGCCGCGCCCCTGCTCTGCGGCGGGCGCGTCTTTGGCGCCATCACGCTCGGCGAGAAGGCTTCCGGTTTCGACTACTCCGGCGAAGAGCGCGAACTTCTCACGCTGATGGCGCGCAGCACCTCGCTGGCCTTCGAGCGCGGCGGCGCCTACGCCCGCGGCCAACAACAGCAGGCCGGCACCGAGCACCTGCTCGCGCAACTGCCGGCCGGCCTGGTGAACGTGCGCGCGGACAAGAACATCGGCATCATGAATCGGGTCGCTGAGGATCTCCTTGAAGTGCGCGCCGCCGACTTGGCCGGGCGCAGCATCCAGAAACTCGGTTCCGCCTTCGCCGATGTCGCGCTGCGCGTCATGGCGGACCGGGCGCCGCGGCGGCAGCGCCTGCGGGACGGGGCCACCGGCGCCTGGCTCGAGGTGCATGCCTCGCCACAGGAGGACGGCGGCGCGGTGCTGCTCTTCTCCAAGTGCGCCGAAGAGCGCGCGCCCGCGGAGGACATTGCCCACAGCCCCTTCTGGGAGTACCTCTCCTCCCGTGTGGCGCAAGAGATCAAGAACCCCATGGTCGCCATCAACACCTTCGCGCAACTATTGCCGCGCAAGTATGACTCCGAGGACTTCCGCGACGCCTTCAGCAGCGTCGTCCAGAAGGAGGTTGCACGCATCAACGGCGTGGTGGAGACCCTCTTCGAATTTGCCAATGACCCCAAACTGGCCATGGAACGCTGCCAGGTCAACGATACGCTCCAGAATATCCTGCGTTCCTTCGAGGAAGAACTGGCGGAACGGGCCATCACGCTCGAAACCGACCTGGACCCCGAACTTGCCGACGCGCAGCTCGATCCCAAGTACTTCGCGCAGGCCGTGCGCAGTGTGGTGCGCAACTCGGTCGAGGCCATGCCCTCGGGCGGACGCCTCTCTATCAGCACAAAGAAGCAGGGTGCCGAAGCGGAAATACGCATCCGGGACACCGGCTCGGGCGTGAAGCAGGAAGACGAAAACCGTGTCTTCCTGCCCTTCTACAGCACGAAGGAGCGCGGCATGGGCTTGGGCTTGCCCTTGGCGCGACGAATCCTCAAGGAGCATCAGGGCGAATTGAAACTGGCGGCCAACGACGACGGCGGGGCGGCATTCACCCTCAGATTCCCCGCCGGCGACAAGGGCGAGAAAAAGCGTGCAGACGATTCTGGCGATTGACGACGAACTCAGTGTCCGCGAGTCGTACCGGATGATTCTGGGCACCGCGTACCGCGTCTTGCCCGCGCCCGACGCCAGACAAGCCCTCGCCCTCCTCGAAGAAAAACACGCCGACCTGATCATTCTCGACCTCACAATGCCCGGCATGTCCGGCATGGATTTCCTCTCCCGCATCCAGGATCGGGGCGAAGACATCCCCGTGATTGTCGTCACCGCGTCCAACTCCGTGGACGCCGCTGTCAAAGCCATCAAGCAGGGCGCGCGCGAGTTTGTCATCAAGCCCTTCGATGTCGATGAATTGCTCGTCCTCGTCGAACGCACCTTGAATGAGGTGCGCGGACGCCGTGAACTCGATGCCTTGCGTGAAATGGGAACGGCCGGCTTTGAAAACATCGTCGGAGAGGCGCCCATCCTTCTCCAGGCGCTGGCGCGCGCACGCCAGGCCATGCAGGTAGACTCGACGGTCCTGATCACGGGCGAAACAGGTACGGGAAAGGATCTCCTTGCCCGCGCGATTCATTTCGGGGGACGCCGCAAGGAAC
>CAILVY010000302.1 GCA_903837785.1 Candidatus Hydrogenedentota bacterium
CCTGCCCCGCACCGATCAGCTTCACGGTTTCCGGCCTGGCGATCTCTCCGGTCAGGCTGATCCTGCTTTTTCCGATTTCAGAAGCGTTGTGACACCTCACACAATGCTTGTCGAAAATGGGCTGGATTTCCTGGACATAGCTGAAGCCGTCCGCCGGCGCATTCGCATCCAGCGAGCGCGGGGCGTTGACTCCGAGATAGTTCTCAACGCTGTCCAGCCACGACTGGGATGCCAGTCGCCTCAGCAGCGGATGCTCCTTGCCTGCGAACGGCTTGAGCTTCTGGACCGGCTTGGAGAGGGCGATGGTCGTCTTGTAGGCGGCCGGCGTCCGTGTCCCCGATTGCATTTTGTTCTCGTGGCAGCCGATGCAGGAGAACTGCTCGCCGCTCTGGAGCGTGGACCAGCTTCGCATGGACTGGATGGTGCAACCCTTGGCGTCGAGGACTTGGAAGTAAACCGGCGTGTGCGCGGGCACCTCAAAGCTGCAACTGCCATCCGCTTCGATGTCCACTTCACCGAGGACGTGCTTGACGTCCCAACTGCCGCTGTTGAGCGAGATCGGCGTCTGACAAAGACCGGTCTCGCATTCGCCGCCGTTCTGCCCGTAGCCCATGCGGGCAGCGCGGTATTCCAGAGCAATGACGCGGAGTTTCTTGGCCGTGCCGCGTGGGACACCGGCCAAGCCCGGCCCTTCATAGACGTCCTGCAGGGTGAAAACCCCTGTGTTAGTCCGGGATTGAACGAGCGACGCACGCACGGGAGGCGGGGTGCGGCGCATGACGGGAACGGCCAAACCTGTGCCTTGCCAGTTGTCAAACGCCAGAAGTTCGCGCACGCCATCCGGCTTCATGTAATAGACGCCCAGCGGAGGATTGAAGGGGCCGAAGGGCGGCAGATACCCCTCCGGGCAGAATGAACACAGGAAGTTCTCCTCGTCGAACGCATAGGGATGGGAATACTGAGGGCCAAACTGTCCGAAGACATCAATCTTGAAGTCGAGGTAGGGCTTGGACGGATCCGGCGGCTCGGGCCGGATGAAGTCGGCGGACTCGCGTCCCAAGGCCCCGTTGAGCTTGGTGTTCACAAATTCGATGCCTTTGCCCTCCTGCACGCCTTTGGAGCGGTCAACGATGCCGAGCTTGCCTTTGTAGATGGAATGGTGTCCGGCAATCAGGGCGATGATCTTTTGCGAGCCGGGAATGCTCCGCGCGTGGATGATCGCCGCCGGAAACATGTTGTTGTTCCCGTAGTAGGCCGTCTGAGCCGTGCCGTCCGGGTTCATGGATATCAGCGGATGGGCAAACAGCGCGTTGCGGTCGTTGTATTCCCAACGGGTGAAGACGATGCGACCGTCCTCCAAAACCTGCGGGTGGCTCGTCATGAGCTGGTCGAACGTCAGGCGGCGGATGTCACTGCCGTCGGCGTTGCAGGTGTAGATGTTTCCACCGGCGCGATACCAGCAGTCGCTGATATGCACGTCGCGTGTGGAGGTGAAGACGATGCGGCCGTCCGGCAGGAACGTTGGCTCGCAGTCAGCGACGGGCATCGGTTTGCCGTTCTTCGAGAGTGGAAAGGTGATCTGTCTGACCCGGCGCGTCGCCACATCCATCGTGTAGAGGTAATAGGAATCGGTCTCGAAGTTGTCCCGCATGGAGAAGACCAGTGTCCGGGCGTCCCACGAGAGGTTCGGATAACAGATGGCGCCCTCAGGTTTCTCCAGCAGCACCTCATGCTTGATCGAGCCGTCCTCAAGGATGGTCCCCATGCAAAGCTGTCCGCCTTTTTTGAACCCGAAGGTGTAATCGCGGACCTGCTCGTCGGGAAGGTCGTATCGCCCGGCAAGCCCCTGCATGCAGCCGAAAACAAGATGCTTGGCATAGATGAACTGGGTGGCCTTCTCGCGAAGGGCTTGGAGACGAGCCTTGCGCCGGGCGGCGCAGGCATCGAGATACAGCGCGCGCCAGCGCGGATCGCGCGCGGCAACTTCCTTGTCCACCAGATCATCCAGCCGCTGCCACAGCTTCTTCATGTGGGAATTGTCGCCGGGAACCCGCCCCAGAACCTTCTGCACCATGGCGCTTTCTATTTCACAGTCGTTGCCCGACGTGAAGACGCGGGCAATGTCCAGCCCGGCATCCTGATAAAGCCAGTCGCGCTCCATGCGATGTCTTGGGAACGCAACGTTGGCCGGGTTCTTTCCGGGGAAGTCGGCCGGGCGGACGTCGTAGCAGGTGACTTCCGCAATCTGAACGTTCAGGTTCTTCCCATCGCCTGCCGTCGGAAGCCCCACCTTGCGACACCACGGGATTTGCGATTC
>CAILVY010000303.1 GCA_903837785.1 Candidatus Hydrogenedentota bacterium
ACCGGCCAGACGTTCACCTACTGGCCCGACGAAGGCGTGCGCATCAGCATCGGCGAGAAACACGGCCCCGTGGCCCGCTTCGAGTTGCCGCCGACGATCACGCTGCCACCGGGCAAACACACGGTGCGTTTCACGACACCGACGCCGCTGACCGCCGCGCCCAGCGTGCGCTTGACGTTGCAGCCCGCGGAGCGACTGCCGGTGAGGTAACGGGTTCCGAGCACTCGGCTTTCTCCGTCTGTTTTTCTCCGAAGATCTGAATCGAAAACAGGACGAGGGGTGCGATTAGAAGTGTCGGTCAGTTTTGAGCGTGGGCAGGCTCCAACCAGTAGTTTTCCCAGAGTCCATTGGCTCGCCCAACTCGTAGCCCCAGCATTGCCTCGGCATTCGGTTCTTTCCACCACGCCCCGGCCAGCTTCAGCCGCTGCTGCACCACGTGCCGATGCCCGCTCTCAATCTCCCCCGAACCAATCGGTAGCCCCGCCGCGCGCGCCCCCGCGTAGTCCAAGTGCGCTCGCCGCTCGCTCAGATACCGATGCGCCGCCCGCACCGGCGCCTCCGCCGCCCCTTCACTCTCCCGATGTTCCGCCAGCGTTTTTAGCACACGGCCCACTTGGCTGTTCAGCAGACGCCCCTGTTGACGCCGCCGCCACCCTTCAGCCGCCTTCGGTGCGATCCGCCCCGCCGCCGCCGCCAGATACTCGCTCGCATGATAGAAGTCCACCAGGTAGCGCCCTCGCGCTCCGAACTGTTCCCCAAACTGTTGCACGATCCATCCCGCCCCGTCACCCACCCCATGCACTGCCGTTTGCGGCCCCACGCCTGCCGCTCGCGCCGTCGCCGCCCACACCCGCCCCGCCCACTCCACACTCCCCAACGTCGCCCCATACCGTGCGGTTCGTTCCTGTTGCCCCCGTGCCAAGCACAGCCGGGCTTCCCGCCAAATCAATTGTTTCTGCTTGCGCCGATCCCCGGCCTCCGTCGCCGTCACCACCACCGGGATCATGCTGCCGTCCATCTCCGTCACCACGCAGTCGGCAGCCCGTTTCGGTGCCACCGGCTCTTGCGTGCTCATCCCCGCCGCATGCCGCAGCGTCACCTGCCGCACCCGGCTGACGGCCACGCCGATGCCGTAATGTTCCTTCACCCGCGCCGCCGCCCGCTCAAAGCTCTCTTCCGCCCCAAAGTCCGTCAGCACCCGTTGCAACCGCTGCGAAACACCCCGCGGCGCCACGGCCGCCCGCTGACAAAACGGCCGCCAACGCGCCCCGCGACGCCCCCGCCGCCAGAGAATCTCCTGCACCGTGATCGGCCCGAAGGTCGTCTGCCACGTCAGGAGTTTTTTTTACCCTCCCGCACCGCGTGCGGATGGCTGCGGGGCATCTGCTGTTGGGCCAGCGCGTGGCTCTCCTGCGCCCACTGGCCCAGCACCTCTTGCCCCAGCAACCGCATCTGCTCCACCACGCGCGCTTCGGCCTGGTCAGCGTTGCAGCCGTCGGCCACCGACCCGTCGAGCATGTCGGCAATCTGATGGAAGCGTTCCAGCAAATCCGGACGGCGTGCGAGACGCTGTTCCAGATGGCGGCGGTTCTGATTTCGGTCTTCTTCCAATGGCAAGGGTTGGTTCATGAACCCATCCATTTATGGCCGCCCACGGCAAAAGTACAGTGCCAAATTCGTCCTCGGAACCAGCCCACGCCCCCCCATAACTGACCGACACTTCTAATCACACCCCAGGACGAGGTGATGGTTGCACGAGTTGAGGCGTTCTGGTAGTGTGTTCGTGGAAGATGCGGTTCGCTTCGACGAGAGGTGAACAAGGACTATGGACGACGACAATAATAAACCGGCCAAAGGCCAGGAAACCGAGTCGGACGACTGGGTGAAGCAGACTTCGTTGTATAAGGAGTTCATCGCCGAGCGGGAGGAAATTCTCCGGCACAAGTGGCTGGAAAGCGAAAAG
>CAILVY010000304.1 GCA_903837785.1 Candidatus Hydrogenedentota bacterium
CGGAAGGCGTGCGTCGAGCGCGGCATCCACAACGGCTTTTCGTTCGCTCAAATACGTAATCAACTCCATCCGGAATCACCTGTCATTCACCGCCCGCGCTGCGGTTTTGTTCGCGTCCCTGGACCCTTCCCGCGCCGCCCCGTCGCCGGACTGCGATGAGGGCTTCGTGCGCATTCACTTAGTGGGCATCCGCAGCCGCTTCCACGCAGATCCATCCGCCCAAGTCCGCCAATTCACCCGTGCGCTCCGCATCGAACAGGACCTGCGCTTCGAAGGTCAACCGACCGCCGGAGCTCTCCAATAAAGTGGATTCCGCGCCAAGCGTGGACAAGACGGCCACGTCCTCGCCGTTGATGCGCACGCGCACGTCCGTGGGGCCGAGCGCAGGATAACAATTCGCGTGGAGAAGCCGCAACCGGCCCGGCGGAATATCGAGCACGGCATGGCGGCTCATGGGGCGGTACTTTATCCCCCCAATGACCCGCTCGGGATACCACCCCTGCTCGGGCAACAGCACGCCACGGCAAAACAGGATGTCGCGCCGAAGCAGGGACCAGAATCGGCCGTGTCCCCGGCCTTCCGCGGCACGGCGGCGCCGTTCGCGCCAGGCATGGCCCAGATAAAGCAGACTGCTCCCCCAAGCCCGCATGTGCGCCCGGATTCGCCATGCTTCGCCATCCAGAACGGCCCGGCCAATCGCGCGGCATTCGCCCAGGAGCAGCGGCAAGGCCAGTCCCGGCGCACGGCGAAGCGGAAAGTTGCGGAGCATCATCCAAAACCGGTTGCGCGTGTTGAGGTAATATTTCCATCGCGCGCGCGCCCCCTGCCCGAGCGTGGCGCTGAACTTGTGCCGGACGACCGCCTCCGGGCATGTCCATATTTCATAGCCGGCGTCCCACAACCGGAGACAGAGGTCCAGATCATCGAGATAAATCTCGAAATCCTCGGGCAACAGTCCGGTTCTGCGCAAGGCGCTCGCGCGCAGGAAGCACGCCCCGCCGCATACGCCAATCACCCGTTCGGACTGGCTCCAGCGCGGCGCGTCCAGCCGCCCTATGCCCTTGTCCCAACTTGCGCCGATGACAGAGCACTCCAAGCCTGCCGAGTTGATGACCTCCGGTGCATAGAACATCAGCATCTTGGGCGCGAGTGCGCCGGCGTCCGGGCGGGCCTCGGCCATCGCCACGAGGCGCTCTAGGGCGTCCGGCGCGGTGGCCGTGTCATTGTTCAGCAAAAAGAGATAATCCGCTCCTTGTTCCAGGGCGCGTTCCATGGCCGCGTTGTTGCCGCCGGACCACCCCAGGTTCCTCCCGAGTTCGAGCACATCCACCCTATCCCCGTATCGGTCGCGCACAAACGCGACGGAGGCATCCGTGCTTCCATTGTCCACAAGCACGTAGCGCGCATTCGGATAGGATCCGGCCAGCAACGAGTCGAAGCAGTCTTGCAGATGCTCCAGCCCGTTCCAGTTGATCACCAGCACGTGCACCGAGGGGATTGTCATGGGCGCAAGTATATCAATGCGTCCGCGCGGGTGAAAGCGCGGACAGAAACGCGGTTTCGACTCGATTTTTCGCGCGGCAATCTGTTAGGCTAGCCCTGCAAGACAACGTTAGGGAGACAGCCATGACGACCTTCGACCAGATTCTGAGCATCCTCACGCAAATCCTCGAATTCGCCCAGGTGTTTCAGGTGATCATCAACCTGATCATGTCTTTGGTCCAGTAATCCGCCGGCCGGGTGTCGGGGGAGTGATCGCCGCAAGAACGGGGGAAGTGTCCTCCGCCGCTCCCCTTTGCCGAGGCTAGCCCCGCGGCTTCCTGGCCATCCACAGCCGCGAGTTCGGCGTCAGTTCGACGCACGAACCGGCCGCGAACCCGGCCTCGGCAGTCCAGGACTCCGCATCTTCCACGCTGTACGTGTCGCCCGCTTCCGTCGTGAGAAACATGTGCAGGGCGAAGAGCAGGCCATAGGCCGGGCCGGCGCGATCGGGATCGCGCAAGAAATCCTTCAGAATGAGCATGCCGCCCGGATCCAGCGCGGCGTGACACTTGCGCACCAGCACCCGGTTCGTTTCCCAATCGAACGAATGGATGACATTCGAGACCAGGATGAGGTCGTAACCTTCTCCAAGCGCATCGCGTGTGAGGTCACCGCCGCAAAAGGAAACCCGATCAAGGCATCCGCTCGGCGCCACGCACTCGCGCGTGATGGGCAGCACCTCGGGCAAGTCGAAAACGGTGGCCCGCATGCCGGGATGGGCGCACAGTGCGGCGGCCGTGTAGGCACCGGAACCCGCGCCGATGTCCAGCAGATGCCGGTGGGATGAGAGGTCGACGGCCGCCATCAATGCCTTCGCGCTCTCGCGGGCAATGTCGTTCATCCCGTGGATGAATGCGCGGCGCTCTTCCGCGGAAATCCCGGGCGCCAGCACCGGTCTTCCCGTGCGCAGCACTTCGGGCAGGCGGGTCCACGCCTCCCATGCGTTCGCCCGGTGCTCCAGAATATGCGTCTGATCCAGCGGGGCGCCCGGCAACAGGCACGACCCGGCCAGCGGCGTGTTCACATAGGCGTTCTCGGGCGTCTTCTCCACGAGTTCAAGCGCAAGCAGCCCGTCCAGCAGCATGCGGGCGCTCCGCACAGGCCAACCCAGCGTTTCCGCGACGGACTCGGCGGTCCGCGCCTGAACAAGCAATGGAAAAACCCCGCTTCTCAATGCGGCGAAAAGAATCTGGGAACGCTGATATCCGCCGGACAGGGCATCGAGCCGCCGTATGTATTCGTGCAGTTGCATAGGTCTCCTTGGGCGCGTTGCCAGCCGTTGGTGAAGAAGCATAGCGCATGGGAGTGCGCAAAGGCACGGCGGGGGCGGATTTTGTGAACGAAAGAAGGTGTGTTATAAGTAGCTGAAGAATGGAACCGCGGAACGAGCCGCCGTTCGAGACGCAGGAAGGAGGTCCATCGTGTTCAGAAAGAACCTCGTGTTGCCTGTCCTGGCCTTTGTGGCCGTGGCGGGCATGGCCCTTGCGGCCGATGCCCCGCCGGTGGCGGTGGGGCCGATCGGGCAGGAAGTCGCCACGCTCTTTACCGCGGAGAAGGGATTGCCGTCCAACAACGTGTTCCTCGTGCTCTTGGGCAAGGACGGTTTGCCCTACGCCTCCACGGACAAAGGCCTGGCCCGCTTCAAAGACGACAAATGGGCGCCGATGATGTCGCCAAGTCCCGACAACCGGATGGTCCATCAGATCTGCATCCTTCAGATCGACCGGCTCTATGTGGATGCCAGCAACGCCGCGAATCATCAGCCGGTGCTCTTTCCCTCGCGCTCGTTGGCCAATGAGGAATTCAACGATCTGGTGATTCGCGGGGAAGACTACTACCTGGCCACGGCCCGGGGGCTGCACTTCGAAGGCCCCGGAAAACCCTACAAAGATCTCATCTCGAACACTTCGGTCCATCAGTTGGCCGTGGGACCGGACGGGAAGATCGTGGCCGCGGCGGACAGCGGCCTCTTCCAGGAGAACGCTTCCGGCGTCTTCGAACCGCTGATGATCAAGGATGACGGCGGACGCCAATGGGCCGCCGCGGATGTGCTGGCAACGGTGTTCGACAGCCAGGGCCGGCTCTGGTTCGCCACGAAAGCCGGGGTAGGCTGCAAGAATCCCGATGCCTGGCGATTCTATACAGCGGCAGAGGGGTTGCCCTACAACGACTTCACCTGTATGGCCGCGGGCGGCGACGGCGCCGTCTGGTTTGGCACACACAAGGGCGCCATTCGCTACGATGGAAAAGAATGGACGTACCGCGAGGGTCTCGCCTGGCTCCCCAATGATGACGTCCGCGCCATCGCCGTAGACAAGCAAGGCACGGCCTGGCTCGCCACCCCCGGCGGCATTGCCCGCATCGAGCGCAAGCCCATGAAGCTCTCGGAGAAGGCCGCTTTCTACGAGGAGGAAATCGAGAAGTACATCAAGCGGACGGAATACGGGCTGGTCGCCGAGGTCGCGTTGCGCAGCGTGGGCGACAAGTCCAACATCATCCGCTATGACACGGACAATGATGGATTGTGGACGAGCATGTACGGCGCCGGCGAATGCTTCGCTTACGGCGCCACGAAGGATCCCAAGTTTCAGGCGCGCGCAAAACAGGCCTTCGAAGCCCTGCGCTTTCTGCAGAAAGTGACTCAGGACTGTGAACACAGTCCGCCAAAGGGGTTTCTGGCGCGCACAATCCGGTCCACGGAAGAGGCTGACCCGAATGAGGGGCGCGTCGAAATGGACCGGTGGCATCGCGCCAAGCGGGACATGCAGTGGAAAGTCTATGAACCCCGGTGGCCGAAGAGTGCGGACGGCAAGTGGTATTGGAAGAGCGATACCAGTTCCGACGAACTGGACGGCCATTACTTCTTCTATCCCGCCTACTACGACCTCGTGGCCGAAACCGAGGAGGAGAAGGAACGGGTCCGCGAGGTGGTCCGGGACCTGACCGACCACCTGATCGAGCATGATTACGCCCTGGTGGATTTCGACGGGCAACCCACCCGATGGGGCATCTACAGCCCGAAATACCTGAACAAGGACACCACCTGGTGGTACGAGCGCGGCCTCAAGTCCTTGAGCATGCTCTCGTATCTGGCCGTCGCCGAACATATGACCGGCGACGCGAAATACAGCGACGCCATCCGCGATCTCGTCGAGCATCACGGCTATCTCAACAATGCCATGCTCTCGAAAGTGCAGTCGGGTTTCGGCTCGGGGAACCAGTCCGACGATGAAATGGCGGTCATGTGCTACTACAACCTCGTGAAGTACGCCAAAGACCTGCTCGTTCGAAATCAAATCCTGTACTCATTCTATTGGCGCTGGACCCTCGAAGCCCCCGAAATGAACCCCTTCTTCAACTTCGCCTATGCCGCGGTGGCGCTGGACGCCCGGTTCAACGACGCCTGGGGTTCCCACAAGATTGATCCCTGGGAAGGCTGGCTCGACGATTCCATCCGCACCCTGACGGGCATTCCGCTCGACCGCATCGGCTGGCCGCATCAGAACAGCCACCGGCTCGACATCCTGCACCTGCCGCGTCAACAGGCCTCCGAACCGCAGGACCTGTACAAAAAAGGCCGCGGCCTGCGCAACAACGGCAAGGTCCTGCCCGTCGAAGAGCGCTACTTCGGCCACTGGAACACCGATCCGTACATCCTCGACTACAAGGGCAACGGCCGGATGCTCGCGAGCGGCACGGTCTTTCTGCTCCCCTACTACATGGGACTCTATCACGGGTTCATCCAGGACTGAGCCGAGTTGTCCGTCCCGCCCCTTCCCTCACGCCAGGCCTGGCCACGGATCCGTTCCGGGACCGTCGTTTGAGTCGCCGCCGTCCAGCGGTTAAGCTAGCGTGGCACGTGCACAACCGCCGCAAGGACGATGCGCGAAATGGACAGCGGGATCGAAGACAAGGCGCCCCGAGTCTCGGTGATCATCCCATCCCTCGACGGATTCCGGGACGGGTGCGTGCCGCGCCTGCTCGAAAGCGTGAAGCGGCAGACCTTCCGCGATTATGAAGTGCATGTCGTCAAAGGCGTGGCCCCGCAGGGCAAGGCCATTAATCAGGGGGTGGCGCAATCCCGGGGGGACATCCTGATCATCCTCGATGACGACAGCACGCTCGCGGAGGACAGCGTGTTTCAGCGGCTCGTGGATGTGCTGGACGCCGATGCGGGCATCGGCCTGGCGGGCGCCAGTATCGTCCTGCCGCCGGACGCCGCGCCGTTCCAACGGCGTGCCGCCGATCAGTTCCCCCGCTTCCACACGCCCGTGGTCGGGGAAGTCACCGACAGCGACTTGGCATGCCACGGCTGTTGCGCCATTCCGAGGGCCGTCTTCGATGCCGTGGGCGGTGAACGCGAAGATCTGCTGCGCGGACTCGACCCGGATCTCCGGGTGCGGCTGCGCGAGGCAGGATATCGCGTCGTGCTCGCGCCCCACACCCGAATCTATCACCCCTTGCCGGAAAACCGGCGCAAGCTGCTGCGCATCTTCTTTCGCAATGGCTTTGGCTCGGCCTATGCCCGCAAGTTCCAGCCGGAAAGCGTCTACGAAACCCATGAAGAACTGCACAGCGGCGCGTTCCGTCCCAGAACCTCGTTCGCATTCCGGCTGGCGCGCTTTCCGTTCCGCCTCGTGAAGGCCACGATCCAAGGCCAGTGGCTGCGATTCATCGCGTATGTCAGCTATGCCCTCGGCTATGCCTGGGGGCTGTGCACGGCCAAAGAAATCGGAAGAATGTAGCAGTATCGTGAACGCGTACATGAACCGAAATGTCAAAAACCTCATCAAACGCGGCGTCAAGACCGGCGCGCGCCTGGCGGGAATCTTCCTGCGCAGGCGCGGACCCGCCACCCGGATCCTCACGTATCACAGCATCGGCCAGCGGGCGCATGAAATGAACGTGACGCCGCAGGCGTTCCTGGCCCAGATGGCCTGGCTCGCGGAACATGCGGAAGTGATCACGCTGCAAGACGCTGCCGATGGCCGGCCCGGCGTCGCCCTGACTTTCGACGACGGGTTCCGCGATAACCTCGTGAACGCCGTTCCCGTATTGCAGCGCTTCGGATTTCCCGCCACAGTCTTCATGGTTGCCGGACAGGCGGGCAGCACGCTCGACTTTGAAGAAGACCCGGTGGCGGGGGCCTTGATGACCTGGGAAGAACTACGGGAACTCGAAACGTTCGGCGTGGAAGTGGGCTCTCATGGAATGACCCACCGGCGGCTCTCCAGCTTGACGGAGGACGTGCAGCACTGGGAAATCACCGAATCGAAAGCGATCATCGAGCGGCATCTCGGCCATCCGATTCGGAGCTTCGCCTATCCCTACGGTTCCATGCTCGACTATTCCGAGACCACCTTCGCCCTCGTGCGCCAGGCGGGCTATCGCTATGCCGTGTCCAACCGCTATGGCCCCGTACCCCCCGGAATGTTTCCCTGGGCCCTGTATCGAATCTGGATTGACGCGACCGACACGCCGGCCTCCTTTCGCGCCAAGGTGGATGGACGGCTTGATCTGTTGAAAGTGCTGGATTCCCCTGCCGGCATTCGCTGGCGCCGCCGGCTCAACCGCCTCGTTTCTCCTGGCGCATAACCCCCTTTGCATGCCCCCAAAAAGGGGTGTACGGGCTGGAGCAATGGGGGGAGGGTCTCCAGCCCGTACACTAGGGGGAACTGTCTAGGGTGGTGTAAGGGGTTGTTCAAGTGTGCTCGTCTATAAGAACGATTCTTCCCGAAGTTGAGTTGACAGCGGCTCCGGATGGGCCGGTTCTTGCGGGTAAAGTTCGCAAAATGTAAAGGGTGCTAGGACTGAGGATCCACGGGCCCAAGCCGCGTATCTGACGCAGAATGAATATGTTATCCGGGGTCGCTCGGCTTGCGCCCCCGGGGACGCTATGCTATACTCGACCCGCTGTAAATAGTGAAGCTCCGTAAGGGAATCCCCCAAGCATGGCCGATATTCTTAGCCAGGAAGAGGTAGACCTGCTGCTCAGCGCGGTCGCCGAGGGTGAAGTCGGCGAACCGGAAGAGAAGTCGGAGTCGGAGGAGGAGCTTCACCTCGTTGCGTACGATTTCCGACGTCCGGAACGGGTTTCGAAGGAACAGCTGAAAGGACTCCAGAGCCTCTTCGAGGCCTTCGCACGGGAAGTCAGCATTCTCTTTCCCCCTTTCCTCCGGACCGTCGTCCGGGTGGACCTCACGTCCATCGACCAGCTAACCTATGACGAGTTCATCCTGAGCGTGGCCCGGCCCACCTCGCTGGCGATCGTGAACATGTCTCCCCTCGAGGGGACCGCCGTCATCGAAATGAGCCCCTCGATGGTCTTTCCCATCGTGGACCGGGTGCTCGGCGGACGGGGCAGCACGCTGCCGGAACCGCGCGAACTGACGGAGATCGAGGACCGCATCATCCAGCGCATCGTGATGATGATGCTCGACAGCCTGAAACGTTCCTGGGAGCAGTTGATCGAGTTCAGCCTGAGCGTGCTCCAACAGGAGAATGACCCGCTCATCGTGCAGATTGTGGCCGGCAGCGAAATGGTGGTCCTGGTGGGGTACGAGATCCACATCGGGGAGAGCGTCGGAACCATGAACTTCTGCATCCCGCTCATGGTGCTCAACCCGATCCTCGACCAGATCTCACAGCAGGCGCATTTCTCGCGAAAGATGTCTCCGGACGTGGCGCGCCAGACACGCAATATCATCGAGCGCATCGTGCGGAGATCCACCGTGCAACTGGACGCGGTCCTGGGCGAAACCAGCCTCACCCTCCAGCAGGTGGCCCACCTGCAGGCCGGTGACATCATCCAACTGAACAGCTCACCCTATGAGCCCATCACTGTGGAAGTGGGCGGCGTGCGGCGCTTCAAGGCGATCCGCGGGCGGCGCGGCGAACAGAGCGCCGTGCAGCTTATCGCCATAACCCGGGAGTAAGGACGCGGCATGAATCCTGAAGCGGCAAGCATCGTGACGGACGGGATGTTGAAGGGCGCATTCGACGTGTTCGGCGCAATGTTCTCGCGCACCTTCTCGTTCGAGGCTGATTCCCCGCAGCCATGGGCGGCCTCTTTCGCGGCCGAGTATCCCGTGGCATTTCAGGCGCGCATCAAGAACCAGCTCGGCGCCGGGGCCATGCTCTTCACCACCGCCGACGCCGCCCGGTTTGCCGCGCTCGTCACGGACAGCGCGCCCAACGAAACCTTAAGCGATGAAGACGTGGCCGTTTTGAAAGAAGTCGCCGAGCCTGCGCTGGGCGGCGGCGTGTCGAACCTCATGGAGCGCTTCGGGCGCGGCGTCGAGCAACTCGAGTCGGCCGAAGTAGTGGCGCAGGCGGATGCCGCGGCCTTGGGTGCGTTGCTGGGCGCGGATGCCGCGGCCTGCCAATTCCGGTTTTCCGGCGATGACATGGCCGGCGCGGCCGTGGTCGCCTTCAGCCAGAGCCTCGAGCAGTTGGTGCCCCCCTCCTTATTGTCCCCCGGAAGCCAGGGCCCAACGTTGAGCAAGGCCGAAGTGTCGGACATTCTGAGCGGCTTCGGCGTCGCCGAGACACCACTGGCCGTGACCCCGCCGCCGGCGGCCCCCGACAACCTCGATATGGTCCTCGACATCCGCCTTCATGCCACGGCCCGCCTCGGCCGGGTCGAGATGCCGCTCGGCGACATCCTGAATCTCGGACCGGGTTCCATCATCGAAGTCGGACATCTGGTGGACGAGCCGGTCGAATTGCTCATCAATGACAAACTCATCGCCCGGGGCGATGTCGTGGTCGTGGACGAAAAATTCGGCCTCCGCATCACGGAAATCGTCAGCCCCAAGGCAAGAATCGAGAGCCTCCGTTGAAACCCGTCGACGAACAAGAATTGTGGACCCGGTTCAAGGAGCAGGGCGATGCCGCGGCGCGCGACGCGCTCATCATGCTGCACATGCGGGTCGTTCGATACATTGCGGGACGCATGGCCATCCATGTGCCTTCGAGCGTGGAAATGGACGACCTGGTCAGTTGGGGGATTATGGGACTCCTCGACGCCCTGGAGAAGTTCGATCACACGCAGGACATCAAGTTCTCCACCTACGCCTCGATCCGGATTCGCGGCGCCATCATCGATCAGATTCGCTCCCTCGATTGGGCGCCGCGCTCCTTGCGCACGATGGCCCGGAAAGTGGGCGCAGCCAAGGAAAAGCTGCGCCACGCCCGCGGGCAGGAACCCAGCTTTGAAGACATCGCGAATGAACTGGGCACGACCGAGGAGCATGTCGAGGAGACCATCGCCCAGCTTCAGACGGCCCAGATTCTGTCCCTGGATAACTATCTCCCTTCGGACGAGGATTCACAGGAAGGGCGCAAGTCCGACATCACTTCGAACGCCACGGCGCCCAGTCCCAGCCGCTTGGCCGAACAGGGCGAGCGGCAGGAACGGCTCGTGCAGGGCATTCTTCAGTTGCCGGATCAGCAGCAGCAAGTGTTAAACTTGTATTACTACGAAGAACTGACGCTCAAGGAAATCGGCTTGGTCCTCAACGTGTCCGAGTCGCGCATCTGTCAGATACACAGCGCCGCCATGAAGCGGCTCAAGAAGATCATGCAGGAACAACTGTAGGGGCGGGGCCATGCCGCAGCCCATTGATCCAAGTTCAGAATTGGGGCGCGTAACCGCGGCCGAGCGGGTGCAGCAACTCGCAGACCGCGCTTCCCTCGCCGCCCAGGCGCGCGGCACTGCGAACGCCGCACAGCAAGCCGTGAATCTGGAGACGCAAGTCGCGCGGACCGATCAGAAGAACGAGCGCGTGGACGAGGAACTGCGCCGGCGCAATCCCTACGTGGGGCGGCGGCGCGGCAAGGGTTCGGGGACGCAGGATCAGCCCGAGGGCGGTGAAACGCCCACGCCCCAGCATGAGGCCGTGGAACGGCATCAGCGGGCGGAAAGCGGTGAAGAACATACGCTGGATGTGATTATCTAAACCGGCGTGACGCAGGCGGGAATCAGCATGCAGATGATAGTGGCGATAACACTCCTGGGCATCGCAGCCAGTGCGATGCTGTGTTTTCTGCTGCTCATCGTGCTGTACAGCCGCAAAGAACGCCGCTGGCGCGCGCGCCTGGAGCAAACAAAGGCCGATATCGCGGACATGGCCATCCTTTTTCAGACGATGCGCGATGTCATCACGCAACAGAAGAGCCTCGCCCGCGAGTTCAACCAAGAACTGGAGAAGAAGGTTTCCCAGGTGAAACAGGTGCTCGCCAAGAGCATCGAGAAGAACGAACGGCTCTACGAACAGCAACAGGTCCTGGCGGGACAATTGCAGGAATCCCACGCCCAACTAGAAAGCCTGCAACGGCAAATCAACTTCCTGCACGACGCGCTGAGTGCGCCCCGGCCCGCCGCCGCCCCGTCCGCGCCCGAACCTGTCCAACGCAAGACGGAAACTCCGCTCCCCGGCCGGACCCCGATCGAACTGGTCACCCCGCACCCTGCCGCGCCGTCCGGGGCCGTGCCGCCGGTGACGCCGTTCGAACCGGTCGAGGCGCCCGAAGTGAATCAGACGCCCGTCAATGCGCCCGCGCCCAAGATGGCCTTCGCGGACTGGAGCGGCTTCGAAGAAGAGGCCGTGCTCGAAGCAGTCCCCGCGCCGGTTCAGGAAGACAAGCCCATTCCGCCCGGCGAGGCGGAATCCGCGCGCGCGGCTTTTCGCGCCCTGCTCGACATGCCTTCCGCAGCACCGCTTGCGCCGGAATCCACTGCGATGCCTGCCCAGCCCGCGGCGGGCGATAACGGCGGCCGTCCCGCGTCCGCCCTCCAGCAGCGTATCCTCGAATACAGCGGCGCGGGGATGTCGATTCCAGAAATCGCCCGTGAGCTGGGCATCGGGAAAGGCGAAGTGCGCCTGATGCTGAGCCTGGCCAAACAGAAACGAACTTAGTCTCCCGCGGCAACCCCGAGGCCGAGAACACGCCGTGATTCCGCCCATCACTATCGCCACCTCGCTTCCCTCCGGTGCGGGCTCCTACCCGCGGCAGGGGCAGGTTTTCCAGGCCGTGATCCAGGGGAAGCCGGATGCGCTCTTCGTTCAATTGGGCGGGGCGAAAGTGCCGCTCGCCGGCGCCGAGGGATTGTTGCCGGGACAACCAGTGCGGGTGGAAGTCCTGTCGGCCGCGCCGCAGTTGACACTGCGCATCGCCGTCACTGCGTCCGAGACACCGGGCGCACCTCTCGCCGCCGCCACCGCGGTGCTCGGCCAGGTCCTCGAATCCTTGGGGGCGAACCGTGCCGCCGAAGCCGCCGCACAACTGGCGCCTCCCCATCTCCCGCAAACCGGACAGGCGCTGCAGCAGCTCTTCACGTTGTTCCTTTCCCGCGGCTCGCTCGGAGGCGATCTCGAGCAACTGGCGCAACTGCTCACGCGGGCCGCGGCCGACGGCGTGATCCCGCAGACCCTCACCACGCAGTTCTCCGCCCTGCTCGCCGCCATGAGCGCCTCGCAGTCCGACGGATTCCGGCGTTTGCTGGAACAGATGGAAGCGCCCCGGGGACTCGAGGCCCGCCTTGCGCTCGCGTTGCAGGCGGGCAACATCGACGAAGCCCTCGCCACGCTCGACGCCGATTTGCGCGCGCAACTGGCACAACTGAAAGACCATGCGGCGCTGCGGCAGTGGCTGCGCGGACAAGGGCAGCTCCAGTCTTTCGACCGCGCCGCCGCCCAGGTGCTCGATCGCGTGTCCGGGTCGCAATTGCAGAATCTGCACAACCTCGCACAGCCCTACGTCTTTGTCGAGTTGCCGCTCCCGCCGAACGGCGGCCTCCGCCATGCCCAAATCCACTTTCTCTCCGATGCGCACGGCAAAGGGAAACGTTTCGACGGAAAGAACGCCACGGTTGCCCTCGATCTGTCCACGTCGCAACTCGGGGAAATCTGGATCACGCTGCGCGTCGTGTCCGGACGCTGCCAGTGCCACGTCCGGGCCGCAACGGAAGACGCATGGCAGGCGTTCCGCGGCGCCGCGTCTGAGTTGGCGGCGGCGCTGAACTCGGCGGGCTATCCGGGAAGCGAGGTCAACGTGGCCCGGTGGGACGGCGACCGCCTGCGCGCGGCCGCATCGCTCCTGCGGCGATTCTCGGGAATCGATGTGAACGCATGAAGAAAGAGGAACACAGAAAGGCCGTTGCGCTGCGCTATGACGCGGCGAAGGATGCGGCGCCGACGGTGGTCGCGAAGGGGCAGCGGCTGATCGCGGATCGCATCATCGCCCTGGCCCGCGAGCACGGCGTCCACATTCATGAGGACCCTGATCTCGTCGGGCTCCTGTCCAATCTCGATCTGAACATGCAGATCCCCGAGAGCCTTTATCAGGCCGTCGCCGAAGTGCTCGCCTTTGTGTATCGCCTCAATCAACAGATGGGGAAGCGCCCCCCTGCTCCGGCACGTCGATAGTCACATCGTTGTCGAGGCGAACGTTTCGCATCATGCCCCGAAAGGCATACTGGGAGCCCGCCAAATTGTAGTTGCCGATCACAAGCTCCCTCGGGGAGGGCACTGAGCGAATCACTTGGCCGGATTGCGGGAGCCATTGCCCATCGATGGCGAGGTGAACCGTCAGCCCGTCGAAGACGAAGTCCACGTTGTGCCAGCGCCCTGTCGCGATTTGCGGGCCCTGCGCATCGCCGTTGGGCATGCGGACCACCAGGTTCCCGCCCAGGATCTGGACAAACCACCCCTCGACTTGCCACAGGCCATGCGAGAGCAGCACTGGCATCTCGCCAGGGGCATCGAGCCGAAACTCGAAGTGCAGCGTCATGCTCTGGCCCAAGTCCATCCAAGGCTCGGGCGGCAGCGTGAGATGCCCGCCCAGGAAGGACGCCCCTTCCGTGCCGAAGCTCACCGCACCGTGCACCACCGCGCCGGACGGCGCTTCCGTCAACGGCCACGTGACACTTTTCACCGCACGTTCCGCCGGCGGAAACTGGACTGTGCACTCCGCCGCGTCGCTCGATTCCCCCAGCGAATTCACGCCGCTGAGGCGATAGGTCCATTGCCCCGGCGGCGGCACGTCGCGCTCGATTGTCTGCCCGTTCCGCAGCGCCGGCAGGTTCCGCAACAGGCGCCATTCCGCGCCTGCGGCCGCCTTCCGTTCGAGCCGATAGCCCGCCGTGCTGAACGACGCCGTCTCCGGCCAATACAGCAACACGCCCAGCCGGTTCACCGCGTTTTGCAGCGTGGGCCGTTCCGGCTTGGCGGCTTGGGTGATGGAAAACGCCACTGTGTTGGAGGCACAGAGCACCGTGCCGTCGCGGAGGGCCTCCACGGCGTACGTATTCTCACGTTGGGCGGGCGCATCGAAGAAACACGTCAACGGCGTTTCGACCACGGCCTGTCCGTTGCGCCGCACGCGGAAATAGTCCGCGTCGGACACATCGCCCCAGTTCAACTCGACCGGAAGAACGGCGCCGGCACTGGCGCGAAGCGCAATCTCGCCGGCGGCCGCGGCGGCGGCCAGGGCCTTCGGCGCGGAGTCCGGCGTCGTCGCCGGAAGCACACTGATCACTTTGGGACCGAGTGCCGCGGGTTGCGCCGCATCGGCACTGAAAGAAAAGGACACTTCGATGCCGGGACTCGGCAATTCGGCCGCAGGAATGCGCACGCGCCGCACCCAGCCGCGCACCTCCTCCATCGCGGCACTCTGCCATGCACGCCCCTCCAGCGGCCTCCAATGTGCCCACGCGGCGGCGCCGCCCAGTACGATCGCCTCCAGTTCGAGGTCCTGCCCGGACGCCACGGACGCCACGAATCGCGGCAGCACAATCCGCGCTTCGGAGCGCCATTCGGCGTGGAGCGGGCTGGCCGCCTCGCCCAACAACTCGAAACACGCCTTTCGCTGCTCTTCCCACGCCACAATCGCCTTGGCGTAAACCGTGGCAAGCACGCCGTACTCGCCGCGCGTCGTGACGCGTGCCGCAAACGTGTGCATGGCATCCGCGGCAATCCGCTCCTCCAGCGCCTCCACGGCGCGCCGGGCCAAAGCGTTCTTCTCTCCGGAATCGGCCGTCCCGCGCGCCTGCGCAAGCAACTCCTCCGAGGCCCGCACGGAGGCCTGCAAGGCCGCATACTGCAGCGTCCAATCCATCCGCCGGATGAGCCAGTCCAGGCGCTCGCGGCCGCGATGCGCCTTCGGCAGCAGCGCGACGGCACGATCGCGCAATGCCTGGAGCCGCGCAACGTGCGCCGGATCGCTCAGGCCCCACGTAAACGAGGCGCATTCGTTCTGTCCTGATCCGCCGGCCCAGCGATACCCGAGGGCATCCAGCGCATCGTGAATCTCCGCCAGGTCCGGCGCGATCGCGGCGTCATAGCCGTGCTGCGCGAGGTCCCGAAAGAAGTCCGCTGCACTCAAGTCCGGATTCCAGGCGAAACCCACGAGATACGAGAAGTTCTCTTCGATAG
>CAILVY010000305.1 GCA_903837785.1 Candidatus Hydrogenedentota bacterium
CTTCGGTGCCGATCTGGATCATCGGCGGTCCGGGCGGGTTGATCGGGAAGAGCGTCTTCTTGTTGAGGTCGATGCCGTCGACGTTGTTCGGGTTGGCCTGGAACAGGTTGATGTTCAGGAAGCGCGCGTTGCAGGCGTTTAGCATCAGGAGGCGGTACCGCTTCGCCTCGACCGTCAACACCGGATAGACGGTGCCGTTGCACAACATCGTGTCGCCGAAGAACTCGGGAATGCACGAGGGATTCGGCGGATTGAAGTATTTGCTGCCTTGGCGCTGCTTGAACTCGCGCGGGTTGTAAACGTGGTCGTACCACAGGCTGCCCGGAGCCTGCACGTCCGGGCGCGCCACGGTGGCCCACGTGGGATCCGTCACGGCCGTGGTATTGCTGACGAAAATCTTGTCTTGCCAGATCAACGGCAGCGTTTGATCCATCGACGGAATTTTCCCGGCCACGACATATTGGTCATTCACCGCGTCCAGGATCAGGTAGCCGGTGGCCAGACCTGCATACGCATTCAGGCGGGTGATGCCGTGGGCATGGTCATGATACCACATCAGGCGCATGCTCTGGTCGTTGTGCGCCGAGCCAAGCAAGGCGCATCTTATCAGGTGAAAGTCCTGATGTTTCAAAACCTAGCCAGTAGAAACTACCGAGTGTTGCAGTGATGTTAGCTAACCCATTAGAACTTCGCGGAAGGCACCGCGTCAACAACATGAACCCGGAGGCTGCCTTGGAGGCCGAAGGATGGGGAAACAGCATGATTGAAGCGTACACAGGGAATCACGCAGGCCACAGGGCGTCTCGCAAGCGCCTGAAGGTTGATACAGCCCCGTAAGAGTGTCATGTGGAAGGAGATCCAGTAACGTTATGGAGAATCCAGCATCCGAAGTCGCGCCAAGGCAAGTGACCAGGATTCCACCGGGGTCGAACCAAGACCGTGGCATGTGTGAAGAGAAGCGGAAAGATGACCGTCCTGCGGAGGGCGGCACCTTGAACTCGGGACGCCGGATGGCCCCGGCCGATGAAGAGATATACCTTCAGCGGTCCAACGACTTCCAACCCAAAGGAGGGGTCGCCAAAAGCCATCAGGAATCAGACCTGCCAATAGTAGTCAGAGACGGTAACACCGATCACACGGCGAAGGATCAGGCAGGAATGCAACGCGGACAAAGCACCCACGCAAGAGGAAGGAATACCCTCGATGAAAGCGTGTCTCGCTCCCTGACCGCACTGGGAACCAAAGCGGGGAAAGAACCGGGACATCGTTTCCGGGGACTGGCCCGCCTGCTCGACCGGCAGATGCTCGGCGAGGCGTTCCGCAGACTCAAACGCAAGGCCGCGCCGGGTATCGACGGCGTGACCCATGGCGAGTATGTGGAGAATCTCGACGAAAACCTGCTGGCATTGGAATCGCGTTTGAAGGAAGGGAAATACCGTGCCCAACCGGTGAAACGCCGGTGGATCGCCAAAGCGGGAAGCAGTAAAATGCGACCGCTAGGCATCCCCGTGTTGGAAGACAAAATTGTGCAGCAAGCCGTGAGGATGATCCTCGAACCGATATGGGAAAACGACTTCGTTGACGAAAGCATCGGATACCGTCCGGGACGCAGTCCGCGCCAAGCCACCCAGGAACTGGGTGAAGCGCTACATGACGGCAAACACCGGTGGGTTGTCGAAGCGGACATCAGAGGGTTCTTTGATCACATTCGACACGACTGGCTGGTTAAAATGCTGGAAGAACGCATTGCCGACCGCAGCCTGATCCGGATTATCCGCAAATGGCTCAAAGCCGGAGTGATGGAAGAGTTGAAACACTGGTCGCCCTCCTACGAGGGCACGCCGCAGGGCGGAGTCATATCACCATTGTTAGGAAACATCTATCTGCACTTCGTCCAGGACCTGTGGATCAAGAAGGTGATGGTCAGGAAAAGCAAGGGAAGCGTTATGTTCCGGCGTTATGCGGACGACAGCATCGTTTGTTTCGAGAGAAAAGACGATGCCGAGGCCTACCTGAGGGCGCTGCCCGAAAGGCTGGCCAAGTTTGGCTTGCAACTCGCCGAAGAGAAGAGCGCGTTGGTCAAATTCAACCGGTGGGAAGGAGAAAGCAGCGGGAAGTTCACCTTCCTTGGCTTCGACTTCTACTGGGGAAAAAGCCGACACAATCCGAAATACTGGCGGGTGAGACGCACCACCACCGCAAAGAAGTTTCGAGGAGGACTCGCGGCGCTCAAAGACTGGCTCAAGAAATCGCGAAGTCTTCCGCTTCCCGAGATCGTCGCCACGCTCAAGAGCAAGCTGCAAGGAGTCTGGAACTACTATGGGGTCATTGGCAACTCGGAACGCAATGGAAGATTCGCATGGTTCGCCAAACGATTGGTCCTCAAATGGCTCAACCGCCGCAGCCAGCGGCGGAGCTTCACGTGGGCCTCGTTTCACGAAGCCTGGGAAAGATGGAAGATCCCATCGCCGCGCGTCATCGAGAAACCATGGCCGCATGCTCGACAAAGCCAGCCGCACCCTGTAACCAATGTCCAACCCATCAGAGTCCAATCATGATCGAAGTTCCACCTGCGCGCATTCCTGAGGAGCCCGGTGCGGTAATTCCGCACGCCGGGATCTGCGAGGGGGGCGTCGGGAAACCGACGTCCCTACCTTAATCTGCCAAAATGAAGCGACCTTTCGGCATCACAATCATCGGGATACTGTTCGTCATTTCAGGACTTTGGACAGGATTTGAGATTGTTCGCGACCTGTTCAATGATC
>CAILVY010000306.1 GCA_903837785.1 Candidatus Hydrogenedentota bacterium
GGGTTCCGCAGGCTTGGGCGGCTCCGCCGCCTTGGGGGCCGGCGGTTCCGGCTTGGGCGGCTCCGGTGGTGCGACTGGCTTCGCGGGTTCCGCAGGCTTCGGCGGCTCCGGCAACGGGCCGTCTCCGAACTTGATTTCGTGAGGTTTGACAGCGTCTTTCGCGGCACTGAGGGCCGTGCCGTCCGGTAATCGCACGTAGTAGCGAGACTCGGACTGCCGAATCTTGATGCCCGAGTAGGTTCTGCCCTCGATGACGATCGTATCCGCCACCGCCCAGCCGGCCAACAACCCGAACACGCTCAGTAACAGAACCGTACCCCGCACCCTCAGTCCTCCGCGGTTGATCGGCTGCCGCGCCGTGTTGCGACAGGATAAGGGGCTTCCGCCCAACGTGTCAAATGCTCTGACAGTTCGTTTACATCGGGCGCGAGGGTGTGTTATAGCATCCTCAAGCGGCATAACGCCGCGGCGAGGTGCTTCTGTGAAGCGAGCGTGGCACAAGATGAAGGAACCGGCTTGGGCCGCATTGTCCCTCGCCGTGTTCTTTGTCGCGTTGGAGATGATGAAAGCGTCCCGTTCGTCGCAGTGGTGCGGCACGGGTTGGTTCGACTATCTCGGGTTGTTGGCAGGCTTGGGGCTCTACTTTGTGGCAGCCCTTCTGCTCACACTGGCCGTATCCTCGCTGGGCAGATTCTTCAGCTTCGGCGGCTTCGCGCTGCCGATGGCGGTGCTGGTCGCGGGGAGCGCGGTGTGGGCGGCGCTGAGCGTCTGCCGCGAAGTCGCGCCCACGCTGGACGACGGCGTGGTCTTGTTGTGCCTTGCGGCCCTGGCCGCGGCGCTCTGGCTCTTGCCGAAAAGCGAGCGAGTGGCTGTGGCCGGCGTATGCACCCTTGCGATGACCGTGTTGCTGGCGGGCGCCTCGGCGCTGGTCGCTACAGGCGACTACTTTCTTTTTGCACCGGACCGCACGAAATGGGTGACCCTGTTGCCGGCCGCATGGATGTTCGGGGTAGCCCTGCCCGGTCTTGGCGCATGGTTCTACACGTATTCCCTGCGCGCCCTGTATGCGATTGCCGTGGTGCTGCTGCCACAGGCCCTGTCCGCCGTTTACACGACCGGCGGACCGGCCCAGGGCTCGCCGCGTCCGAATCTCGTCTTTGTCGTGTCAGATGCCTTGCGGGCCGACTATCTGAGCCTCTATGGCGGGCAGATCGCCACGCCGAACCTCGCACATTTCGCAAAGTCAGGCACCTTGTTCGAAGAAGCGTACTCCCTCGCGCCGTGGACCCTGCCGTCGATGACCGGCATGTTCGCCTCGGAGTATCCACGGGGGCTGACACCGGCGGTGGATCCCAACGCATGGCTGACCCAGATTTGGCAGTACGGGCTCGAACCGAAGAGCCCAACGCTGGCGGAATTGCTCCGGCGGGAGGGCTATGCCACCGCGGCCATCACGTCGAACGCTCTCCTGTGGACAATACCCGGGCTCATGAATGGATTCGAGGTCACGGCTTCGCCGCACCCGATCATGTTGCTGCCGTCGGGACTGTTCCGCCACCTGCCGTTCTTGCGGCCGCTGCTGTCGTCGCTGGATCCGCGGCTGGAGGCGTTGCGTCCGCACGACGCCAGCGGGGCCGTGGCGCAATACGCCCGGGCGTATTTGCAGCGCGTGGGCAAGCGCCCGTTCTTCTTGTGGCTGCATTACATCGATCCTCACGCGCCCTACGACCCGCCCGAACGCCTGCGCGCGAAGGAAGATGGGCCGTGGCCGTTCTTCTATCCCTATGCGGGGGGCGAGCGCTGGAACATCCCAAAACAGGGTCCCGGATTCAGCATCGCGCCGAAGGACCGGCCCTATGTCCAATCGCTGTATGAAGGCGAAATCCGCTACGTGGACGAATTGATGGGCCGATTGACGGGCCAGTTGCGGATGCTCGGGCTGGACGCGAACACGTTTGTCTGCTTCACCTCCGATCACGGCGAGGAACTGTGGGACCACGGCGACTGGGGACATGGCCAGGCCGTGTATCAGGAGGAAGTGCGCGTGCCCTTGATGCTTTCGGGACCCGGCATCCAGGCCGGGCGCATTCCCGGCCCCGTTTCCGCGCTTGACCTCATGCCCACGTTGGCGGATCTCATTGGTATCCCGCCGCAGGACACCTGGCAGGGGAGCAGTCTGGCCCCGGTCCTCCGCGGCGAGCGTGCATCGCCGCCGCCTCGCGACATCTTCGTGCAGGGCACCAGCAACCGCACCTGGCCAAATCCCCTGCATGCGGTGATTTCCGAGGGATGGAAACTCATCCGGAAAGCGGGCACCGAAGAAGTGTCACTCTATGATTTGCGTACTGACCCGAAAGAGACGGCAGATCTCAGCGCCAGCCAGCCCGAACGGGTGCCGGACCTCCGGCAACGGTTGGACCAATGGCTCGCCTCGTTCAATTCGACGTTCCCCGCGCCTGAGGGTGTGCAATTCTCTCCGGACATGACGGAGCGTCTTAAGGGCATGGGCTACCTTTGAGAACGGCATTTCATCTGCACTGAACCCGAAAACGGAGCGCCCGGCGGGCTTTTCCCCGCCGGGCGCTTGCAGTCGGCAGTCAGGTTAGTTTGTGAAGATGTGGCACTCGATGCAGTTGATGCGCTTGTCCTTCACGTGCTTCTCGTGCACCTTGTTGAACAGCTCGTTCGCGTTCCATTCCCCGGACTCGTCTTCGTGACAACTGGCGCAGAGCGGCCTGCCATTGCGGGTCGTCTTGGGCGTGTAGCCCAACGCGTCGAAGTCCATCCGGGTGCCGCCATTGTGGCACGCACTGCACTGCAGGGCCTGCGCCTTCGGGGCCACCTCGTGGAAGAGGCCCATGAACCGCTCCGTCGGCACGAAATCGTAGCCTTGCGCCAGCGGCAGCCCGACTTCCGCCGCACCCTGCCGGAGCGCCCGGTCCACATCGCCCGTCTGGAACAGGATGCCTGCCTTGACCGGCAGCAGCGCCTGCGTCGCCACATCCCGTCCCTGCACGGCCGTGTGATGCTTGAAGGCGTTGATCTTGGCGCCGGGTTCCGTGATGCTGCCCCAGGGCGCGGCCATCGTCACGTAGCCGGCGGCATTCAGGATCGCGGGGGACAGGAACTGGTAGATGTACGAGGTGCCGCCGAAGAAACCGTACTCCGGAATCACGTTGGCCTGGCGGTCGATATGCGGCTCGTACAACTGCTTCTTCACGTCAATTTCCGCGGGCTGGCTGAAATCGCGGAGCATGTCGGTCGAGTTCGCCTTGGCGAACGTCGGGATGTGGCACACCGTGCAATTGACGCGCTTCGTGTGCTTGTTGAGGTCGGAGGAATCGTGCGGCGCCGTGCTGTGGCAATTCGCACAGTTGACGCTGACGTCCAGATCCGTCGCGCGCAGATCGACGCCCCGGCCCGCAATGCGGTGCTGCTGAACCGTGTGGCAGTCCGTGCAGACCAGTCCCGCTCCGCCCGCCTCGACGGGAGCCATGTGAACGTCGAACGACGCACTGGTCGGATCGCGATGCGCCTCTTCGAGATCACCCCGCTTGTTGTTGTTCCCGCCGCCCGCATATGCATGGCAATTCAGGCAGGCGCCCCGCGAGGGCAACTGAATGTCCGTGATGGCCTCGAGCAGGCTGACCGTCATCTTTTCCGGCGCCGGCACGAACTTCAGCTTGCTGTCGACCAGCGCGACTTTGCGCTTGTATGAGTCGGAGTGGCAGATCAGGCAGTCAATATTGTCCAATTGCGCGGAGGTCGGGTCGGGCAGCGGCTTCTCGCCCAGGCCCACGTGACATTGGGCACAGCCGCCGTCCACTTTCACGCCCTGAAGATTCGTCAACTGGCTGATCCAGCTGATGTTGGCGTAGGTGCAGAAATCGTTGATCGCGTTGAGCTTGCCGCCCTCGGTCATGTTGGTCACGTAGGGGGTTTCACCCTGCCACTGATAATGCAGCGAGGCATGCACGTCAAGCGCTTCCTGAGCATGGCACGTGCGGCAGGTCTTGCTGCCCTCATACGTGGTGAAGCGGCCGGCATGGCTGGTATTCAGAATCTGGGCATAGGTGCCCCTGGCGGTCGCGGTCTGGCCTGCCAGGACGCTGACGGTCTGGCTGGCCGGTGCCGTGTAGCCCGCGATGGTCTTGAAAGCCACCGTGTGGCTGCCCACCGACAGCCCACTCACCGTTGCGCCGCTGTTCTGCAGCGCGCCGCCGTCGACCTGCCATTGCGCCCCCGCCGTGACGGCATCGGCCGGAAGCAGGGTGACGGTCAGCGCGCCGGTTTGAAGCACATAGGTCCCGGTGGCGGTCGTCGTCGCGTTGGCGGCGACGGTGACGGTCTGGCTGGCCGGGGTCGTATAGCCCGCGATGGCCTTGAAAGCCACCGTGTGGCTGCCCACCGCAAGCCCGCTGACGGTTGCGCCGCTGTTCTGCAGCGCCCCGCCGTCGACCTGCCACTGTGCCCCCGCCGTGACGGCGGCGGCCGGAAGCAGGGTGACCGTCAGTGCGCCGGTTTGAAGCACATAGGTCCCGGTAGCGGTCGTCGTCGCGTTAGCGGAGATGGTCACGGTCTGGCTGGCCGGGGTCGTATAGCCCGCGATGGCCTTGAAAGCCACCGTGTGGCTGCCCACCGACAGTCCGCTGACGGATGCGCCGCTGTTCTGAAGCGCGCCGCCGTCGACCTGCCATTGCGCCCCCGCCGTAACGGCGGCGGTCGGAAGCAGGGTGACGGTTAATGAACCACTCTGAGTTACCGCCGCGTACGTCCCCGTGACGGAAGTCGTCTGCCAAAGATTTACCCGGACAGACTGGTTCGCCGGGGTGTTCCAGCCCGCGACGGCTTTATAGGATACCGTGTGGGTGCCCACCGTAAGCCCGTTGGCCGTGGTGCCACTGTTCCGCCACGCACCGCCGTCCACCCGCCATTGCGCCCCAGCGCTGACGGCGCCCGCGGGCTGAATCGTTACCTTGAGGGCGCCGCTCCAGACCGAGGCAGCAGAGGCACCTTGCGCCGAAATGAGCAGAAGTGCGAGCGTACTGAATACCAGGACTCTGAAGGTCATCGAGCCCGGCATGCGTGTGCATCGTTGATTTCCCATCTTGATTCTCCTTCTACCGTGTTAACCACGCGCCTGTTCGCTCTCTTGCGATAACAAGATTTAATATCAAGAAGAGGAAAACTGCATCAGGGGAAAGTACCGACAATTCCGGTAGATCTTGGCGGATTTAAGGCAATAGACCGTGATTTTGGGCCTTGGTCGGGCAGAATAAGCTGTTTTAGGAGTATTCTTCGGGGTAAGCGGAGAAGGGAAAATATGAAATACACCGTATTCCCTCCGCAAGGGAGATCCGAAGTCAGGATGGACTCCCGCGGCCAGGGACTCTCGAGGAATCAGCTGCCGGTCATGGGTAGCAGTCCGGCGAGAGTTGGGGGATGCTCGCATTGACAGTGGAGGCCACGGTGAAGGTGATGGGAAACTGCTCAGGGTCACTGTAGTACGCATAACGCTGGAAGGCCACGTGACCGTCGGCGTACAGCACGTTACCGCCTTTGGGGGCGTGGTTTGAGTCGTTCTCCTGGACGCCGACGCGGTCCCAGAGGACCGGCAATTGAAAGGGGGAGGGCAACGGTCTTTCTGCCGGATCCTCGGCCGGAACCTCGATACTGGACTCGCCGAAGTCCTCGGGAGAGAGTACGGCTCGGGCATCGAAGAGCGCCTGGGCGGCCTCGTCGCGGCCGAGGGCGTAGCCGGTGTAGACATAGAAGAGGGAAGAGACACAATCGGGGTGGAACTCGCCGAGCCGTGTGCCCGGATGCTCGAAATCATGCTGAAGTCGAAACGTGCCAGAATTCAAAAATGGGCTGCTCGGGCAGGCGAAGATGATGGGGTCGCTGAGGTACTCCGGGTAGACCTGCCGCATGTCCGGTATCCAGTTTCCGGGAAACGGGCTCACGGCTGGAAAGACCCGCCCCGGTGATTCATTCGCATACATTTTGAATACGATCCCCATCTGCTTGAGGTTGTTCTGGCAGGAGCTGCGGCGCGCGGCCTCGTGGCTGCGGGCGAGTGCCGGCAGGAAGAGCGCCAGCAATAGGGCGCTGATGGCCAGGCCTGCAAGCAGCTCCCAGAAGTGCATGGGTTTCATGGCATCTTCCTCCGTTTATGCGGCGGCCAGGGCGCGCCGGCGCCGCCACCACAATCCACCTGTGGCCAGGGCCGCCGCGGCCAGTGTCCAGAACACGACGGCTTTGACGCCGGACCGCAACCGCTGATCGTACGTGCGCAAGACCACGTTCAGCGGCGTGTTTTCCGGGACAATGATCCGTTCGAAGAAATACGCCTGGCCGGTGACCGGCATATTGATGCGAATGAGTGCGAGACCGCCGGGAACCGCAGGCGCAGGCTTCTCCGCAACCTTCCCCTCGGCCGGCGCGGCGGGCGGCGGCGCGGGCGGGGGGTTCTGCGTCATGGCGTCGTTGAGCCGCCGCAGCGTCTCCGTGGTCTGGCCGGGCGCGGCCAGCGAAACGATGCCGCCCCGGCGCACCCCCGCCGGAGCGCCTGACGGCGCCGCCATGGGGGAGAGGCTATCCACTTGCCTGAGATCTCCGGACACGCGATAAACCCTCCTGGACTCGGGCAGCAGCACCTCCCAGGAAATCCTGTTTGCAAGCAGATCCGTCTTGGGCGCATCAAAGGCAAGCGCTTGGAGCCATTGCCTGGCCGGCGGGACCCGCCGCAAGTAATACAGTTCGACCTGGAACGCGTCCACCTGGCGTCCACTCTCGTTCGACTTGAGGAGTGGAATCAGTACCGCGGCCGCATCTTCGGGGGCCGTTCCCGCGCGGGCGGGCCGGACAGTCTTCCCTCCCACGGACGCACTCCAGACCTCGGCGTCCGCGCCCACTTCGACCCGCATGAACTTCTTGAGGTGATTGCGGACGAGATAGGCTGCGTGCGTGACGAGCATCCCGTCGTCCGTGAGCACGCTCTCGTAGCGCGCTTCATCGATGGCCGCGGCCTGCACCGGCACGTCTTCCAGCCGGCGGAATTCAAGGGCGAGCAGGGGCTTCTCCTCTCCATAACGGAACGCGTGAAGTATGGGTTCCGCGGAGAGCATTCGCAAGGCGGCGGGGAGTTCGTTGGCGTCGATGCGCTGCAAGCCTTCGCAGGCCTTGCTCGCCTCGACTTCGACATTTCCCCGTGTGGCCACGGCAATGAATCCGCTGCCGCGCGCCATATCGAGCACGTCGAGCCGGGGAATCGTGAGGGACGCGGCGCTTTCCGCCACGTTGACTTCGTAGCGCAGCGTCAACGGGAAGTGGTCCGTGACGACGTGGTTCAGGTGCACCGCCAGCGTTTGCAGTTCGCCTTCCTCGCGGCTGCTCCACTCGAGGCCCGTGCCCTCCATCTGAAGGACGTGCGCCTTGGCCGGCAGTTGCAGCGTGAACTGGGCCGCCTCGCCGCGAAGCACGTCGAACTGAAGCTGAGACTGGCAGGCAATCAGGCGCTCGGAGACCGTCGCAAGCGTCGAGGCTTGGCAAGCCATCCGGGGCGGCTCCTTTGGCGGTGCGGGTGGAAGCGCCTTCGCCGGAAGCTTCCAACGCACGGCGATACTGTCTGTGCTGCGAAAGACCAGTTCGGCGCGTAGCCCCTTTTCCGCCGCTTGGACCCGCACACTGGCGGCAGTGGGCGAGGCGATCTCCGCCTCGGGCAGTGCGAGCAGGAGCGTCATGTGCGTGACGGACGCCTTGGCGCAGGGAAAGGAGAAATCCACCACGCCCTCTTTCGCCGTGCAAACCGCATAGAACACGGCGTTGAGCGTGTGTTCCCCCGCCTGCTCCGTCAGGAGGGTGAACCAGTCGCCTTCGGGCGTGAGTGTCGAGGGCGCGCCGTCAATCGTGGCCGATTCCAGCGCTATGCCCGCCCCCAGAAGCGGAATCTTGCTCCAGCCCTCCTGCCACACCCGCAACGTGAACGCCGCTTCGATGCGCACCGTGTTGCCTTGGATCGCGTCCGCGGTGTACACCGCGCTCTCCACGCACCAGGGCAACGGCGGGGCAGGTTTCGGGGCGGGTTGCTTCTCCTCACTGGCCTGAAGCCGCGCGAGCAGTTCGCGGAGATCGGCCCACTTCATGTGCAGGTCGGCGGAAGGCAACTCGGGAAACAGCGTGGTGGGTTCTTGCGCGGCAGCGCTCAGCGCGAGTGTCAGCAGAATCAAGAGTCGTTTCATGGCGGCACCTCCCTTGGCTCTCTTCGGAGCCGTTCCGGGAAGTAGCTACGCGCGAAAGCGGGGAAGGTTCATTTTGCGTCGAGGATAATCTCGAGGGCCTGGCGCAGGGATGCGTCCGGGGGGAGTTTGACGAACTGGACGTGGCCGTCGAGATAGAGCACGTTGACGCCGTTCGGCACATGGGCGTGGGCGGCGGGATTGTCGAAGGCAACCGGGATCCCGGACTGAATGCGGGCGGTCTCGGCGGGGTCTTGAGGGTCCGTCACGAAGCGTTGTTCCACGCCTTCGCGAAGCCAGTAGAGGGTGTGTCCGTCGGTCTTGAGGTCCTCGGCGGGTTTCTTATCGCGCGCACTCAGGAGAAGCTCGATGTCCTCCTTGCTGTGAACGGCCCAGCCGAGGTAGCAGTAGTGTTTAGAGATGAGGCGGTGCGCCGTGTCCCAATCGGGAGGCGTCTGCTGGAAAGCTTTCATTAGTGCATCCCGGTCGAAGGCGGGGTTCGTGGGGCAGAGGAGAATAACAGGATCGCTGAGGTATTCCGGATACAGTGTGCGCAGATCGGGCACGCCGGCGCCCTCAATGCTGAGCAGGGGCGGGAAGTTGGCGTCCTTGATGTCGTTCGAATACATCTTGCATACAAGGCCAAACTGTTTGAGGTTGTTCTGGCAGGAGGAGCGCCGGGCGGATTCGCGTGAACGGGCCAGGGCAGGCAGGAATATGGCAGCACAGAGCACGACGATGCAGGACACGGCGGCGAGTTCACCCAGGGAGATGCCCCAGCGCCTCGGCCGCTGCCGATGCATTGCACTTTCCTGCACCCGGGCCAGGGTGCGATCGGCGAGGCCGTGACGCGGCGGCTGCTCGGGCAGCATGTCCAACACGGCGAGGGTGGTCCGTTCGCCGTCGAGCGCCGCCCGGCACGCGGCACACGCTTCTAGATGCGCGGCGACATGTGCGTGTTCCTCGCCGCTGAGCGTGTCCAGCGCGAATCCGCGCAGCAGCGGTTGAATGGATGGGCAGTCTATCGTCATGGCCCGGCGTCCTTCAGTTCGGCCATCAGGAAATGCACCGCTTTGTTCATCCTCGATTTTACTGTCCCCACGGGAATGCGAAGCGTTTTCGCGATCTCTTCGTACGGCATGCCCTCGTAGCGTGCCATGAGGAACACGGAACGCTGCTTCACGTGCAGCTTCGCCAGCGCGGCCTGAAGCCGCCTTGCCGACTCTTCCTCCCGCACGGCGCAATCGGGCGCGGGCGCCTGTGACGGCAGGCGTTCGCCCCACGACGGCGCCCCCGATTCAGTTCCAATGGGCGCGTCCAGCGCGAGCACGGGATGCCGCCGCCGATAGCGCAGGCGGTCCCGGCAGAGGTTCGTGGCGATGCAGTACAGCCACGGCCGGAACGGCGCATCATTTCGATAACGCCCGAGATGCTGATGCACGCGCAGGAAAGTCTCCTGGAATACGTCTTCCGCGTCCGCGGCGTTGCCGAGCATCCGGCGCAAGTATCGGAACAAGGGCGTTTCATAGCGCCGTACGAGCGCGGCGAACGCCTGTGCTTCGCCGCAGCGCGCCCGTGCCGCCAACACTTCGTCAGCGGGGTCCATCCGAGTATACGCCCCGTCCTGCTCCAAAGTTCATTCACCCCGTGATTCGCAGAGGCCTACTTCCGTCTCCCCACATTGTTGGCCCGTTCCAGCAGGGCTTCGGCCACGGCCTTGGCCTCGCGCGCAGCCCCGGCGCGTCCCACGGCCACGGCGCCCTCAAACAAGACCTCGAGCGCGGTCGTGAGTTTGGCCGGCGTTACGTCTTTGTAGCGGGCGATATATCGGGCCTGCTTCGCCAGAAAGGCCCGCAGTGCCTGCCGGTGTTCGTGTGCGGCCTCGCGCGCCGGATGGCCTGCATCCGGGAACTCGGCCAAGGCCCGGGCGATCAGGTCTCTTCTCCCGCGCGTGCCCTCGAGCCAGGTGGCCAGGACGTCGAACAGCGCGGGGATAGTGTAGAGGGGACCGCCGGCCCGATCGTCGACCGCCACGAAGAACCACGAGCGCCACTGATTCCCGTACTCGCGTACAGCCGTGGCCGCCAGCGCTTCCTTGGAGCCGAAGTACTTGTAGAGCGTGCGCCGCGAGACGGCGGCCGCCGCGGCGATTTCCTCGATCGTCACTGCGGCAAAGCCCCGTTCGTCAAACAACGCGGTGGCCGCGTCGAGCGCCCCGGCATACTTGTCTGCTCTGGCGTGCATGTTTCCCTCCTTGAGCGGCTATCATACCGCGCCTGCCGCGTTTTTGCGAGGCCGCTCGTCCCGGCCGGGCGGCGCGCTTGTCGCGGCATTGGGGAACTCGCGGTCAGTTGCGCTGTTCCGGGGGCGGCGCATAGAATAGCGCGGCAAGATCCGGGTAGATCGAACGAGGGCGCGCACGCATCCGCGCCGGAGGAAGAGGGAAACATGGAAAAGCCTGTCAAAGTCGGAATCATCGGCTGCGGCGCCATTGCCGAGCATCTGCACGCGCCGGACTATGCGGCGGCGCCGGAAGCGGAGATCACGGCGTTCTGCGATTTGTCGAAGGCCAAGGCCGAGCGCCTTGCCGCCCGTCATGCGCCGGGAGCGAAAATATACTCCGACTACAAGGCGATGCTGAAGGACGGCGTCGTGGACGCGGTGTCTGTGTGCCTGCCGAACGTGCTGCATGGGCCCGTCACGATCGCCGCGGCGAAGGCGGGCTGCCACGTGCTCGTCGAGAAGCCGATGGCGACGAGCCTGGACGAGGCCAAGGCCATGATTGCCGCGGCCAAGAAGGCGGGGGTGCTGCTGATGGTCAATCAAAGCCAGCGGCGCTTTCCCTCGCACCGGAAGGCGAAAGAGGTGCTAGAGAGCGGGATCATGGGGAAGATCCTGCACGTCACGGCGATGTTCGGCCACATGGGTCCGGAGTACTGGAGCCCGACGGGCAAGTGGTTCTTCCAGAAGAAGCAGGCGCGTTTTGGCGCGATGGCGGACCTCGGCGTGCACAAGGCGGACCTGGTGCGGCATTTGACCGGAAAGGAAGTGGCGGAGGTGAGCGCGGCCTACGGCACGCTGGAGAAGAAGAACACGGACGTGGAAGACAATTTCGTCGCCACGCTCAAGTTTGCGGACGGGACGTTGGGGACGCTGGCCTCCTCGTGGACAGTGAAGGGGATGGAAGCGAACTACATGATCCTGCACTGCGCGAACGGGACACTCGAGATCAACTGGCTTCCGGACAAGCCGCTGATGGCCCAACTGACGAAGCCGGAGTGCGAAATCGTGTTTCCGATGCCGCCGCCGCCGACAAATGCGGATGCGGGTTGGGGACTGGATATCGGCGGGGCGTTCTGCCGCGCGATCCTCGGCCTGGAAGCGCCGTATTGCTCCGGCGAGGAAGGCATGAAGTCGCTGGCGGTGATTCTTGCGGCCGAGAAGGCCGCTGACACGGGCAGAACTGTCAAAGTCAAGATCTGAGACGAGAAAGAGCACGTTGTGATAACGATGAACGTTTCCCTGGGCGCGCGTTCCTATCCCATTCATCTGGGGGAAGGGGCGCTGGAACAACTGCCCGAAGTCTTGGCCGCGGCGCGGGTCAAAGGGACCCTCGGCGTGGTTACGGACAGCCATGTTGCCCCCCTCTACGGCAGCCGCGTCGAGGCGTTGATCCGGAGCGCCGGTTTCAAATCCGTGACGCATGTGATGCCGGCGGGGGAGGAGTACAAGCGGCTCGACCGGATCGAGGCGATCTGCGGGACTTTCCTCGAGGCAGGCCTGGACCGCGCGAGCGCGGTGATCGCGTTGGGCGGCGGCGTTGTGGGTGATATCGCTGGTTTCGCCGCGGGGGTCTTCATGCGGGGCATCCCGTTCATCCAGGTTCCGACGACAGTCGTGGCCCAGGTGGATTCGAGCGTGGGGGGGAAGACCGGGGTGAACCACCCGCTGGGCAAGAACACGATAGGCGTCTTTCATCAGCCGCGGGCGGTCTTGATCGATCTGAGCTTCCTGCGGACGTTGCCCGGCCGCGAGCTGAGCGCGGGGGTCGCGGAGATCATCAAGCACGGCGTCATCGCGGACGCGGAACTCTTTGAATACATGGAACGCCACGCCGAGGCCATTCTGGCCAAGGACCTGAGCGCCCTGGAGTACCCCGTACGGCGTTCGTGCGAGATCAAAGCCGCCATCGTGGCGGAGGACGAGACGGAGCAGGGGGTGCGCGCCAATCTGAACTACGGGCACACGTTCGGCCACGCCATCGAATCCGTCAGCGGCTACACGCGCTTTCTGCACGGCGAGGCCGTGGCGCTCGGCATGTGCGCGGCGGGCGCCCTCGCGCGGAATCTCGGCATGGCAGACGAGCGTTTCGTTGAACGGCAGCGGCAATGTTGCGTTTTGTATGGGCTGCCGGTGGCGTGGCCGGAGCTGCCCGTGGAGGCGTCGCTGGCCGCGATGCGCAAGGACAAGAAGGCGCGCGCGGGCGCCCTGAAGTTTATTCTGGCAACGGAGATTGGCCGGGTGGTACAACGGACGGACATCAGCGAAGAACAGGCACGGGCGGCCTTCGGCGCGTTGCGCGCCACAACCTGAGGACAGCATCCATGGCATTCGGCGGGGACAATGCGGAGAGTTATTACGACGAAGGCGTGACGGCGGGCATGAAGGGGGATGTCATGCAAGCCGTCAAGTACTTCGAACGCGCCATCGAACTGGATCGGCAGCACTTCGCCGCCTATCATCAACTGGGGAAGTGCCGTCTCCGCCTGGGCCAGCCGCAGAAGGCCGTGGAATTGCTTCAGTTCGTGATCAAGAACAAGCCCAACCAGATTCCGCCGCGGATCGACCTCGGCTTTGCCCTGCTCGATATCGGCCTGGCGGACCGCGCCCGAAGCCTCTTCGAGGAAATTTCGCGCGTAAAACCGGACAACGCCCGCGCCAGCCTCGGCATGGCGCACTGCGCGTTTCAGCAGGGGCAGTGGGACGCGGCCGTGCTTCTGGCGGAAACCGCGATCAGCCAGGGGGGCTCGAATTTCGGCGCCTTTCTGCTCCTGGGTCGTGCGGCCACTTTTGCGGGAAGGCTTGAGATCTCCGCCAACGCGCTCGAGCGCGCGGACAAGCTCATCGAAAAGCACATCGAGACGAATCCCGGCCAGCCGGAGGGACATTATCTGCGCGGCGAAGTGCAATTTGTGGAGCAATCCTTTGAGAAGGCGGCTGACTGTTATGAACGGGCGGCCGACTGCGCGCAGGCGGGCCGGCACTATTCCGCCTATGACGCGCACTTCACCCTCATCGACATCCTCGCCAAGCGCGGCGCCTGCCTGCAGCGTTTGGGACGCCATGAGGCGGCCCGCGAAATCGGGCGGCGCATGCTCGAGCTGGACCCGTCGAGCGCCACGGGCAAGATGTTCATGCAGGGCCCGGCCCAGGAGGCGGCCCGATGAGCGATATGAACATGCAGCTCGTCCGGGAGTTCTTCGAACTCAACCTGTTCCATGTGCTGACTCACTGGCGGCACGTGGATTTCCCCCGGGCCGCGGAGCCGGGCTATCTGCTCTTCGTGGAACACACGAATCCCGAACCGGGGCGCGATTTGGATTTCCTGCTGCGGGCGGAGGATGTGCCGAGCCTCTATCGCGCCGTCGTTGAGGTGCGCGCGTGGCATGGCGACCGCTTTTACCCCTCTGTGGTCGAGAACAATCCCGTGCTCGGGCACGTGGCTGCCGAGGAAACCCGGACGTTGGCGCAGAGCGTGTTCGGTAGCCCGGATTTCACTTCGATTCTCATCATTTCGGAATTGCCCACGTCGCCGCTGCCGCGCGCCAAGTCCCTGGACTTGCTGCGGCAATTGGGCATAGGGCACGTGATCGAGTTTCCGACCATCCTGCAGGATATTCTGGGGCGCTTGAGCGCGCACGGCAATTATGCGCCGTCGCAGACGCTCCAAACCCTGCGCCTGCTCAAGCGCTACAACTTCATCCGGCGCCAGCAACTGGAATTTGCCTTTCCGTTGGAAGCGCCGGTCGTCAGCGCACGCACAGTCGTGCAGACGGAGGTCCTGCCCGAGGATTCCGACGGCGACTAGGCGGGAGAGGCGTGCGGCTTCGCTTCTTTCTGTCGTCCCGCTATAATGTGCGTCGCACATGGGGACGAACGTCATGCGGAGAACGTTGACGGGGAAGAACATCCTGGTCACCGGCGGGTCGAAAGGCATCGGGCTCGCGATGGCACGGGAACTCTCCCGAAGAGGCGCAAAGCTCGCGCTTCTGGCCCGGGATCCGGAGGCGCTCGAGGCGGCGCGTGCGGAACTCGAGGCTGCCGGCGGCACGGCGGTGGTGCGTGCCTGCGATGTGACGGACGTGGAAGCGCTGGGCCGCGCCGTTTCCGAACTCGCGCTTGCCCTTGGGGGGCTCGATGGCGTCATCGCGAACAGCGGCTACTGTCATCCGGGGTACTTCCATGCGATCTCGCCCGGGGATGCCGGTCGGCAGATCGACACGAATTTCAAGGGCGTGGTCTACACGCTGCATCACGCGATTCCGGAACTGCTGAAGCGGGGAGGAGGCTTCATCGCAATCACCTCTTCGCCCGCGGGCAATGCGGGCATCTTCGGCTTCTCCGTGTATGGCGCGACGAAGGCCGCCCTCAACAACCTCGCCGAAACCCTCCGCTACGAATATGCGGACAAGAACATCAGCGTGCACTTGCTGTTGCCGCCCGATACGCAAACGCCGGGCTACGATCAGGAGGTACTGCTCTATCCCCCGGAAACCCGTTCCGTGTTGCAGGGCGGCAAGCTGTTTCCGCCCGAGCAGGTGGCGCACCGATTCGTGGAGGCTATCGAACGCAACCGGCGTCAGGCCACAATCGGCTTCGAGACGCACGCGTTGTTGTGGATGACGAGGCTTGCGCCGCGCCTGTGGGATCACTACACCGCGTGGAAGATCCGTTCCGCGCGCCGGAAGGAGACAGCCCAATGAAGGAACTCGAGGGACGTGTGGCGATCGTGACGGGTGCGGGAAGTCCGCGCGGCATGGGTCGGGCCATTGTCGAGGCGCTCGCGCGCGAGGGCGCGGCCATTGTCGCGAGCGACGTGGCGGCGGTCGAGCCGGATCCCATCATGGAGATGACGGGGTATGCTTATGGTGCGGATCAGGGGCTCGATCAGACGCTTGATGCGGCACAGGGCTTGGGAGTGCCGGCGATCGCCGTCCGGGCGGATGTCACCTCGCCCGAAGACGTCGAGCGCCTCGTCGCCGAGGCGGTCAAGGCTTTTGGACGCTTGGATATTCTCGTGAATGTTGCCGGGGGTTCCTGGGGCAGCAACCGCGTGGGCGATTACGAACCCGACCAGTGGCTCAAGACGATTCGCGTGAATCTGTTCGGCGCGTTCCTGACCACGAAGTTCTGCCTGCCCCATTTCGAGGCGCAAGGCAAAGGCGCCATCGTCAATATCGCGTCTGTCGCCGCGATCCGCGCGCACGACATGGTTTCCGCCTACGGCGCATCGAAGGCGGGCCTCGTCCAGTTCACACGCGATGTCGCCTTTGAATACGGCCCGTCGGGGGTGCGCGCGAATGCCGTGCTGCCCGGCGACATCAACACGGACATGCTCGCCATGGAATTCCGCGGCATGGCCATGCTGTCCGGAGCGAGCGAAGAAGACCTGGCCGAACAGTCCGCGGCATTGACGCCGCTGCGCCGGCTGGGCCAGCCGGGCGACGTCGCGGAACTCGTGGCATTTCTTGCGAGTGACCGCGCCTCGTTCCTGACCGGCCTTGCCATCCCGGTGACCGGCGGCAAGGAACTTCCTTTTCGTCAACAGCACTGAAGAACCGGAAGGGACGCACATGGCGGGGAGATTGCCGGAGCACGCGGCTGGGGCGTTGATTGTCCGGGCAGTCTGTCTGACACTCGACGCGTGCACAGCCTTTCGTCCTGTGCATCCATGGAGTGAGCAGAGCGAGAGCGCCGGCCACGGAGTGCGAATGTGCCGGGCAAGACCTTGGGAGAAATGAGGAACATGCAGGAGTCCACGTGCAACGCGGAAACCCGGGCTTCCGGATGCTTTCCTGGGGTGTTGGCGCTTCTGCTGTTCATTGCCGCGTTCTGTTTCATGTCCTTCGCCGGCGACATCCTGGAAGGTTCCTCCATCGGTCAACCGGATGAAAATCTCTTCCTCGCCGATGTGCTGTTGATGGCGGTGCTGGCGATGACGGGAGTGGCCCTATGGAGATCCGCCCGCAACGCTTCCCCGGAAGCTCCGTCAAAGATCATGTCGATGATAGAGCGTGTGGGAATGAGCGTGCTCAGGATCTTGCTGCTGCTTTTTGTGCTGTGGGTAGTGCTGAGCAACACGATCTTGATTACCAATTCGGTCCCATACCACAACGTTGAGTTTCGCTATCATACCGGCCTTCTTTTTGCCGCCTATATCTTGGCGATGGGACTATTGGGCATGGCGATTGCCTCTTGGGGTGTCTCCAGCAGCCCGGTGATTTACAGTGCCTTTGCCGTGGGAATGCTGCTGAGCGTGTGGTGTTATAAGGCCGCATTCGCCGTGTCACGCTTCGCGTCGATGACTTCGGGGCAATCCGGAGAACCGGTCCGGCCCGTGGCCCAACTGTATTGCGCCGTTGTGACGATCATCCTGATCGCGTATTGCATTTCGGCGAGCAGTATTCGCCGAGATTTCCCGAGCAGTGCCAGTCCGGCAGCGCCACGGCCGGCTTCCCGCAGGTGGAAAGTGGCCTTTCTGCTGCTGGGGGCGATGTCCGTGCTTCACTTCGCGGTTCCCGTGGGCTTGCAGGAACTGCAACCACGGGGTGACATTGCCTGGCGCGTGCCGCACATGCCTTGGGAAACCGCCGGATTGGCCTGCCTTGTCCAAGTGAGCGCTGCCATTGCCGGCATCTGCTACGCGCGCAAGAACGCGTTGCGCACCCTCGTTGCCGGCTTTCTCTCGAGCGGCAGCCTGTTTTGCTCTGCGCTCATCAGCGTGGAATTCGCCTCTTTCGCTCGAGTTCCCGAATTAACAGGGATGCCTGTGCCCATCCGCATTCAGGACATCCCTGCGGTGGCCGCAGCGCTAAAGACTGCGGCGCCCAGTCAATCACTGCTGATTTGGACAATTATCGCCACAATGACGATCGGCGTAGTGAGCCTTCCCATACTGTTCAATTCACTCATAATCAACCGTCCGGGTGAAGAGAATGCCTCTCTTGACGAACCGGGTGCGCGTGATCTTCAGGAGCCGGGAGAGGCTTGAAGACAAATCGCGACCCGTGCCGCGCGCATGGCAGCAGGGAAGGAAGCGCAAGCATGACATCGCTCCAGTGCAACGCCGAAGAGACGGCACACCGCCGCTTTCCCATAGTATTCGCCTCGATTCTGATCCTGATGGCGTTGGGCATTGTTTTGTTCTGGGTGCACTGGTTCGTGAGCGGGAGCTATCGGACGGGGGGAAGCGAATGTTATCGCGCCTTCGAGAACAGCTTTCCGCTGCCGGACGGCGTGTTGGCGGGAATGCTCGTGACCACCGCCATGGCCGCCTTGCGGCGTTCGCCACGGACGCTACTCCCAGGGTATGTCGCCGCGGGAATGCTGATCTGTCTGGCGGCGATGGACTTTCATTACGGAATGCATCACGGAGCGTTCCAGGATTTTTCTTCGCTCGAAACGTGGATGAAGGCCGGCATATGCATGGCCTGCGGCGGTGTGGCCGGATTCCTGGCGAACGGCTTGGGACGTCTTCCCCTTCCAAACCCCTATTCATCACAGTGGGTCCGGCCGGGCAGCGTCGTGGGCAGGCTGTGCCGGATTGCCGCAGCTTGCCTGATGTGTTCCTACGTGGGCCTTTATTGCTTCGAATTAAACGCTGGACAATGGCCTCATGGCGGTGAGGGTGTCTTGCGCTCATACAATCACTTCCTGCTTGCTTTGAGGTTTGGAAAGACCATCTCCTTTGCCCTTGCGGTTGGAGCGCTTGTCTGTCTTTGGAACCGCCACCGGCTGACGCTGGCGTTTGCCCTGCTGCACAGCGGTTGTTCCGTCTTCTGCGGCCTTGTAAGGGTCAAGAACTCCGTCATCCGGTCCTTCGAGACCCCTGATGTGACGGTCGTCATTGCCGTGTGGCTTTTCTATGCCGTGCTGCTGGCGTTCTTCACTTGGCATGCGCGAAGCACGCTGCGTCAACGGAGGCCGGCGAAGCCCCAAACCTGCGATGGGGAAGGGGGGTAATGAGGGGCGGCGCACAGGGAAGTGGCGAAGACCGTTGAGACGTCCGGAGGCGGTGGCGGCACCCGATCTTTCCGTTCGGACATCAGGCGTGGGATTTCCCGCGTGGCGCTTGTCCACGCCACGTCGCTTTCCATGCCGAAATCAGCGCGCAAGACAGAACCGAACAGTGCCAATTCCCGGATCTTCCTTTGAGACAGATCCCTGTCAGGAGACAGTCCGAGGTCTCCCTGTCGGGAATCCGCATGCTTCGCGGTTCTCCGTCCATTGGCTACGGCAGGATACGGGGATCCGTCCGGCAGAACCCAATATCGGAATCTCTGCGCCGGCCGGCCTCCGCCGTTTCCAGGCTCACATCATGCCGCCGCGCTTCTTGCTGAACAGGACGCTGATGCTTTCGCGGTTGTGAATGCGGCGGATGGCTTCGCCGAAGAGGGGCGCGACGGAGACGATCTCGACTTTGTCCGTGAAGGGTTCGGGCTGGGTTTCGACGGTGTCCGTGATGAGCATCTTGCGGATGGGGCTGTCGTCAATCTTCTTCATGGCGCCCGGCGAGAAGATGCCGTGGGACACGGCCGCGATGACGTCTTTCGCGCCGCGTTCGAGGACTTTCTTGGCGACTTCGATGAGGGTGCCGCCGGAGATCGTGAAGTCATCGACCACGAACGCGGTCTTGCCTTTGACGTCGCCGATGATCTCGAGCACCTCGGCCTTTTCATCATGCGCGATGCGTTCCTTGTCGCCGATGGCGAGCGGCGCGCCAAGATAATTGGCATAGTTGCGCGCCTTTTTCGCAAAGCCGGTATCCGGCGAAACGACGACGAGTTCGCTGCCCGTGGCGAGGTTCCTGGCCGCATCGCACAAGACGGACATGGCCCAGAGGTCGTCGAGGGGGATCTTGAAGAAGCCCTGAATCTGCGGCGCGTGCAGGTCCATCGTGATGACGCGGTCCGCGCCCGAAACTTCGATGGCGTCGGCGCAGACGCGCGCGCGGATCGAGACGCGCGGCTCGTCTTTCTTGTCGCCTTTCGCGTACGAGAAGTAGGGCATGACCACCGTCACGGACTCGGCGCTGGCACGCTTGAGCGCGTCCACGGCGAAGAGCAATTCCATGAAGTTGTCATTGGCGGGGAAGGCCGTGGACTGGACGATGTAGACGCGGCGTCCCCGGACGTTTTCGAGGATGCGCACGAAGAGGTTGCCCTCGGAGAAGTGGTGCGTCTCGCTGTTGGCCCGGCGGATGCCGAGATAGGCGCAGATCTTGTCCGCAAGCTTCGGGCTGCCCGAACCACCAAAAACCAGAATCTCGTCAGAAGCCATCGTATTGCCTTTCCTCATCGAGTGCCTGCCAACAATGCCATGTCAAAATACTGCCCGCCGGAGTTCTGATGCACATGCACCGCGACCACGTTCTTTCCCGCGATGAGCGCGCCGCGCAATGTATCGGAGACGTCCACGCCCTCGTAGCGGTCATTCCAGCGGTCATGCCGCCAGATTTCCTTGCCGTTCACGTAGATTTCCGTGTCCTCGTCAAAATGCGTCACGAGCGCGGCCGCGTCGAAGGCCGCGGAGTCCGCGGTGAATTCCTGGCGCAGCCAGAGATCGTGCGCGGTCCACTTTGTCTTGATCATCTCGGCCCAGTGCCCGCCCTTGTTGCCGAAGGGCGCGGGCGCTTCCTTCCAGGCGGCCGCGTCGAAGCCGGATTGCTCCCACCCGTCCGCCGGTTTCTCTGTCGTGAAACGCCAGGGCCGCGCCAGTCCGGCGTCCTGAACCGCCCCCAGGAGGACCTTCCACGTGAATCGGGGGGGAGCGGGTTCGCCCGCGTGCGGGGGATTCTTCTCATAGGCCGCTTCGCGTCCGAGTATGCTCTTGAGCAGGGCAAAATCGAATTTCGGCGTGCGATCGAACTTGAGCAGCCCGTTCTGTTCCTGCTCGACGTTCGTCAATTGCGTGTAGCAGAGCCCGAAGATGGAGCGGTTGTCGAGGAGGGCGTCCGCGAGCCCCTTGAAGCGCGCATAGAACTGATCGAGGTCCTTTGGCGCATTGCCATAGCCCCAGCCGCCCTTTTCGACGCCAAAGCCTATGCCGCCGTATTCGCTGATCATGTAGGGGACCGAAACCGCATTCTGGATGCCGTAGCGTTCGGGCAGCCCGGACAGGGCCTTGCCGGAGAACATGTCGGCATAGCGCGCGCGGAAGGTCTCGGGATTCCCGTCGTAATCGTGCGTGTCCAGCACTTCCGGATCGGCGATCGTGTGCGCGTAGCCGCTGCTTTCGATGACCGGCCGCGACGGATCGATGTTGCGCGTGATGCGGACCACCGCCTCCTGAATCTCCGCATTGATGGGCTCGGTTTCGTTGAACGGGCACCACCCGATGATGGCGGGGTGGTTCCGGTCGCGCTGCAGGATCTCGACCCATTCATTGATGATGGGCGCGTTGACCGCGGGATTGCCGTAGTTGGCGCCGTAACTCGGGAACTCGCCCCATACGAGATAGCCCAGCTTGTCCGCCCAGTAGAGGAAGCGTGGCTCGAAGACCTTCTGATGCAGCCGTGCGCCATTGAATCCGCAGGCCATCGAAAGCTCGATGTCCTGTTTCAAGGCCTCATCCGTCGGCGCGGTCCAAACACCGTCGGGATAGAATCCCTGATCGAGCACGAGGCGCTGGAAGACGGGCTCGCCGTTGATGAGGATGGCCGCGCCGTCGATGCGCACCCGCCGCATGCCGAAGTAGCTCTTCAACGAGTCCACGACTTGCCCGTCGCGAATCAGTTCCAGCGTGAGGCCGTAAAGGAAGGGGTCGTTGTGGGACCACAGATGCGGCTTGGGTACGCTGAGCACCAGCGCGTTGTTTCGCCATTCCGCGGGCGCCTCGGCCTTCGCCACCGCCTGGCCGTCCGCGCTCGCTTCCGCGCGGATTGTGAGCCCTTGGGCCGGCCCGTCCACGGCCACATTCAGCAGGGCGCGCTCGCGTTCCGGGTCAGGGTCCAGCGCGAAGTTGCTGATGAAGCTGGTTCCGACGCCTTCGAGCCAGACCGTCTGCCAGATCCCGGTCGTCTGCGTGTAGAAGATCCCCTCGCTTTTTCCCGTGATGGATTGCTTTCCGAGCGCCTGAAGGCCGCTGGCCGTGTCATCGAACGCGTGGATGATGAGGATGTTCTCGCCGTGCTTCAGGAGCGGCGTAATGTCGAAGGCGAAGTCGACGTTGCCGCCCGTGTGCTTCCCGGCCAGGGTTCCGTTGACCCAGACGTCCGTGCGCCAATCGCAGGCGCCGAGGTGCAGGCGGGTGCGCGGGCTCTTCCAGGTTTCCGGAAGCGTAACCGTCCGGCGGTACCACACGTGCTTGACGAAGGGCCGGCGGGCCAACCCGGAAAGCCGGCTCTCGCGGCAGAACGGCACGATGATCCGGTCCGGATACGGGTCCGGTGCGAGGTACTTGCCTTGCTCCGCGTCGTTCGTCTCCGCGAACTCCCAGGTCCCGTTGAGGTTGAGCCATTCCCCGCGTTCGGCTTGCGGCATGGGGTGCTCGGGACGGGGGAGGGCGTCGACCTGGCCAAAGGCGGCGCAGGCGGTCAGAAACACAAAGGGCGCGACAGTGCTTCGCATGAATGGTTCTCCTTCCGCGCAGTTCCGCAACCCATCGGAACCGGGATGCACAGTATGCGTTCTGGCCTCGCCGAAAAGCAAGCGCGGGAAGCGGATTAGGCTTCCCGCGCCGGGGTTCTTATGCGGTCTTATCGGGAACTGTACGACTTGTCTTCGAAGGCCTGGGCGCGGTCGAGGTTCTTCTCGTAATCGCGATACTTCGGCGGAAGCTCCGTGTAGACGTCCGAAACCAGCCAGCTGTACTTGCCTTCCATGATGTCCTTGGCAATCTTCTTGTAGACGTGGTTGTGATTGCTCTTCACGGCGCGGAAGTTCGCCGCGATGCGCACGCGCGCGTTCTTGCAGAAGAGGTCGCAGAGTTCCTGCGCCGTCTGGTCGTTCGGGTTCTTCGACAGGACATTCTCCGTATAGGCCAGCGTCGCGGCCATGACGAAGAGGTCGGTGCCGATGTCCACGAAGTTGCCCAGCAGGAGCTGTTCAAACTCGAGCTTGGCCTGCCACTTGCCCATCGTGTGGAAGAGCGCGCGGGCCAGCTTCTTGCAGGTCTTCGCGGCGTTGCGCAGGTGGTCGCGGTTCTGCGCGTTCAGGTGCTTCACGTTGAAGTCGATGCTGGGCGGCATCCAGGTCTTCGGGTACCAGCCGGCGTAGAACTTCATCGCCTTCATGATGAGCTGCATCCGGCTTTCTTTCTGCCCCTTCTTCGGCATCATGATGGGCATGATGAGCTTGAAGTGCGTGTCCATCGCCTCGCGCGCCATGATGAGGTGCATGATCTCCGAAGATCCTTCGAAGATGCGGCCGATGCGCATGTCGCGCATGATGCGCTCGACCCAGATCGGCTTCTCGCCGCGATCATAGAGGGACGTGGCGGTTTCATAGCCGCGCCCGCCGAAGGTCTGAAGCAGTTCGTCCAGGTTGCTCCACACGCGCTCCGTGCAGAAGTACTTCGCAGCCGCGGCTTCGAGGCGGATGTCCGCGTTCTTGCGGTCGGCGATCGAGCAGGTGAGGTAAACCATCGCCTGCATGGCGAACGTGTCCGCCGCGAAGTTCGAGATCTTCTTCGAGATGGCCTGATGCTGTCCGATGGCGCGGCCCCATTGCACGCGCTCGCGCACCCAGCGCTCCATGTCAGGAATGATGCTCTTGCAGCCGCCCGCGCCCGCCGCCGGCACGCCCAGGCGCCCGACGTTCAGCGTGCTCAGGGCAATCTTGAGGCCCATGCCCGGCTTGCCGATCAGGTTCTCGGTCGGCACTTTCACATTATTGAAGCGCAGCCAGCCGTTCGACAGCCCCTTCAGGCCCATGAACTTGCAGCGGGTGACCACTTCGACGCCGGGGGAGTCCGTCTCGACGATAAATGCGGAAATCTCCGGAATTTCGACGTCGCCGATCTTCTTCGAACCGGTTTTCGCCATCACGACGATGATCTTGGCATCCGGGCCGTTCGTGGTCCAGAGCTTGTCCCCGTTCAGCAGGTAGAAGCTGCCGTCCGCCGACACGGTCGCCATAGTCTTCATGCGGGCCGGGTCGGAACCGACATCCGGCTCCGTCAAGGCAAACGCCGACACTTCGCCCTTGGCCAGGCGCGGCAAGTATTTCTTCTTTTGCGCGTCCGAACCGAATTCCTTCAGCGGCTGGGGCACGCCGATGCTCTGGTGCGCCGAGAGCCAGGTCACCGTGCTCTGGCAGTAGCTCCCCACAAAGCCCAGCATGCGCGCATAGTTGGTGACGGAGAGGCCCAGCCCGCCGTACTCCTTGGCGATCTTCATGCCGAAAAGGCCCAGTTCCGCGAACTTCTCCAGCGCCTCTTTCGGGTATTCGCCCGTCCGGTCCACTTCGATCGGGTCGAGGTACTGTTCCATCACCTGACGAGTCTTCTCCATCAACTCGTCCCCAATCTTCTTGTCCTCGGGATCCTGCGCGGGATACGGATGCACCAGATCCCAGCGGAAATTGCCCCGGAACATCTCCGCGGTAAAGCTCGGGAACTTCCACTCGGCTTCCCGCGCGTCCTCGGCCAAGGCCATTGCTTTGTCTTTTTCGACGTCTTGCTTCGTTGCCATGGTTTACGACCCTCAATTGCAGACCCAGATATCTTTACCTACCGACAGGTAAACATTCTAGCACGCGTACCTATTCCCGTGTCAAGCAAAACTCGCAGCTTTTTTCCGATATCGCAGAATAATGGTTTCGGCGCAGGCAAAACGGCAGGACGGCTGCGCATCCTCCCGTCATAAGGCCCCGCTCTCCATCGGCGCGGCATTGACTCCGGCGCGGAAAAACCGATACGCTCGTGTTCAGGTCCAATGGGGACTTTGGGTGAGCGGCTCCGTGGCAGTAGACTACAAGAACCAGTGGAAGGACTTTATATGACGGAGGTGTGTGCCGAGTTTTGTCCCGGGGCGCGGGTGCCCTGCGCGTTCTTCATGGGCGACTTCAACGCGGGGAAGTCCGCGCTGATCAATGCCTTGTTGCGGAAGGAGCTCTTGCCGGCGGGCCGGGAGGAAAGCCGGTCGCTGCCCACTCTGATCGTGCGGCACGAGGGCGGATGGGCGGACTATGCCGCCTTGTCTTCGGAAGCCGGCATTGTGACGTGTTCGCATGAGGAGTTTCTGGGGGTCCGGCAGGGGGAGGGAAATCCGAAGGGGCATCTCGCCCTGGCCGCGCGCGTGCCGGGTTACCCCTTTAACCACCTGGTCCTTGCGGACACGGCGGGCACGTCGAGCGACGTGCTCGAATCCGTCCGCCTGTCCGGGCTGGAGGATGCCGACCTCGGCTTGATGGTTGTGGTGACGGATATCGAGTACTGGTCGGCGAAGCACAGCATGGATTTCATCGCCTATCATCACGAACTGCTTCACGGCGAGGTACTGGTTGTGGCGAACAAGGCGGACCACTTGAACGCGAGCGAGATCCGGCGGATCAGCGATCGCGCGGCCATGCGCCTGGAATCGTACGGGATTCGTCCGGCCCCGCGCTTTTTCACGGTTTCGGCCCGCCTCGAAGCCGCCCGCGGCGCCGAGCACAATGAATACCGGAATCGCACGAAGCGCGAAGTGCGCGAACGTTGCGACGCGGGTTTCGACGCCCTGCGCGTCGCCCTGTACGAATTCGAGGCGAAGCACGGCGCCGCCGCATTCTGCCCCGCGTTCGAAAGCCTCTTCGACGCCCCGCTGATGACGTCATTCATAAAGACACAGCAAGGAGCCGCCGCATGAAGTTCGAGGAACATGAAGCCAACCGGCAATGGATTCTGAGCGCCCTGAATGACTTGGGCCTCTTTGTGAAGGGCGATCCCGACTTCCGGGGCAACCGGGCCTATCAGCAGCGGGCGCTCGGCTATCAGCGGCAGATCATCGAGGACGGCAAGTACCGCGTGGTCTTTCTGGGGACCTTCAATGTCGGGAAATCGACGGCGATCAATGCTTTCCTCGGCGGCGGCTACCTGCCCATGGACGTGGAGGAATGCACGTCAAAACTCACATTCATCCAACGGGGCGAGCGCCTGGAACTGCGCATCGAACTCAGCCAGGCCGCTTCGGACAGCGAGATTCAGGTCCTCGAAAGCCTCTTCGCGGCCATCCCCGCAACCGTGGAGCCGGCCCGCGACGGGCGTGAACTGCATGTGGTCTACGGCACGGACGACCCGGGCGCGATGCGCCGCAGCCTCGAACCGCTCGTGACCGTGCTGGGCGACGAGGAGTATCCGCACCTCGCGCCGCTCCGGGAGAAGATCGAGGAGATCAGCCTGTGCCTTCCGTCCAGCGTGCTCGAAGAAGATATCGTCTTCGTGGACACGCCCGGCGTCCACAGCGTTTCCGAGACGCGCCAGGAAATCACCTACGGCATCATCGAGCACAGCCATCTCGTCGTCGTGTTCGTGGACAGCGGCCTCGCGGGCAACATTCACGACCTCAATTTCATCAAGCGCATCATTACTCTGCGCGGGCGCCGGGTCTTCTTTGTCCTCAACAAGGCGGACAAGCTCGATACGGACGAGATCGATGTGCGCGGCGCGCGGGGACCCGCCTGGAGCCTGATCCAGGCCTTCAAACGCCACGATATCCCGGAGAGCGCGGAAATCTTCTTTCTCTCCGGCTATCGCGCGCTGCGCGCGCAACAACTTGCCCTGGGACAGATTCCCCTCCAGGAGCTTCTCGACGACAATCGCATCTCGATCCCGACCAACATCGTCGAGCGCGTCACGAAGAGCGACGACCCCGTGCGCGATCTCTCGGCCTATCTAATGGGGCAGAGCCGGCTCGCGTACATCAAGGAACGCCTGCTCGACTACTTGCTGAACGAGAACAAGGCCGGGGCGGTGATCGAGACGGCCGCCGTGTTTGTGGGCGAACGGGCCGGCGACTTCGCGCTGGGCATGACGAATGAACTCGCCCTCGCGCGGGACCCCGCGAAATTCAACGAATTGCGCGCCAATCGCGATCGGCTGCTGGACAAGCTTCAAAGCATCCGCAACACGTCCCTTCGTGTGCTCGAACGCTACGGCGCGTTCAGCAAAGGCGGCGAATGCGGGGGGAACAGCTATCCCGGCTACGCCGGCGAGTTCCGCGCCGCCATGAACGACTCCGCCATCAACGAACAGGTGATCCATCCCCTGCTCACGTGGCTGCGTGCGGGCGACAACCTCAAGGAAGCGCGGCGGAACAAGTTCCAGACGCTCTCCGCGCAAACCGAGCATCAGGTCGACGTCTTCGTGTCCGGCCTGATCGCGCGCCTGAATGAAACCATCGAGGCGATCGAGTCTGAAACCCGCGCGGCCATCGCCGAACAGCTCGGCCAGATCCGCGAACTCCGCATGAACCTTACCGACCTCGGAAAGCTCGACATGGCCGCCGTGTCGGCTTCGATGACCGGAAGCTACATGGCGTTTGGCGCGGGCGGCGCCCTGGTGGGCGTGGCTGCGGGCGCCGCGGTCGGGTCTGTCGTGCCGGTCCTGGGCACCGCCATCGGCGCGGGCATCGGCGGACTGATCGGCGTCGTCGGCGGTTTTCTCGCGCGCCTGGCCTGGAATGAAGAACGCTGGCTGCGCAAGCTCGAACCCGTCATCCGCGAGAACGTCATGAACATGCTGCTCATCGGCGGCAAGGACCGCGAGGGCAAAGCGGCCGCGCCGGTCGTGCAAGTCGTGACGGAGCACCTGAACCGCCGCGCCGAGGCCTTCCGCACGGCGGTCAGCGAGGAAGTGGAGAACGCGATTACGGGTGTGCAGCAGGAGTGCGACAGCCTCTTGTCGCGCGAGGAGGAGATCCGCCGCGAGAGCGAGGCCATCATCGCCCGCCTCGAACCCAAGATCGTCATGCTGCGCGAAGTCCATGAGAAGGCCGGAACCATCATCAGGGAACTCGCTGCGACGGGAACGGAGAGCATCTGACGTGGCGGAACGTGCGTGCCCAGAATGCTACGTCATTGCGAGGCGGCCTGCGGGCCGCCGAGGCAACCCCCGGGAACCGGTGAAACTCGGGGCATTGCCTTCGCGTGCTCTCTGCGCATACTTTCCAGTGGTGATTCCACGCGCGCTCCGCAACGAAAACACTGCGATTGAGGGAGATCCCGATGCTCATCGTGCATGTTGACTGCCGTGTCAAGCCCGAGTGTGTGGAAGCGTTCAGGGCGGCCTCGTGCGAGAATGCCCGAAACAGCGTCCGGGAACCGGGCATCGCGCGTTTCGACGTGGTGCAGGATCTGGCCGATCCCGCGCATTTTGTCCTCGTCGAAGTGTATCGCGGCGCGGACGATCCCGCCCGGCACAAGGAAACGGAGCACTACGCGGTCTGGCGGGACGCCGTGGCCGATATGATGGCCCAGCCGCGCACAAGCGTGAAATACGCGAACTGCTTTCCCGACGATGGCGGGTGGTGACGCCGCAGGCGGGCGCCGCGATTGCAGCGGCGTCCACAGCGCCCGTGTCATTGCGTCCTACGACAAGCGGCCCTTGTAGTCCGAGTAGCCGAATTCCCGGACCACATTCACGTCGCCGGTACGGGAGTCGTAGAGGACGATGTCCGGCAGGCGCACGCCGTTGAACGTGGTGTTCTTAACCATGCTGTAGTGGGCCATGTCGTGGAAGACGAGCTTGTCGCCGGGGCGCAGCGGCTGCGGAAAAGAGTAATCGCCAATGACATCGCCGGCCAGACAGGTCATGCCGCCGAGCCGGTATGTGTGGGGGAATTCGCCCGGCAGTCCGGCGCCCTCGATGACGGGCCGGTACGGCATTTCGATCACGTCCGGCATGTGCGTGGACGCGGAGGTGTCCAGGATGGCGATGTCCGTCGCGTTGTGCGTGATGTCCAGCACGGAGGCCACGAGGAAGCCCGTGTTCAGGGCGATCGCCTCGCCGGGCTCAAGATAGACCGCGACGTTGTGCCTCGCCTTGAATTCGAGGATGAGCCGGCAGAGGAGATCGACGTCGTAGTCTTTCCGGGTTATGTGATGCCCGCCGCCGAAGTTGACCCACTGCATGCGGTCGACGTAGGCCCCGAAACGCTTTTCAAACGCGGGCAGCGTCCGCGCGAGCGCATCGGCGTTCAGTTCGCACAGCGTGTGGAAATGCAGCCCGGAAATGCCCGTGAGTTCATCCTCTTCAAAGTTCTCGCGCAAGATGCCCAGACGCGATCCGGGCGCGCACGGATCATAGAGCTTCACGGCGACTTCCGAATGTTCCGGGTTGACGCGCAGGCCAAAGGAGACCTCCGGCCGGTGCGCCAGGCCGCGCGCGCGGAAGCGCCGCCACTGCGTGAAAGAGTTGAAGATGAGATGATCCGCGCACGCCAGAAGATCATCGAACTCGTCGTCCCGGTACGCGGGCGCGTAAACGTGGACTTCCTTGCCAAACTCCTCGCGCCCGAGCTGCGCCTCATGCAGTGAACTGGCGGCGATCCCGTGCAGGTAGCGCCGGATCACGGGAAAGGCGCTCCACAGCGCAAAGCCTTTGAGGGCGAGCAATATCCTGCAGCCTGCGCGGCGCTGCACCTCCGCCAACACCTCCAGATTTCGTTCGAGCAGTGCGATGTCGACGGCATAATACGGCGTGCGGAGCCCGTCGATCGGCTGTTTCACAGCGGGATTTCCTTCCAGGGCAGGCCGTGCTGGTTGAGCCGGTCCATGAACGGCATCGGATCGAGTTGTTCAACGTTGAAGACGCCCGCGCCCGTCCAGACTTTCTGGAGCATGAGCATGGCGCCAATCATGGCGGGTACACCCGTCGTGTACGACACGGCCTGGGCTTTCACCTCGGAATAGCATTCCGCGTGGTCGCACACGTTGTAGATCATGTTCTTCTTGCGCTTGCCGTCTTTCGTGCCTTCCATGATGCAGCCGATGCAGGTTTTGCCCTTGTAGTTTACGCCGAGCGAACCGGGATCGGGCAGGAGCGCCTTCAGGAATTTCAGGGGGACGATTTCGTGGCCTTCATAGAGCACCGGGTCAATCCGCGTCATGCCGACGTTTTGCAGCACGCGGAGATGCGTGAGGTAGTTCTCGCTGAAAGTCATCCAGAAGCGTATGCGCTTGAGGCCCTTGAGGTGCTTGACGAGCGATTCCTCCTCCTCGTGGTAGATGAGATAGCCTTTCCGGACGCCTACCTCCGGGAAGTCGATGTCCTCGGAGATCGACATGGGCTCGATCTCGATCCACTTGCCGTTCGCCCAGTACTTCCCCTTCTGCGTTATCTCCCGGATGTTGATCTCCGGATTGAAATTCGTCGCGAAGGGATGCCCGTGATCGCCTGCGTTGCAGTCCACGATGTCGACGTAATGGATTTCATCGAAAAGATTCTGTTGGGCGAAGGCGCAGAA
>CAILVY010000307.1 GCA_903837785.1 Candidatus Hydrogenedentota bacterium
ACACAGCCAGTCCGACCGCGCTGGAGCGTTTCCGGCAGAATCCCGAGGCGTTCGATTTGCTTATTCTGGACAACGTGATGCCCAGACTGAGCGGCGTGGAATTCAGCCGCGAGGCGCTCACGATCCGTCCGAACATCCCCATCCTTTTGCTGACGGGCTATAGTGAAGGCGTGACGGCGGAACAGGCGCGTCTCATGGGCATCTCCGAGTTTCTGATGAAGCCGTTCAGCACGAGCACACTCAGCCAGGCGATCCGCAAGACCTTGAGCCAGGCGTGAGCCCGCGAGGCGGAAGGGGGGAGAGCCTTCCGCGCGAATCAATGCTCGGGAACCACTATTTTCCGTCCTGTCTGAGCAGCCAGATTTCGGCGATGCGCGATTTCTGGCGCCAGCCGAGTTGGGCTTCGTCGGCGGGCACTTCCCACGTCAGGACGAGCTTCCGGTCTTGGAGTGCGTCCGGCGGGACGGGGAATTCGCTGATCTCGCCGATCTCTTTCCCCTGGCGCGTGGGCGCGACAGGAACCCCGTCAATGCTGAGCAGCGCCTTCCCGTAGCCGGAGGAACGCACGAGGTACTTCGCGGCGGGATCCAGCCCTTCGTAAACCACGGCATCGGGCCAATCCATCGTCGTCTGCCAGGACAGGCGGGTCCGGCTCTTGCCGCTGTCCCACCACCAGAAGGTGGGTTCGGGCAGGGCGTTCTCGGCGGGATTCGTGAAGAAGGCTTCGCAGCGCCGGACGTGCGGCGACTTGGCCGTGTTGCCGATGTCGTCGTAGAAGCTCCCGGGCCCCGGCTGCTCCCATGTGGCGATTTCCTTCAGGCGGCGGCACTGTTCGGCCTCGGAAGCGAGTTGGCGGACTCTCTTGAACTCGTCTTCGAGCCACCAGCGGTTGTTCAACGGGTTGTCGATGAAGTCGAGGGAGGCGCCGCGCTCGGCGCCGCTTGCGTGATACTTCTCGACGCTCGATTGCAGGGCGATCGATTGAAACAGCTTTTCGTACAAGCCCACGATGCGCGCGCGCAATTCGGGGGCCACGGGTTCTGCCACGGCCCGGTTCAGCACGGACATCGCCGCGTCCATGGCCGCGCCTGCCCCGCGTTTCTCCGCGCCGAGGAGCAGCGCGTTCGCCGCGTCTTCGAGCTGGGTTTCGTTGATCAGGCGGCGGCGCACAAACGCGTCGTAATAGGCGCGGACGAGGCACATCTGCCAGCGCCAGTTGTTTTCGAGCTCCGGCGCGCGCCGTTCGAGCCCCTGCCACAACAACAGCGTGGCTTCGACGGCGCCGTTCTCGAGGAGCGGTCCGCGCCAGTTCTTCTCCAGGGCGAGGATGCCGTCGGCGGCGTCCCCGGCCACGGCGGCATTGAAGTAAACGCGCGCGTACTCGAGGACGACATCCCGGACGGGGGAGTTCGTGTCCCAGCTCATGGCGCTCCAGATGGTTTTGTTCACGTCGTCGTGGACGCCGTCCGAGTACGAGATGAATCCGTCGCAGTAGGGCGCGAACCAGTTGTGGATGTAGGCGTACTGCGCGGGCCGGGGATTGATGGCTTCGCGCCCGAGCGTATTGGCGAAGGCCTGATCCCACCACGGCACGGGATACTGGCTGAGCTTGTTGTGCGTGATGTCCGGATACATGCGCAGTCCGTAGTGTTCTGGCAGGCGCTTGCGCAAGTCGGCAATGGGCGGGCTCGACGGCCCTTCGCAGAGGCCGCCCATCCACGCGAGCCGGTGCTTCTGGAGATAGTCGAGCACGTAGTCCGTCTGCTCCGCGTCGAAGCCCTGGAGTGAAAGCCAGATCTTCGCCTTGGGATGCAGCGGCAGCAGGCGTTTCGCCAGGTCTCCGAGGAAAGGCAAGACGAGGTCGGGCGTGTTGTCGCCTGGGTCGCCGCCGGGGAAGAAGATGGCGCTCAGTTCCTTGCAGTCCCGATAAAGCTCCTCGTGCCGCGCGAGCATCTTGTTGCGGAGCGTTTCGTCCTTGAGATCGAAATCGGCGGGCGCCCAGACCCAGTAGTCGAGGCCGTAGCGGGCGCAGATTTCGCTGAGCTTCCGGTTCATGTCGCGGCGTTCGGCTTTCTGATACGCCAGCGGCCGATCGTCGTGGAAGGGAATGCCCTCGATGCTGTTGATGCCGAAGAAGGCCAGTTCGCGGATGTATTGATCGAACTGTGCGGCGTCCCAGGCATCCCAGGAGTTCGCCGTGGCGCGGTAACCGAGTTGATGCCCGCGAATGGGCGAGGCCGGGGCCGTGGCAAGATCCAGCGCTTCCGCGAGGCGGATCTGGCCGTTGGCGCAGTCGAGGCGCCGCAGCAAGGCGCCGGCTCCGTAGAGGGCGCCGCGCGGATCCGCGCCCAGCACCCACACAACAGGCTGAGTGGGTTTCGCCTGATCCACGAAGAGCCGGAAGCCTTCCGCACGGTGTTCGGGAAGCGGCTCTCCCGTGCGCGCGGGGATCGCGTGCTTCCACGCGCGGACTTTCGGCTGCGAAGTGATGGCGATAACCGGTTTGTCTTTCGGCCAGCGCGTGGTCGTTTCCAGCAGAAGGCCACTTCGTTTCTGGAGTTCTTCCACGAGCACGGTTGCGGCGGCCGATTCGGCATTGGGCAGATCGCCGGGCCGCACGAGCACCACGGCGTTGCGGAGATCCACGGGCGCGGCCGCCCACGCAGCGGACAGGCCCAGCAGTCCGGCCAACAACGCCGTCAGCGCGGCAACGCGCGCACTCCGCACAGTGATATGCTCGATCATGCTCTTCTCCTCAATGCGTTGAAGCCTTCGATGCCGTCTTGCGAAGTTCAGCTTCCTGCGTGCAGTTCTTGTCGAAAGGCCGCTTCTCTGGACGCCAAGAGGTCTATCCAGGGCTGATCGCTGCAGGGGCGGTGTATCTGCTGTTCATCCATCCAACGCGCCGTCTCGCGCACGCCTTCTTCCCAGGGGGTCAAGTCCGAGAAATCCGGAACATCTGCTTTCAAGGCCGCGTTCGAGTAGGCCGCGTGATATTGAAAGATCTCCTCCAGCATGCGGGACTGATCATAGGGCGCGCCCGCGATGATTTGCGCGGTCGTCATCGGCACGATATGAGCCTCGCAGCCGATGGCACGCCCCATGCGCTCGTGGAATTGTCGCCAATCCATGACCTCGTCCCCGACGGCGTTGTAGGCCTTGCCCAGCGTGACGCCGCGGCCCAGCGCGCCCACGAATCCCTTTGCCATGTCATCGACATGCCCGGGCTGCCACTGGCCGAAGCCATCGCCGGGCACCAGGATGGGACGTCCTTCACGGAGGCGATTGACCAGGCAGGGATTGTAGCCCCAGATATCGAGGAGCGGCTGGCCCGGGCCGTAGCAGTGCGACGGCCGGAAGATCGTCACCGGGAACCCCTGTGCTTCGAAGGCAGCCCGAAACACGGCTTCCGCTTCGCTCTTGCCCCGGCCATAGGCGCTCACGGGCGTCTGCGGCTCGTCTTCCAGGGCGGGGACGCGGCTCAAGGGGCCGCCGTAGACGCAGACGGTGCTGCAGAATACATAGTGGCCGGTGTGCCCCTGAAAAACGTCTACGGCGTGCCGGGCCCGTGCCGCATCGAACGTGATCATGTCGATGACCGCATCCGCACGGACGCCCTGGACCTTCGTGGCGAATTCCTCGTGGTTTTCCCGGTCGCCGAGGAGGGTTTCCACGTCCCGCGGCAGCCGCGCGGCCGTTTTGCCGCGATTGAAGAGGACGGGATCATGGCCGAGCGCCAGCAGGCGCCGGACGATGGCGGTGCTGATGAGCCCCGTTCCGCCGATAACGAGCACACGCATAACGAGCTTCCTCCCGGTCCGGTCCTTGCCAAATTATCTGCCCATCTTAGCGCTCTCGCCCGCACACGGCAAGCGGCGCGCGCCCGCCCGGACAGAATGGCGGCTACTTGCGGTTGAAGTGGGCGGCGAGGGCGCTCCGCAGGTCTTCAGGACCGCTGGGCGCCTTCTTCTCGGGAGGATTCGATTTCGGGGCGGGCCGCGGAGCGGGCTTGGGTGCGGCCTGCTCTCCCGGCTGGGCCTTCATGGAGAGCGCGATGCGTTTCCGGGGTAAGTCCACCTCGAGCACGATGACCTGGACCCGTTGCTGCACTTTGACGACTTCGTTGGGATCTTTGACGAAGCGGTCGGCGAGCTGGCTGATGTGCACAAGCCCGTCCTGGTGGACGCCGATATCGACGAAGGCGCCAAACGCCGTTACATTCGTGATGATTCCCGGGAGTTTCATGCCGGGTTGCAGATCTTCGAGCTTGTTGACGCCGTCCGCGAAGCTGAAGGCCTCGAATTGCTGGCGCGGGTCGCGGCCGGGCTTGGCCAGTTCGCCCAGGATGTCGCGCAGCGTGGGGAGGCCCACCTTATCGCTCACGTAAGCGTCCAGCGTGATCTTGCCGCGGACCGCCTCGTCCATGATGAGATCGCGGACGGATACGCTGAGGTCCTTGGCCATGGCATCGACGATGCCGTAACTCTCCGGATGGACGGCACTGGCATCCAGCGGATTCTTACCCGAGGGGATGCGCAGGAAGCCCGCGGCCTGCTCGAAGGCTTTCGGGCCAAGCCTCGGGACCTTCTTCAGTTGCGCGCGCGTCTCGAAGGGGCCGTTTTCGTTGCGGAAGGCGACGATGTTGCCGGCAAGTTGCGGGCCGAGCCCAGACACGTACATGAGCAATTGCTTGCTGGCCGTGTTGACGTCCACGCCGACGCCGTTCACGCAGCTCATCACGACGTCGTCGAGGCTGCGCTTGAGGGCGGGCTGATCCACGTCGTGCTGATACTGTCCGACGCCGATGGACTTCGGATCGATCTTCACAAGTTCGGCCAGGGGGTCCATCAGGCGGCGGCCGATGCTCACTGCGCCGCGCACTGTCACGTCGTGCTCCGGGAACTCTTCGCGCGCGACGTCTGAGGCCGAGTAGATGGAGGCGCCGGATTCGTTCACCATCACGATGGGAATCGAGGCGGGAAGCCCCAGCGCGCGGACAAAGGCCTCCGTCTCGCGGCTCGCGGTGCCGTTGCCGATGGCGATGGCTTCGATCTGGAAGCGCGCGCACAAGGCCAGGACTTTCGCGCCCGCATCGCGCGCGGCATTGTCGCCGCTGTGCGGATAGACCACGTCGTTGTACAGGAGCTTTCCCTGCTGGTCGAGGCAGACGGTTTTGCAGCCCGTGCGGAAGCCCGGGTCGAGAGCGAGGACGTTCTTGTGGCCCAGCGGCGCGGCCAGGAGCAGTTCCCGGAGATTGTCGGCGAACACGCGGATCGCTTCGGCATCCGCACAGCGCTTCAGTTCGGCGCGCACCTCCGTCTCCATCGAAGGCCCGAGGAGCCGCTTGTAGCTGTCCTGGACCGCGAGCCCCACCTGTTCGGCGGCGGCGTTCTTCCCTTTGACGTACAGGGACGAGGCCACCGCGAGGGCGTCTTCCTCCGGGGGCGCGATGTCGAGCGACAGGAAACCCTCGTTTTCTCCCCGGAACATGGCGAGCAGGCGATGGGACGGCGCCTTGGCCGCGGGCTCGCGCCAATCGAAGTAGTCCTTGAACTTCGCGCCTTCCTCTTCCTTGTCCTTCAGCACTTTCGACGAGCAGACGCCTTTCTCCAGGAACGTCTCGCGCATGCGCGCACGCACCTGCGGGTCTTCACTGATCATTTCGGCGAGGATGTCCCGCGCGCCCTGGAGCGCCTCGTCCGCATCCGCCACGCCTTTCTCCACGTCCACGTAACGCTGTGCTTCGGCCAGGACGTCCACGTGCTCCTGCGCCAACAGCGTGAGCGCGAGCGGTTCGAGGCCCTTCTCGCGCGCCATCGTCGCGCGCGTGCGGCGCTTCGGGCGATACGGCAAGTAGATGTCCTCGAGGGCCGTGAGGGTTTCCGCGGACGCCACCTTCGCCTTCAGTTCGTCCGTGAGCAGGTTGCGCTCTTCCAGCGACTTCACAATGGCCTCGCGGCGCTTGTCCAGTTCGGCCAACTGATCCAGGCGGTCGCGAATCGAGGTCAACGCGACCTCGTCCAGCGAACCCGTCGCTTCCTTGCGATATCGGGCGACAAACGGGATGGTTGCCCCCTCGGCATAGAGCCCCGCCACCGCCTTCACCTGCCCGGGGGCAATCTTCAATTCAACCGCGATCTTGACGATGTGTTCCGTATTCACAAAAGCCTCTGTGTTCCATCCGAAGGATTGCGGAAAGCCCGGGAACGCCGGCAGCCCCGCCGGCGCTCCCGGGTGCATATGTCGTGTGCGGATCAGTGGTGGGAGAAGCAGCGCTCCATCGTGAAGACCATCGTGGCGCCGGCTTCGTTGCAGGCGACGATGGCGTCGTAGTCGTTCACGCTGCCGCCGGGCTGCGCGATGGCGCGCACGCCCGCGGACGTGGCGGCATCCACCGCGTCGCGGAAGGGGAAGAATCCGTCCGAGGCCATCACGGCGCCGTCCATTGTCTCGCCGCCCTTGTACTTCGTCTTCGCCTTCTCCAGTGCCTGCAACACCGCGCCGACGCGGTCCTGTTGTCCGGTGCCGACGGCGAGCGTCTGGCCGTTCTTGGCAATCACGACGCCGTTCGAGCGGACATGGATGTTGATGTACCACGCGAAGAGGAGGTCGTCGAGTTCGCGAGCATCAGGCGTCCGCGCCACGTCGATGCGGCCCTTCTTGGGGTGGTCGTTATACGCGGTGACGAGGTCGGCCGTGCTCTTTACGCGCGAGAGGTAGGGCTTGGCCAGGACGATGCTGCCGTCGTCGAAAACTTTCATCTCGAAGGCGTTGGCCTCTTCGTCGATAAATTTCGGCAGGACGGCGATGTCCGGGAACTGGATCACGCGGAGTTCCTTGTTGCGCTTGAAACGGTCGCCGTCGTTGAGGATGGCGAGGGCCTCTTCGGAATACGCGGGGGCGGCCACGCCCTCTATCACGGTCTGCATGATCTCTTCGGCCGTGGCGGCGTCGAGGGGCACGTTGAACGCGACTACGCCGCCGAAGGCGGCCTGCGCATCGGCGTCCCGCGCGCGCTGATAGATTTCGACCAGGGGCTGTTCCGCCACTTTGATGGCGACGCCGGAGGGATTGCAGTGTTTCATGACGGCGCAGGCGGGACGCTGCATGTACTTGAGGATCCCGACCGCGTGATGCATGTCTTCGAGGTTGGTTTGCGAGAGTCCGCTCTTGCCCGACTTCAGCATTTGATAGCGGCCCAGGACGAGGCGGTCTCCGCCGGCGGGACGATAGAACGCCGCCGGCTGATGCGGGTTGGTTCCGTAGCGCAGGTCTTCCACTTTTTCGTAGAGCGTCCCCATCACTTCGATGTTCCCGGGGAAGTTCCCTTCGGTGCGCGTGCGGTACATTTGCTTCAGATCTTTTTCGGCCATGACATGTTCTCCCGTCGATTGCAGCCCCTGAAACACAGATGCCTGAGCCTCTGTTTCCAGCGCCCAGGCGATCGGCTGTTCTTTTCCGTGGCCGCTTCCCCGTGGTTGATTCCACGCCTGCTCGCCAGTCGCGGCCGCGTTTCGTTATGGGCGCCATTGTAGCACAGGCTTCCCGCGCGGCAAAAGCCGTGCGGCGGCCCGTTTCTCGGGCGTGGAATTGCGCCGAAGCCGGGGCGTGTTCTTCCTGACAGGAGCGGCAAGCTCCGACAGAAAGGAGTCGACATGCGTTTCATGATGCTGATGATTCCGAAGGGCTATGAATCCGCCGCGCCCGGAACCATGCCGGATCCGGAGGCGGTGAAGACGATGATGCAGTACAACGAATCGCTGCAGAAGGCCGGGGTGCTTCTCGACCTGAATGGCCTGCATCCACCCTCGACGGGCGCACGGGTCATTTTCGAAGGCGGCCGGTCGCGTGTAGTCGAGGGGCCGTTTCCCGGACTGAAGGAAGTCCTGGGCGGTTACTGGATGATCAATGTGAAGTCCCGGGAGGAGGCCGTCGAGTGGGCTTCCCGTTGCCCGTCCGTGGGCGACGCCACCATCGAGATACGGCAGGTGCAGGAGTTTGAGGAATTTCCCGAGGCGGTGCAGAAGGCGGCCTCCGGCTTCAAGGAGATGCAGGCCCGGGCTGCCTAGCCGACAGCAGGTCATTGAAAGACGCCGAGTGAAAAAAGAACGGAGCGGGCGCGAGGGCCCGCTCCGCGAAAATGTTCGTCGTTTCTACTTCGCCCAGGCGATCTCGGGCGGAGTGGCGTAGTCCGCGAAACGATCCGCGACCGCGGCCTTTTCCACGTCGCCCGAGTGCACATACACGCGGTACTTGAAGACTTGGCTCTTGCCCGACGGGAGTTGCCAGTCGCCGTTGCTGCTGGGGAGGAGGGGCTTGTTGTACGCCTCTTTCGTGAACTCGGACCACCCGAAGCAGTTGGCGCCCATGAGCCCGTATTCGCGCACGTGCCACGAAGTCGGATAGCGAAGGTTGGCGGGGTTGTCGAAGAGGGTGATGCCGCGCCAGCCGGTGCCTTTGAGGTCGCCGGAATAGTCGCACCACGGCGAGGGCTTGCCCCACAGTTTCTTCTCGCCCTGGTCTCCCTCGGCGTTCGTGATGTGCGCGTTCGCGCCGCAGAGTTCGACGCGCATGCGCACGGCCACGATGCCGCCTTCCTTCGTGTCCTTGAACTTCACATCGCCGTAGTCCGCTGAGAACGTGACGGCCACATCGAGCAGGCGGCCTTTTTCCGGCGTCGTGTAGAAGCGGTATTCGCGCGATTCCGTGATCAGCGGCTTGTGGTCCTTGTCCTGCCACACGTTTTTCACTGCGATCCAGCCATAGGCGTCGCCGGAACCCCATTCGGGTTCGCCGCTCACCTGGAAGCCCGACTCCGCGCCTTCCGCCCAGCAGTCCACGCCGTTGACGTCGCCGTAGGCGCTCCACAGCGATTTGTGATGCGGGTGGTCCGACGGCTTGCCCGCGGGATCCATCGGATAGTCCCGGGTCAGCGTGACGCCGCCTTCGGAATTGATCGGCCACAGGAACGGCTTCTTCCACTCCGCGCCGTAGTAATAGCGCGTGAACAGGACGTCGTCGATCATCACATCGAGGATCGGCTTGCCTTCCTGTTTCTTGATCAGCACGTGCGGCGCATAGTTCGGCACGTCCTTCTTCTCCACTTTCACGGTGTAGTCATGCTCCGTGCCCGGCATGGCGCCTTCCGCGACGAAGACCAGTTCGCCATTGCGCAGCGTCGCCGGAAAAGCCTTGCCGGTCTTGCCCTCGACGACTGTGATGACGTCATCGGTCTTCGGCGCGTCGCAGGGCAGCGCCAGCGGCACGTTGAGGCTTTGGGTCTTCCCCGCTTTCAAGTGAATCTTGCGGCCATCGAGCGATTGCGCGCCCGCCGCCACCGCGGCGAGACACGCGGCCCCCGTGACGATCAAACGTAGTGTTTTCATCGAGCATTCTCCCTTTCGATCCGGTTCCAGAAACGTCCGATCACTGTAGCACAAGCGCGCCGCTTCGGACAAAGCCTCTTGCATTTCTCCGGGCGAGGGACTATGTTTAGCGCCATACGGAGAAGGAGAACGGCCATGAAACGATGTGCGTGGATGCTGAGCCTGGCGGGCGTGATGCGCATCCTCACGGGATGTGCCACGACGGACGCCTGCAAGGAACGGGTCTTCGTCCCCCGGGTCAATGGAGGCGTTGCCACAGGCTTCATCAACAAGGCGCTGGAGGATGGCAAGCACACGTGGCGCTATGTGGTCTATGTCCCGGACAACTACACGCCGGACAAGGCGTGGCCGCTGATCGTGTTTCTGCACGGCGCGGGCGAGCGCGGCGACGACGGCCTGAAACAGACGCAAGTGGGGATCGGGACGGCGATCCGCTTCCATCCCGATCGCTTTCCCGCGATTGTGCTGATGCCGCAATGCCCCGAAGACGCGTTCTGGGACGTTATCATGGATCGCATGGAAACCGCGCTCGCGCAGACGCGCGAGGAGTACCGGATCGATCCTCAGCGCATTTATCTCACCGGCCTCTCGATGGGCGGTTACGGCACGTGGCTCTGGGGGGGCTCGGAAGCGGACACGTTTGCCGCGCTCATGCCGATCTGCGGCGGGGGCGACGTGAGCGCGATCGAGAAACTCCTCGATCGAAAGATGAGCCGGGACTTCGGCACGGCGGAGGAGCGGGTGCAGCGCCTGGCCAAGCTGCCGATCTGGGCCTTCCACGGGGCCAAGGACACAGTCGTGCCCCCCGAGGCGAGCCGCAAGATGGTTAAGGCGGTGAAAGAGGCCGGCGGCAAGGTCAAGTACACGGAGTTCCCGGATGCGGAACACAATTCGTGGGATGCCGCGTATCAGGACGAGGACGCCATCGCCTGGCTGCTCAAGCAGCGAAAGGACTGAGCGCCGCGCGCGTCACCACCGCATTGCCTCGGCCTTGAATCCTTCCAGGCCGAGCAGGGTTTCTTTCCAGGCATGGCCGCCGCTGAATCCGGTCAGGCGTCCGTTCGCGCCGATGATCCGGTGGCAAGGGACGATGATCGGGACGGGATTGGCGCCCAGCGCCGCGCCGGCCGCCCGGAATGCCTTGGGACGTCCCGCCGCCCGGGCCACTTCGCCGTAGGAACAGGTCTTGCCCCAGGGAACCTTGCGCGCGGCAAGCCAGACCGCCTGCTGAAACGGGGTGCCGTTGCTGAGATCCAGCGTGATGCGCGCGAACGATTCCTGCATGCCCGCGAAGTAATTGTCCAGCGCCCGGTAGAGCGTCCGGCCCACAGTGAGGTTCGGGGCCGAATGCAGAAAATGGATGTGCCCCTGCGATTGCCCGGTCTGCGGCAGCGCCAGGCACTGAAGGCCATGCTCGCCGATGTATCCGTAGATCGTGCCGTGGGGATGATCGTATTTGAAATTGGCTGCTTCCATAGTGCCTCAGAAGAGCGCGCGCACTTTGATCGTCTCGGGCAGGTTGCGCAAGTCCCGCATGATCGCGTGCGTCGCGGTTTTGGAAATGTCCATGATGAGATAGCCGATGTCCTCGTACGTGCGCAGGTGCTGGGCCGCGACGTTGATCTTCGCCTCGCCGAAGAGGGCGTTGATCTTCTGCAGCACGCCCGGCACGTTCTCGTGCACGTGCAGGATGCGATGATGCTCGACGACTTCCGGGAGCACCACGTTCGGGAAATTGACCGCGCCCTCCGTCGATCCGTTGTTCGTAAAGCGGATGAGTTTTCCCGCCACTTCGAGCCCGATGTTCCGCTGCGCCTCCTCCGTGCTTCCGCCGATGTGCGGGGTCAGGATGACGTTGGGGAGCTGCTGCAGCGGCGTGCTGAAGCGATCGTTCTTCGACTTGGGCTCCTCCGGAAAGACGTCCACCGCGGCGCCCCCGAGCCGCTTCGTCACGAGCGCTTCGCGCAGGGCCTCGAGGTCCACCACGGAGCCCCGGCTCGTGTTGATGAAGAAGGCCCCCTTCTTCATCCACGCGATCTGCTCGGCGCGGATCATGCCTTTCGTGTCCGGCGTGCCGGGCACGTGCAGCGTGATCACGTCGGCGTGCTCCAGCACGTCCCGGAGATCCGCCGCCCGCACCGCGTTGCCCATGGCCAGGCGGTCGGCCACGTCGAAGAACATCACGCGCATGCCCAGCGCTTCGGCGAGCACCGAGACCTGGCGCCCGATGTGCCCGTAGCCGATGATGCCCAGGGTCTTGCCGCGCACTTCGATGCTGCCCGAGGCGCTCTTGTCCCACTTGCCCTCGTGCGCCCCGCGGACCTTGTCATACAGGCCCCGGAACAGCATGATGATGTCCGCGATGACGAGCTCCGCCACGGATCGCGTGTTCGAGTACGGCGCATTGAATACCGGCACCCCGAGCGATTTCGCGGCGTCGACGTCCACGTGGTTCGTTCCGATGCAGAAGGCGCCGACGGCCAGCAGGCGTTTAGCTTTCCGGAGTACCTTCTCCGGAATCGCGGTCTTCGAGCGGATGCCCAGCAGGTGAATGTCGCCGATGGCGTCCATGAGTTCCTGCTCATCCATGGCGCCCTTGCGGGCTTCGAGGCTGAAGCCTTCGTCCTGAACGCGGTCCAGGGCAATCGGATGGAGTCCTTCGAGGAAGAGGACCTTGATCTTCTCTTTCGGGAATGAGGTCTTGTGGATCATTCGGCATGTACTCCTGCGTGCGCCGCTTCCATCTTACGGGAGAGCTTGCCGGCGGGACAAGCCGCAGTCGGCGGCCTCCGCTGTCCCGGCGTCAGTTTCGCGTGGTTTCCAGGCGGTGGCGATAGTAGTCCACGATGACGGCGATGACGATGACGGCACCAGTGACGAGGCGTTTGATGGGCTCCTGGGCCCCGATCTGAACGAGGCCGTTTTCGAGCACGGCGATAATCACGACGCCGAAGAAGGTGTTGATGACGGAACCGCGGCCGCCCATGAGGCTCGTGCCGCCGATGACGACGGCGGCGATTGCCTGCAACTCATAGCCCGCGCCGGAATTCGGATCGGCGGCGGTCAGGCGGGAGCAGTGGATGATCGAGGCAAGCGCCGCGAGGAAACCGCTGATGGCGAAGACGGCGAATTTCACGGAGCGGACGCGGATGCCCGAGAGGCGGGCGCTTTCCTCGTTCGCGCCCACGGCGAACATGTGCCGGCCGAAGACGGTTCCCGAGAGCAGGGTCTGCGCGAGGACCACGACGAGCATTGCGAGCAGGAAGGGGAGGGAGAGTCCGGCGACATTGGCCTCGGCCACGCGCTCGATGCTCGAGCCGATGTACTGGGTTTTGGAATTCGTGACGAGATAGGCCCCGCCGCGCGCGGCCTCCATCATGCCGAGCGTGACGATAAAGGACGGCAACTGCCATCGGATCGTCATGAATCCGTTCAGCGCGCCGCAGAGCAGTCCGACGGCCAGGCACATGGGGATGGCCATTGCCAGGGGCCAGCCCCACTTGACGAGGCAGACGCCGAGCACGGCTGCGCCGAGCGCCAGCACGGAGCCCACGGAGAGATCGATGCCCGCGATGATGAGCACATACGTCATGCCCACGGCGATGATGACGGCATCGGGGATCTGGTTCGCGATAGTCCGGAAGGTGGCCATGCTCAGGAAATGCTCGGTTTGCAGGCCGAAGAAGAGGATCATGCCGAGGAGGACGGCAGTGAGCCCAGCGTAGTCGGCCAGCGTCCGGCCGTATCGCATCTGTTTCAGCATCGGGGCGTTACTTCGCGTTTTCGGCCGTGATGAGGTCCACGGGCGTCTCGCGATCCGCGGGCGGCTGCTTCGTCTTGATCATTTCGAGGGCGTATTCGATGCCGAACACGGCCAGTTGATCGGCGTGCTGTTCGATCGTGGCGAGGATGTCGCCTTTGGCGATCATCTCGCGCACGGCCGAGATGCCGTCATAGCCGATGACTTTGATGGCGCCGGCCTTGCCCGCGGCGCGCAGTGCGGCCACCGCGCCGAGGGCCATGCTGTCGTTTGCGCAGAGGATGGCCTTCAGTTCGGGGTGTTCGGTGATCATGGCGGAGACGACCTGATTGGCCTTGCTGATTTCCCAATCGCCCACTTGCGAGGCCACGATCTTCATGCCGGTCGCCTGGAGCGCGTCCTCAAAGCCCAGTTTCCGCTGGATGCCGTTGTACGCGGAGGGCACGCCCTCGATGATGGCCACGGGATCGCCCGGCTGGAGCTGTTTGCAGAGGTATTCCGCGCAGGCCCTGGCGCCCTTGCGGTTGTCCGGGCCCACGAAGGGGATCCGCACCTGCTTGTCGGCGAGCACGGCATCGTCAAACTTGTTGTCGATGTTCACGACAGTGATTCCCGCGTCCATCGCGCGCTTGCAGACCGGGACGAGCGCCTTGGAATCCGCCGGGGCAATCACGATGGCGGTCACGGACTGTCCGATCATTTGCTCAACCAGCTGGACCTGGCGGTTGACGTCGAGTTCATCCTTGATGCCTTCCGTGATGAGGTCGTAGTCCCCCGGATGCGCCTCCTGATGTTTGCGCGCCCCGTTCTCCATCGTGAGGAAGAACTCGTTGGCCAGCGACTTCATGATCAGCGCGATCTTGGGTTTGCCGGGCTGGGGGGCGGCGGGCGCGTTGGGGGCGGACGTGGGCGCGCCTCCGCATCCCGCGAACACGAGGGCAAGCGCGGCCAGCAGCATCGGCGCCAGGATGATTCGGGTCTTCATGGGGTCTTCCTCCCTTCCGTTTCCCCGTATCATAGCGAAAAGAGGGGGCCGTTCAACAGATCGCGCGGGGTGAAGCTTGAATCAGGCTCCGGGATATGGCAAAGTAGGGCCGCTTTTTCGGCCCGTCGTGACTGGCGAGTGTTGGCGTGGTTCTAACCACGGTGGAGCGGCGGGCGGCATTGCCGATCGCCTGGGCGCAATTCGTTGAAGTGAGAGATGGGCTGTGTCTGACGGTTGAGGCCGGGCTGCGGAACGCGCGATCCCTCTTTCGGGAGGCGGCGGCGTGTTCTTTGTTTTCCCGGATAGTGCGTCTGGACTGCGGCCGGAAGGATGCGAGCAATGCGGCAAACCCCGCTCTACGGCGAATATGCCGCCCATGGGGGCAAGGCAGTCGATTTCCACGGATGGGCCTTGCCCGTTCAATTCACCGGGATCATTCAGGAGCACCTGCACACCCGGAGCAAGGCGGGCCTTTTCGACTGCTCGCACATGGGCGAGTTTCTGTTGACGGGCGAAGCGGCCATTCGCGGCTTTGACCGCATGGTTTTCGGCGACATGATCTCGCTCAAGCCCGGGCGGTGCCGCTACACGGGGATTCTGAACGAACGGGCGGGGATCATCGACGATTGCGTCGGGCTGAAACTCTCGGAGAACGAGTTGTACGTCGTGACGAATGCCGGCCCGCTGGAGAAGGTCTCCGCGATGATTCTCGGCGCCTGCCCCGGCGCGGTGGATCTGTCGGACGCCACGGCGAAGCTCGATGTGCAGGGACCCCTTGCGCGCGAGGTGCTGCTCTCGCTGGGCTTTGATGCGATAGCGCCGCTGGCGTACTGGACGGGGATCCGCACGCGCTGGCGCGACGCGGAACTGCTGATCACGCGCGCGGGCTACACGGGTGAGCTGGGCTACGAGATCTACATGCCCAACGCGCTTGCGCCGGAGCTCTGGCGCGTGCTGGCGGCGCATCCGGACGTGGCGCCGTGCGGCCTGGGAGCGCGCGACACGCTGCGGACCGAGATGGGCTATCCGTTGAACGGTGAGGACGTCACGGAGTCCATTACGCCGCTCGAAGCGGGCATGGAACGCTTCATCGCGTGGGACAAGGACTTCATTGGCAAGTCCATTCTGGAGGAACAACGCGTGCGGGGCTGCCACAGCGTTCTCGTGGCCATCCGGTCGGCGAGCCGCCAGGCGCCGCGCCACGGATTCGAAGTGAAGCATGAGGGGCAGGTGGTGGGAGAAGTGACCAGCGGCACCTTTGGCCCGAGCGTGGGCTGCGGCGTGGGGCTTGCCCGCGTGCCGCAGGCCGTGGCTGCACCGGGAACGAAGCTGGCCGCGGGTCCGCGGGATCTGGTGATAGAGGTGGCCGAGATGCCCGTGTATACAGGGGGAACGTGCCGGAGAAAGTTTTGACGAACACAACAGGAGGACCCCCATGCAGGAACGTCGAACCATCGTGCGTCGGCAAGCCGACCGCAGCCTACTGAGCCGGGTGCAGCAACTGGAAGAGTTTTCGCAGGGCGCGGACACCAAGGAACGGCGCCATCTGCGGCGCCAGGCGATCCGCCACAATTGCTCGCTCAAAGTGTCGCTGAAGATTCGGCACTCGATGCATGCGGAAGACATCTGGAGCGTTGATGAGCATCCCATCAAGGGCAAGCTCTACGACCTCAGCTATGATGGCGCCCTGATTCTCACGGCGAACATGCTGGAGATTGGGCAGGAATTGAATCTGGCCATCACGCTGCGCACGCACGGAGATATCCGGGCGATTGCCGTGGTGCGCTGGAACCGGGCGGTGGAGCATGCCAAGGGTTTTGCCGCGGGCGTGCAGATCACGCAGATTCAGGAATCGGATTCACGTCGGCTCCGTGCCTTTCTCAATGACATGGAGAAGAGCATCGGGCTGTAAGCAAGACGGAAGGAGAGGGACGATGAACCCAAGCGAATTGAAGTACACGGAAGACCACGAGTGGGTGGGCTGTGCGGGGGACTTGTATGTCGTCGGCATCACGGATTTTGCCCAGCATCAGCTGGGCGACATCACGTTCGTGGAATTGCCCAAAGTGGGGCGGGTGGTGAAGCAGCATGAGGAGACGGCGGCGGTCGAGTCCGTCAAGGCCGCGGGCGACGTGTATGCGCCGATTGCGGGGACGATTGCGGCGGTGAATGAGACGCTGGAGACGCAGCCGGAACTCGTGAACCAGGATCCCTATGGCGAGGGCTGGTTCTTCAGGCTTGGCCATGTGGATGCCGCGCAGCTATCCGACCTCATGGACGAAGCCGCGTACAAGGACTTCCTGGCCAAGAATCCGGACTGAGCGCGCGCCCGCGCAGGAGAACTGAAGCATGAGTTGGATTCCCGCCACGGATGCCGACCGCGCGGCCATGCTGGCCGCCGTGGGCGTGCGCTCCGTAGAAGAATTGTTCGCCGCCATCCCGCCCGGCCTGCGGATGGAGACCTGGGACGTTCCCGCCGGCATCTCGGAAATGGCCGTGCGCGAGAAGCTGGGGCGGATGTCCGTCCGGAACGACGTGTGTTCCACGAGTTTTCTGGGGGGCGGCTATTATGATCATTTCATTCCGGCGGCCGTTGATTATTTGACGGGCCGGAGCGAGTTCTACACGGCGTACACGCCGTATCAGCCCGAGTGTTCGCAAGGCACGCTGCAAGCCATCTACGAGTATCAGTCCGTGATCTGCCGCCTGACGGACATGGAGTTTACGAACGCTTCCCTGTACGACGGGGGCACGGCGGTCTTTGAGGCAGCGGCCATGGCCCTGCGGGTTACCCGCCGCAACAAGGTAGTTGTGGATGATTCCGTAAATCCCCTGTATCGGCGGATGCTGGAGACGCACGCCGCCAACCTCGACATCGAACTGGTTTCGGGCCGTGACCCGGCGGATGCGGCCTGCGTGATCGTCCAGAATCCGGGCTTTCTGGGAACCGTGCGCGATTTTACGGCGCTTGGCGAGCAATGCCATGCCGCGGGCGCGTTGCTGATTGTGTCGGTCTACCCCGTGTCGCTGGGCATGTTGAAGACGCCGGGGGCCATGGGCGCGGACATCGCCGTGGCCGAAGGCCAAAGCCTCGGGCTGCCGCTGGCCTTCGGCGGGCCGTATCTCGGCATTCTGGCGACGCGCAAGGAGCACGTCCGCAAGATGCCGGGCCGCATTGTCGGGATGACGGAAGACAAGGAAGGGCGCCGCGGATTTGTCCTGACGCTCCAGGCGCGCGAACAGCACATCCGGCGCGAGAAGGCCATGTCCAACATCTGTTCGAACCAGGCCCTGTGCGCCCTGCGCGCGCTGGTGCATCTCTCGCTGCTCGGCAAGCATGGCTTGGCGGAAGTGGCGGCGGCCTGCCACGCCAAGGCCGAGTATCTGAAGTCGAAGCTCGGTTTCGCGCGGCTGCTGAATGACGGCCCCACGTTTAACGAGTTTGCGGTGCAGTTGCCGAAGAACGCGACGGAGGTGGCTTCGGCCTTGACGTCCCAAGGGTATCTGGCCGGCCTTCCGCTGAAATCCGTGGGGGCGGGCGGCGACAACGACCTGCTGATCGCAGTGACGGAAAAGCGCACGCGCGAAGAGATGGACCGATTCGCGGCGGCGCTGGAGGAAGTGGCATGCAGTTAATCTTCGAGAAGTGCCGCCAACGCCGTGCCATCACGTTTGACGCGATCGATGTGCCCGAGGCAGTGTTGCCGGCGGAGCTGTGCCGCGCCTCGCTGGCCGAGCTACCCGAACTGAGCGAAATCGACGTGGTGCGCCATTTCACGCATCTTTCGCAAAGGAACGTCGGGGTGGATTGCCATTTCTACCCGCTCGGCTCGTGCACGATGAAGTACAATCCGAAACTGGCCGAGGCCGTGGCGGCGTATCCGGGCTTTTCCTGGCTGCATCCGCATCTTGCGAGCCTGCCGGCGTATCATGCGAAATGCCAGGGCGCGCTTGAGGTCGTGTACGAACTGGAGCGTCTGCTGGCCGAAATCGCGGGGATGAAGGCGGCGTGCATCAAGCCGATGGCCGGGGCCCACGGCGAACTGACGGGCGTGCTCCTGATTGCGGCGTATCACCGGGACAAGGGGCATGCGCACAAGGACACGATCCTTGTGCCGGATTCCGCGCACGGCACGAATCCCGCGAGCGCGGCGATCGCGGGGTACAAAGTGGTCGAGGTGCCGTCGAACAGCGACGGGTTGACCGATCTGGATAAACTCCGCGCCGCGATGAACGACAACGTGGCGGGGATCATGCTAACGTGCCCGAACACGCACGGGCTCTTCGAAACGAACATCGCGGAAATCGCGCGGATGGCCCACGAGGTCGATGCGCTGCTCTATTATGACGGCGCCAACCTGAACGCCATCGTCGGTCAATGCCGTCCCGGCGACCTCGGTTTCGACGTCATGCATTACAATCTTCACAAGACGTTTGGGACGCCGCACGGCATGGGCGGTCCGGGTTCCGGCCCCGTGGGGGTGAGCGAGCGCCTGCTGCCGTATCTTCCCGGTCCGCGGGTCGTGAAGCGCGACGGGCACTTCTCCCTTGAGACGCCCGAGAAGTCGATTGGCCGCATGACGGCCTTCTTCGGCAATTTCCTCATTGCGCTGCGCGCGTATGCCTACATCCTGCATCTGGGCGATGCAGGCCTGCGCGACGTCGGACGCATGGCCGTGCTCAACGCCAATTATGTCCTGGCGCGGCTCAAGGATGCGTACAAGCCGGCCTTCCCCGCCACGGTTATGCACGAGTGCCTGTTCACGGCCTCGCCGCAGGCGGAGAAGGGGGTGCATGCGATCGACATCGCGAAGGCGCTGATCGATCGCGGCTATCACGCGCCGACGATTTACTTTCCGCTGACCGTGAAAGAATGCCTGATGATCGAGCCGACGGAAACGGAATCGAAGGAGACGCTGGACGCCTTCTGCGACGCCATGATCGAGATAGCGCGGCTCGTGGACGAGGATCCCGAGTCGCTGCGCGCGGCGCCGCGCAGCACGCCGGTGGGGCGCCTGGACGAAGTGAAGGCGGCCAAGGAACTCAACTGCGCGCGGCTCAGTCCGCATCTCGCCTAGAGACACGCGGGGAGAGCTTCACTCGAAGAAGGGCGAAGCTCTCCCCGATTTCTTTCGTTCTTTCACAAGGCGTTGATCTTGTCCCGCAAGTCCTGCCCCGCCTTATCTGTGGGATTGCGCTCGATGTACTTGCCGACGGCTTCCAGCGCAGCGCCCTTGTCTTTCGCATCGCACAAGGCCTGTGCTTCGGCCAGCCAGGCTTCCGCCAGGTCCGGATCGCCCGAGCGCGCGGCCCGATAATCGGCGAGCGCGGCTTCCTTCTGGCCGATGGCCTCTAGGAAGCGCCCGCGCGCCATGAGGAAGCGCCCCGGACGATAATCGGCATTGGCCACTGCCTTGTCGAAGGCTTCGCGCGCCTGATCCGGCTTGCCTTGTTTCATCCAGATTCCGGCCATCTGCACATAGGCGTCCGAGTACTTCGGATCGAGGGCCACAGCCTTGTCATAATAGGCCATCGCCTGATCGAGCTCTTCGAGCTTGGCGAAGACATCGCCGAGATAGAGCCAGGTCTTCTTGTCGTTCGGCGCAAGCTGCGCGGCGAAGCGCAGGTCGCTCACCGCGTTCTGAATCTGGCCCTTCTTTTCGTAGATGCGCCCACGGCGGACGTAGAGTTCCGGTTCGCTCGGCGACAGGACGATGGCTTGCGTGAAATCCTTGAGGGCGTCATCGTACTGCCCCTGTTCCACGCGGACAATGCCGCGCCATTTCCAGGCGGTGAGGAAGGTCTTGTCCAGTTCGACGGCCTTGTCCAGGTAGAGCGCCGCAATCTCGTATTGATTCTGATAGCCGTAAACCATGCCAAGCCCGTAGAAGGCTTCCTTGTAGCTCGGATTGATCGTCAGGGCTTTTTCGAAGAGCTCCCGCGCCTTTGCATAGTCAGGCGGCTGCTGATTCACGTAGGTCCATGCCTGGTTGTAGTAGGCGAGGTCGAAGCGCGCATCCAGGGCCAGGGCTTGATCGTAGGCCTTGCGCGCCGCATCCCATTGCTTCTGATGCTCGGCGACGATGACGCCACGCCACAAATAGGCCCACTTCGACTCCGGGTTGATGGCCAGTGCGCGGTCAATCTCCGCGAGCGCTTCCCCGACTTTCTTTTCTTCGGCGAGGAGGACGGCGAGGCGCACATGCGCGAAATCGTTCTTCGGATCGATCTTGATGGCCTTCTGGAGCGATTTGTCCGCGCGTTCCTTCTCGCCGAGGGCGGCATAGACCTGTCCGCGCAGGATGAAGGGCTCGGGCCGTTTGGCGTCCAGGCGCTGGAGCAGCACGGCATGCGCGATCGCCTGGTGCGCCTTGTCCACTTCGTCCTTGCTGAGCGGGCGATCGAGGTTCATCAGCTTTCGCACGACGGCCATGCCCTCTATATAGGCCTGGAGGTACCAGTAGTCCGCGTCGTTCTCCTGCAGCTTGAGGGCCTTGCCGATGAAATCCATCGCCACATCGGGGTTGTTCTCTTCGTAGTAGATTTCTTTGGCGACTTCGGCATATTGCCAGGCGAGATTGCGGATCTCGTATTGCTGCTTGAGATACGTGATGAGTTCCCAACTGCCGAGGATGCCGCTGCCGGAAATCATCAGCACGGCGGCCATGCGCGTGATGTACTGTTTCCAGCGCTTCTCCTCCTTTTCCACCTCCTCGGGCGAGAAGTGTTTTGCGAGGCGCTCGATGGCACGCGTCTGCCGGTTCAAGATTTCATTGAGGACGGGATCTGAATCGTCGGGGCGGTCTCGGTCTTTGTGTAACATGGGATCCTCTGCCGGAGGGGCTTAGTTGGCCAGCAACAGCTTGTAGCTCTGATAACGTTCCGTGCGCGCGGGCAGCGCTTCGATGGCGTCGGCGCCCTGGAGCCGCTGGAGGGTGGTTCGGGCGAGGCCCTGGCGGTCCTGCGGATACTGCGCGCCGCCGTACGCGTTCTTTCCGGTTTCGAAGCGGCGGAGGACTTCGAGGAGCGCTTTCGGGTCATAGCCTGCGCGGTAACAGATCTCGAGGGCACGCGCATCCGCCTCCGCTTCCAGTTTTACGCTGTAGCCGTTGCGGACGCCGTTGAAGATCTCGCCGACGACGGTGTCCGTGAACTGGCTGACGATTTCGGAGTCCGCGCCGCCTTCGGTGGCTTCTTTCGTGGCGGCATTGGCCGTGGTCCCGGCGAAGTTGATGAGGCCTTCCTGCTCGAGGGTGCGCACGCCGTGGCGCAATTCTTCGTGGCCCATTTCATGGCCGAGCACGCCGGCCAGTTGCTCCTCGTTCTCGAGGAATTTCAGCATGCCGGTGGTGATGAAGACAATGCCGCCCGGGGCCGCAAACGCGTTGACTTCCTTGACATCGAGGACCACAAACGTGTAGGGCCGATAGGGATACGGCGCGCGCGAGGCCAACGCGAGCGTGGCGCCCACTTTGGCGACGTACTGCGTCACCGGGCTGTCCTGGGCGAGGCGTTCGGGGTAGGCGCCGAGCACCTGGGCGGACACTTTCCGTCCGAGATAGAATTCCTCGACGGGCCCGAGGCGGTTATCGATCATCTTCTTGCCCGCGTCCAGCACGTTGATCACGTTGTCCACAGTGCCCTGTTCGGGCGGCGCGGGCTGGCCCGGAACCTGATCATCCTGGAGGACTTCCTTGCCAATTTCCTTTACGCCCTGCTTCAACGCGTCGGTCAGGTCCGACAGGCCGCCCAGGGTAACCAGGGCCACTATGCAAACGGCGTTCATCATGCCTTGATCCTCGTCAACGTGTTTCTTGCCTGCGATGCATGGCTGCGACTCGGCTTCTAGCGGAATTCGCCCAGCCGTCCTTCCTTGCGGAACTCGGCGTAGGCGGCGTGCGGGTTGTTTTCCTGCGGTGCGGCCAGGATGGCGTCGATGGCGGCCTCGTCCGCCACGCCGGCCTTCGAGCGGCCGGCCACGCCCTTCATGGTTTGCAGATCGGCATTCTCGCTTTCCGAGAAGCTCTTGCCGGTCATCGTCGCTTCACGCGCGTTCACCTTCTGCATGGCCTGATTCGGGTCCTGGCGGTTCATCACGCGCTTGCGCACGATCGAGCGCGTCGGCACGTAGCCCTGTTTCCCGCCGGACTCGACCAAGGCCCACGCCGGGTCCACATCGCGGCCCATGATGGCGCTTTCGTTCTCGAAGTCCGTGACTTGCAGGACTTTGACTTGTGCGCCGAACGGGAGGTTGTTCACCACGGGGGAGAAGCCGGAGGGCTGCTCGTGCAGCGGCAGCAGTTTGGCCGACACGTAGAACTCATCGCCGGGACTGACCCGCTTGGCCTGGACGCCGTCCGGGGCGATCAAGGCGGCGGCCAGGAGCGCCGCGGAGAGGGTCCAAATCAAACGCTTTCTGATCATGAGGCAACGTCTCCTTCGCTGTCATTTATCCCTGCCAACTCGGATTCGATCCTTTTCAACGCATCTTCCACCGGTTTGAGCGACACATCCGCGGAAGAGGATTTCTCGTAGAACCCGAAGGGATTGTCGAGGTCCCGAATCAGGGCGATGAT
>CAILVY010000308.1 GCA_903837785.1 Candidatus Hydrogenedentota bacterium
CGCACAAATACCCCGGCCGCAATCTCGAGAAACGCAAAGGACTCTTCCCCGGCGTGCCCGGTGTCTCCGGAATGGCCACGTGGCCCAAGGGCCGGCTCGTGGCCCTGCAATGCGATGAAGAAGGCGAGTTCGCCACGGTCGCCGTCGTTCCGAAAGACGATCGCATCCGCGTCAATGCGAGCGTGAAGCCCACGGGCTACCTGCGCATCGCCGTTCGCGCGCTCGGCAAAGGCGACATCGCAGGACACACCTGGCAGGACGCCGACCCGCTCATCGGCGACGGACTGGCCATGCCCGTGACGTGGAAAGGCGAGGGCAAGCTCAACCACGGCGGCGCCCCCGTCATTTTCCGCGTCCAGATGCGCCAAGCCTCCCTCTACGGCATCGAGTTCTATTGAGCGGCCCGCGGTGTGAAGCGGTAGACAAAGAGCGTTTGCATGCCGGGGAACACGGCCTCGGAGCAGGGGATCTTCCGTTCGGCCAGCAGCGCTTTGAGGCGGTTGGCGATTTCGGCCTGTTCCGCTTCGTGTGAAACGATCAGCCAAGTCGGTTCCGCCTTCGCGATCACGTGTTCGAGCGAATCCCGGAAGGCGGGCAGTGTATCCTGGTTGTCGGCCAGGCGGATGCTGGAAGGCCCCATGTTGAACGCGAGCACCCGCCGCACGTTGTAGTCCGGCACAAGCACGGCGTCGTCCGGCGCGGCCTCCGTTTTCAGCAGGCGGGCGACCCCCAAGAAGTCCGTACGCATGGGCAACGCCACCGCCAGAACCGTCTGAAAGGCGAGTGCCAGGAGTAGTGCGGCCGTGAAGGCAATGCGCGGGGCGGCATGCCGCATGGAGGCTGCAGCAACGCCCGCCAGCAGATAGAGGGCGGGCAGGCTATAGATGAAATACCGCTCCGCAAAACATCGGGGCGACCACGCCTGCGCCAACAGGAACAGGGCCATGGGCGGCAACACGCACCACGCAAGCAGTAACAGCGTATCCCGTGCCGGCGGCCCGCCGTCGGGCGCCGCGGCACGCGCCGTCCGAAGACGCCACGCGCCTCTCGCGGCCATCGCCAGCACGGCCAGCCCGAAGAGGATTGTGAGGGCCCATTGCGACAGCACGCTCGCCTCCATCAGCCCGTTCAACACCGGAGAGGATTGAAACGCTTCACGGATGCCGGGCGCATGCAGCACGCTCCGCACCGGGCCGGTGTCTCCCGCGAGCAGCGCCGTGGCGAATTCCGGCAATGACGGCGGCCTTAGGCCGGGGTCCGGAATCACGCGAATCGTCGCAACCCACAGCAGCACGGGCAGCAGCATCAGGCCGTGGATCAGGAACCACGACACGCGCGCGCGCCGGGGCACCCTGCGTGTCAGCAGAAGATGGAGGCCCTGCGGCAGCAGGAGGAACACTGTGAAGAGATGGGTCCAGAGCAGGAGGATGTTCGCCACGGCATTCGCCCAAAACCAGCGCCGCCGGCCCGATTCTGAGTATTGGAGCAATGCGCCCATCGAAAGCAGCCCAAGCAGCGCCACAAGCGCGTAGGGGCGCAGGCCTTGGGCGTGGAAGATCTGAAGGGGCGACAGCGCAAGACAGCCTGCGGCCACCCAGCCGCCCCAGCGTCCCGCCGAGCGCCAGCCCAGCCAGAAAATGACCGGGACACAGGCCACGCCCATCAGCACGGAGAGGCACCGCAGGCTGAGCGGATGCGCGCCCACGATCTGCGCCCATCCGTATTGCAGCGCGTAGTAGAAGGGCACCATCTCCCAGTTTTCGACGCGCTGATCCCGCAGGCATTGCAGAAGGCTCGGCCGATCGACGTAGGCCGCGCTGAAGAACTCGTCGAGCCAGACGGATTGCCGGCCGAGGTGCCAGCCGCGCAAAACCGCCGCCAGCACCGCCAGCAAGGCCATGTCCATCACGGGCGTCCGGAGAAAGAATCCCCCGGCGCGCGAGACAGTATTTGGAGGCGGCATCCTGCACATGGCGCAGGCATAACACGTTGCCCAAAGCACAGTCAACCCGCACCCGCGCCGCGCTACGGATTCGCGGTCTTCGCCGCCGCGGGCGCGTCCGCGCCGGCGAACTCCGCCAGGACGGGCAGGTGATCACTGAAGCTGTAGGCTTTCAGGTCTTTGCGATCGAAGCGGAACGGCGCCTCCGCCAACACCCGGCACGCACTGCAGCGCGCGGCTATCGGGCCGTGTGCCCAGATGTAATCGATGCGGCGCCTGGGATCGGCGCTCGTCACGGTGCCGTCCGGACCCGAACCTTTCGCCGCAAAAGTGTCCAGCATGCCCGCGGCTTTCCATTGCGCATACTGCGGATTGTCCGGCCCGTAATTGAAATCCCCCTGCAGCAGGAGTGAACGCTTCGCCGCGAGGTCGTCCGCGAGCACTTCCATCGCCGCCGCACACTCGCGCTCACGCACCTCGTTGTTCATGGGATGCAGGTGAATGCTGCACACCGCCAGTTCGCCGTCGGGCGTGCCCAGGAGCGCCCGTCCAAAGTGCCGCGTGAACAGTTCGCGCGGACAGCGCTCCCCGCCCTTGTACGGCCGATCCTCCGAACTTCGAAGCTCGAATCGGGTGAGGATGGCGCCCGGAAATCCCTCGGTACTGCTGAAAAACGCATAGTTCATTTCCAGCGCCTGCGCCATCAGCGCCACGGCATCCTCTTCCGGAGCTTCGGACAGCGTGATGATATCGGGGGCATAGCGCCGCAGTTGCAGTGCCACCTTCTCCGGCAGGCGCGGCCGCAACGCCAGCAGTTCCGCGCGGTTCCCCGGCCGCTCCGGCCAGCCATGGCACCGGCACACGTTGTACGTGATCGTGCGCAACGGGGCTTCCGCGGCGCCCGCCCGCCGCGGCAGCACCAGGCCCGCCACAGCGGCGGCGCTCCAGCCCAGGAATTCTCGACGGCACAGCATGATCCGGCCTCCTCGTGGGTGCTCTGCCGGAAGATGGTAACGGAGGCGGGCGCCAGAGTCCAGCACCGGGCCCCGGAACGCCGCCGCAGAAACCGCCCTTCCCGCGCAGAAGGGCATCCGGCAGTGTGAACGAGCGCGGACCCCCGGTATTCGGCGGGGTCCACGGACAGGGGAGCACGGTGAGGGCCGTGGAGGGCGGGCCGTCCGGCGCGGCCTTGACAGGCCGATATGAATATGATATCATTTTGATATCCAATCGGAGGAACACGGTATGGAAACGCGGGAGATTCGTCGGACGGTAGTCAATGGGTGGGGGGCGCTGGCCACAGCCATTGTGACCGGCCTGATATTGGCGTTGTACCTCTTGCTGGCGGCCCGGGTGGTCAATATCCCCATGATCGTGGCCGGGGTTTTGTTGAGCCTGTTGTGGCTGGTTTGCCTGGCGGGATTCTTCACGCTGCAGCCGAACGAGGCGGCGGCGTTGATCCTGTTCGGCAAGTACACGGGCACGATGCGGGAGAGCGGGTTCTGGTGGGCCAATCCGCTGTACTTGCGGCCGAAGGTCTCTTTGCGCCGGCGCAACCTGAACGGCCAGACGATCAAGGTGAACGACCTGCGGGGCAACCCGGTCGAAATCGCCGCCGTGGTCGTCTGGCGGGTGGAGGACACGGCCAAGGCGCTCTTTGACGTGGACCGCTATGAGCAGTACGTGCAGGTGCAGAGCGAAGCGGCGTTGCGGCACATGGCCATGGCCTACCCCTACGACAACTATCATGAGTCGGACGTGATTTCACTGCGCGGCAGCACGGACGAGGTGTCGAAGGCGCTGCAGAAGGAAGTGGAGGAGCGGGTGTCGAAGGCGGGCGTGGTGATTGAAGAAGCGCGCCTGAGCCACCTGGCCTATGCCCCGGAGATTGCGGGCGCGATGCTGCAGCGGCAGCAGGCCGAGGCCATTGTGGCCGCCCGGAGCCGCATCGTGGAAGGCGCGGTGGGCATGGTCGAGATGGCGTTGGACAAGCTTGAGGCGGGCGGCAAAATCCCGCTGGACGAAGAGCGCAAAGCGGCGATGGTCAGCAATCTGCTCGTGGTTCTCTGCGGGCACGAGTCGGCCCATCCCATTGTGAACACGGGGACCTTGTATCAATAGGAAGGAAGCCACGTTTTGGCGGAACGGAAACCATTTCTGCTGCGTTTGCCGCCGGAGTTGACCGAGGAGCTGAACCGGTGGGCGGCGGATGACTTGCGCAGCCTCAACGCGCAGATCGAGTATTTGTTGCGCGAGGCGGTGCGGAGGCGGCGGCGGAATCTGGAAGACGCGGCAGAGGAAAGCGTGCGCATCGAGGCTTCAGGAGTCTCGGAGGACAAGCGCGAATCCGCGCCGCCACAGGCATGACGGAAGGGAGAAGCATTCATGGACTATCGATACAGCGTGGCCATTCCGGGGAACCCGGCGAAGGCGCTGGAGAACACCCGGGACGTCTTCGTACGGAACGGATTCCGGCTTACAGAGACGAACGAACACGGATTCCAGGTTACAGGCCCGGGCATGAGAAGCACTTCGCAGGATTCCCTTCGCGGGGTGTCCCGGGCTACGATTACCCTCTCCAGCAAGGAGCTCACTATCGAGGCGGATCTGGGCGGCGCCCGGGGAATGCAGCGCTTCGTCCTCTTCTTTCCGCCGACGCTCATCCTTGGCTTGATGGCGTTCTTCGCCATCACCCACACCGGGTCTTTTCAGACGATCGCGTTCAGCAGCCTGCTGCAGCTTGCCGTGTGGCTCCCCATCAGCCTGATTTGGGCGCCGTTCATCCGCAAGTCCACCGTGAAGGCGATCGAGGTGATGATGGACAACGCCGCCATGATCTCGAAAGGGTGAGACACGATACAGAACCGCCGCCGGAGAGCGTTTGCCTCCGGCGGCGCAGTATTTCCGCCGTCCGCTGCGGGACAGGAATCAGACGAGCGACAAGTCCTGAAGGATGGGCTTGAGCCGCGCGTAGGCCGGTTCCGTCATGGAAGTGAGCGGCAGGCGCAGCACATTCTTGATCAGGCCCATGGCCGCCAGGGTGGCCTTCACGGGCATCGGATTCGTTTCGATGAAGAGCCCCTTGAAGAGCGGGGTGAGCTTCCGGTGCACCTCGCGCGCCGCGGCAAAATCGCCTTCGTTCGCGTGCGCGCAAATCGCCGCCACTTCGCCCGGCACCACGTTGGCCGCCACGGACACGACGCCTTCGGCGCCCACCGCCATCATCGGCAGCGTGAGGCTGTCATCGCCGGACATCACGTTGATGTTGCACAGGCTCACGATCTGCGAGGCCTGGTCCACGTTGCCGCTCGCTTCCTTGATGGAGACGATATTCGGAACCTTGCTCAATTCGGCGACCGTCTTCGGGTCCATATTCACGCCCGTGCGGCTCGGCACGTTGTAGAGCATGATCGGAATGTCCACGGCCTGCGCGACCGCGGTGTAGTGCGCTATCTGGCCGGCGGCCGTCGGCTTGTTGTAATAGGGCGTGATGAGCAGTGCGCCGTCCGCCGCGATTTCCTTCGCGTAGCGGGTCAAGTCCACGGCTTCACGCGTGTTGTTCGAGCCGGTTCCGGCAATCACGGGGACGCGCCCGGCGATGCGCTCGACGGCAAACTTGATGCATTTCTTCTGTTCGTCGTGCGAAAGCGTGGCCGCTTCTCCGGTGCAGCCGCACGGCACAATGCCGTCCGTGCCATTCTCAATCTGAAAGTCGATCAGGCGTCCATAGGCGTCGAAATCGACTTCAAAGTCTTCCTTGAACGGAGTGACTAGCGCGACAAAAGATCCGCGGTACATGATACTTGGCTCCTGGCCGTTGTTGACTGATCGTTGCCGTCGGGAATCAACCCATGCCCAATGCCCGGCGTTGAATCCGGGATTATAGGTTCTGGCGCCGGGCAAAGCAAAAATCCGGACACTGCGCCACCTCCATGCCTCAGCGTTTCCTCACAGCCGGTCCCGCTGAACTTCAAAGAGCAGACTGTCTCCTCGCGCACCCGCCGGTTTCAGCCAGGGCGTTTGAAGCAGCACGGCCCGAATTTTCCCGTCCCGCAACCACGTTTCCGGGCACCACCCGATGTCCACGCGCCAGCGCCGGGCAATCTCGCGGCGCAGCGCGTCGGACGTGCCGGGGTCGAAGAACGCGTCCACGTCCTTCTTCAGAGGCACGTACGGCTGACCCGTCAGGTTGAACGAGCCAATGCCGAAGACAACCCGGGGCCGCGCCGCGCTGAAATCGTTCAGGCGCATGCCGAAACCCAGGGCAATCACGTCCGAAGCCAGAGCGGGCGCGAGCGCCGTGCGGCCTGCCGGCAATGTTCTCAGCAGCGCGGCGTCGTTCTCGCTCATCAGCTCCGCGTGATGCGCTTTAAACAGACCCATCGCATGCGCACGTCCAACGGGCCCCTGAAATGCGAACACGGCCACGAGCACGGACAGGCCGCCACAGCCGAGAAGCACGCTCCACGCCGCGCGGGAAAGCGCGGGCCGCAAACGCGCCAGACCAATCGCCGCAAACAGGCAGAGCGGCAGCCACAGGAAGACTTGAAGGCGTTGCGGGCCGAAACGCAGGAACCAGCCTTGTCCCCAGCCCGACAGGCTCGCCGCCAGGAAGAGCAGCAGCCACAACACGGCCCAGCCATGCGCTTCGCGCGGCGTGCCCTCCGGACGCCACCGGCGCACTGCAAGCGCGCCCAGCAGCGCGCCCAGCAACGCGGGATCCGAGATGCGTGCCGCCACGGATCCGTCGCGGCCCGTCAGCAGGTTGCCGTAGTAGCCCTGATACAACATGTAAAGGAGCGCGAAGGCCGCGAGATAGCCCAGCGCCGCCCCGGCCAGGAAGCGGCCGAGGCGCGGCAACGCGCGGCTCTCCCCGAGCACCGACATCAGTGCAAGGCTGAGGTGCAGCCATGCTGTGACGACAAACGGCGAGAACCACATCGCCATATTTGCCACGGCCAGATGGTTTTCCACTACTGCCGGGTTGATGCGCATCAAGGCCCAGGCCCCCGCCAGGCCGAAGGCCGCGGGCACGGCATAGCCCGCCGCAAGGCGCAGGCGATGCCCCAACGGCAAGGCAGGCTGATGCCACAGGCACATCGCCACGAGCGCGAGTGTGAACACGCTGTAGCGCGCGTCGATGAAACTCCCAAGCGCCACGGGAATCGCCCACAGCCACTGGCCGCGTGCCACGCCGGTGCGCGAAGCGCGCATCAGTGCGGTCAGCCCGCCCAGGCACAACGCGAGCGAGAGCGTGTAGTAGAGCCGCGGAAAGTAGAGCGTGGGATTGAGGTTCGGACCTTCCATGAGGTCGTAAAGCGCGAAGCGCGTGAAATACGGCTCGAACAGCGGATGCGCATGCAGGCCCACGTATCCGGCCAGGAGATAGAGCAGTCCGCCCGGACCTCCGGACACGGCAAACAGGAGGAACGCCGCGTTGGCGTGGCGCGGCGCGAGTTCCCGCAGAAAGCGGTGGACGATGATCAGGAAGAACAACGCGCCGATCGCATTCGTCGCGCCCCAAAACAGCAAGTGGTGGATCGGCAGCCACGAATAGACGATTCCGAGCACGCCATAGAGCCAGAGATGCGGCACGCTGTAGAAGACAAGCGAGTGATCGCCGTGCGTGGACTGGCACGTCGCATACGGGGATTCGAAGCCCGTACAGAACATGCGGAGGCTTTGCAGGAACAACGCGCTGTCCGGAATGTGCAGCCCCGTGGCCGCGGTGCCCTCAGGAAGGCCGAATCCTGTCACGAGCATCACGGGCACGCACAGTTGAAGCCCCGCCAGCAGCAGCGCCACGGTCCAAACCCAACCCGGCGTCCGCGCATCGTTCATCGCGTCACCTCGAATACCGCGCCGCGGCCCTCCGCCGCGATTTCGCGCAGCCAGGGCGTGCGGCGCAACTCATCCAGCACCGCCTCCGGCACGGGGGCCGTATCGGGGCAGAACACGAAGTCCACGCGCCAGTCCGCGATCAGTGCCTGGCGGAACGTCTCGGGCGTTTCCGCCGTGAAGAAGCGCGCCACGCGCGCCCGGACCTCGGGCATCACCTCGCGCGAGTAATCCATCGTTCCGTTCCCGTAAACCACGCGCATTCCGGGACGCAGTGCCAGCACGTCCCCGAAAAGGGGATCGCCCAACGACGGCGTGAGCGCCACGCCCGGCCGCAGCCGTTCGATCAGGCGGGCATCCGCCGCATGCATGAATGCGCAGCGCGTCCAGGGAAACGCCCGCTGGGCCGTGCGCGCCCCTTGCGGGGCGTAGACGATGCCCCACGTGATAAGCAGGGAGGACACGCCGCATACGACAATGCCGGCCGTCAACCAGTACATCTGCTTCGGATGCCGCGTTTGCAGGCGCATGAGGCCCGCCGCGCAGAGCACGGCCAGGGGCAGGCCCAGCATAACCATGCCGCGCTGCGGCATGAACTGAATGAACCAGCCATGCCCCAACGCGGAGACGCTCACGGCGAAGAAGAGCAGGAACCATAAGGCAAACCAGCCGGGCGCGTCGTAGGCCCGCACATGCCGCGACGGCCGGTGCCGAAGGCCATACAAAGCGCCGCCCACCGCGCCGACGAGCGCGGGGTCCGAAACCGCAATGGCCGCCGATGTGTCCCCGCCGTGCAGCCAATTGCCGTAATACGCCTGATAAAGGAGATACAGGATGATGTAGGTGAGAGCGTAACCCAGCGCCGCGTATCCGCAGACGCGTGCCCAGCGCGGCAGCCGATCGAGCCCGCGCGTGATCGCCCAGGGAACCACGAGCCAGTAGAGCAGCGTCGCGCTCGCAAACGGCAGGAGCCACATGACCCCGCTCAGCGAGCGGAACACGCTTTCCGACAGCGCGCCGTTGCCCGACAGCATGCTGAAGGCCCATCCGCCGCCCAGCACCCCGGCCAGCGCGAACGCCGCGCCCAATCCGCAACGCCGCCCGCGCGGAATTCCCGGCACAGTCAGGATCATCAGCATGCCCACGGCCAGCAGCATGGGCCCCAAGCGAAGATTCAGGAACGCCGCGAGGAAGATGGCCGCGCAGGTGCCTGCCCACGCCCGCCACGAAGCGCCCCGCAACGCGCGGTGCGCACCCGCCAACGCGAGAAAGCCCAGGCCCAACGGAAGCGTGTAGTACAGGCGGTCCATCAGCAAGTAGGGCTGGAAGCGCGCACCCTCGTTCAAGTCATAGACGAAATAGCGCAGGAAGTAGTCCGGAAACGACGGGGAGCGATGACATCCCAGGACGCCCGTCAGCACGCAGAGCACGCCGCCCACGCCGCCGCCCAAGGCAAAGATCAGAAACGCCAGTCCCGACAGCCGCGGCACGGACTCGCGAAGCAGCCCGTACGCCGCGAGGAGCAGAAACGCCACGCCGAGGCCGTTGGCGATGCCCAGAAAAAGGAACGGGGGAATGTGCAGCGCGTGGCCCGCCATGCCGAGATATCCGTAGAGCCGGTGATGCGGCAGGGCATAGAGGTCGGCGCCATGCCCATCGTCAAGCGTGCCGACGCGCGCATACGGCGAGAACCGATTCTCCCGATAATGCAGCATCGCGGACAGATAGGCGTAGCTGTCAATCGTGCGCAAGCCGGTCCAGGCCATGCCTTCCGGCGGACAGTTCGCCACCCAGGCATTGCCCAGCATGGGGACCAGCACGAACGCGGCGGCGACCGCCCATATCCATTTTGGGGTCCGCGGCCTGTCGCTCTGCTGTGCTGCAAACATGCGCACGAGTATACACGATGCTTCGCTCCGGCCACCCGCTGCCGGCGCGTGCAATCCGGCGCCGCCCTTGCCCATAATGCGGCCCATGAACGCGAAACACTCATCCCGGCGCGCGCTGGCCGTTGCGGTCCTCGGAACGATGCCCCTCCTGTTCTGGGCCGACACGGGGCTCGGGCTGGCCGCGGGATGGCGTCCCTTTGGTGCCGTCGAACACGGAATGCTCCTGCTCGCGGGCGCGCTTTCCCTGTGCTTCCTGGCGCTGCTTTCTTCTTCCGTCCGAAACGCTGCGCTACGCCATGGCCGGGAACTGTTCCTCTTGGCTGCGGCGTGCCTACTGGGCTGGGCACTGCTCGAGTGCGGCGCGGCGCGCCTGCACCGCGCGTTGCGCCCGGAGAAACCCTTCCACACCCGTGGACCCTTCCTGCGCGAGATCTTCCATCCCGTTCCCGAGTTCCTGCCCGGCATCCAGGGGCCGACCCGCTATACGACGGACGCCGCGGGCATCCGCGCGCCGGAAGCGCCGCGCCCGGACACGCAGCGCCGCATACTGTGCGTCGGCGGCAGCAGCACGGAATGCGTCTATCTCGATGACGCGAAGACCTGGCCCGCGTTGCTGATGCAGCAACTGAACAAACAAGGCGTGCATGCCTGGGTGGGCAACGTGGGCATCAGCGGCTTTGACACCCGGGAGCACCTGCGCTTTCTCGAATCGTCGCCCCTCTTGAACGGCGTTGACAGCGTGGTTGCGCAGATTGGCATCAACGATCTCTGGCGTTTCCTTGCCCGCGAAGAGCAACAGACCCGTTTCGACCGATTTCGCGAGGGGGCCGGCGCATCCGAACCGCCGCCTGCGCGTGCAGCGCCGTTCCGGACGCCCCTGTGGACAACGTCGCGCGTGATCCAGCTCTGGCATGATCTGCGCCAATCGCCGCCGCGCCCGGAACTCGTGGAAGGCCCGGGCGGCGGGGAATACCGCATCCGCAGGGAGAAACGCGCGGCCGCGCGTCAGGTGGAGGCCTTGCCGGATCTCACGCCCGGACTGGAGGGCTACCGCGGGCGCATTGCGGCGATGATTCGATGTGCTCAGGCGCGTGGTATCAAGATTGTGTTCACGACCCAGCCCGTGCTTTGGCGCGGGGATCTCCCGCCGGAACTTGCGCAGCGCTGCTGGTTCGGCTGGCTCGAAAACGGCGAGTATCTCTCGCTGCGCGCCCTGCGCGAGGCAATGGACGCCTACAACGCCGCCTTGCAGGGCGTCTGCAGGGAGAGCAGCGTGCCGTGCGCCGACCTCTCGGCAATGAATGGATGCGGCGAGTTCTTCTACGACGACTGCCATTTCACGGAAGCAGGCGCGGCCGAGGCGGCCCGGCGCATCGCCGAGCTTATGACTCCTCGCCGATAATATCGCGCTCGACTGCTTCACCCGGCCGGGTGTACGTATGCGGCCACAGCTTGCGCCCGGGGTAAACCGACGTGTTGATCCCCGTGTGCACGTGGTCACCGAAGATCGCGCCCAGCTTGCGCCGCCCCGTGTCCACGAGCACCCCGCGGACGACCGAGCCGTGCGTCTGGCTGTCGTGGCGGACATTGGCCGTGATCGTGCCGCAGCCCAGGTTCACGTTCTCTCCCAGCACGCTGTCGCCGACGTAATTGAGGTGCGGCGCCTTCGCATAATCCAAGAAGACCGAGTTCTTGATCTCGCAGCCGTGTCCGACCCGGCAGTGATTTCCGATCGTGCATCCCGGACGCAGCCAGCAGTTCGGGCCGATATCGCAGTCCTCGCCAATGCACACCGGGCCGTCAATCACCACGCCCGGGCGAATGATCGTGCCCTTTCCGACGGACACCGCCCCCGAAAGATGCGCCGCCGGGCTCACTTCGCCGAGCATTTCCGGCTTGAAATGGTTCTCCAGCAAGTACGCGTTCGTATCGATCACGTGCCACGGATAGCCGATCGGCAGCCAGTAACCTTCCGCCTGCACCACCCGAAAGTCGCTCGTTTCCGCCAGCGTCTGCACCGCGGACGTGATCTCGATTTCGCCCCGCTCGGACAACGGCGTTCGTTTCAGCACGTCGAAGACCGCCGGCGTGAATTTGTAGACGCCGACATTCGTGAGGTTCGAGAAGATCACCTTCGGCTTCTCGACGAGCCGGATCACCCGGCCCTCCGGGGTCACTTCATAAATCCCGTACAGCCGCGGATCGTCCACCTGCTTCACAAGCGCTGCCTGCGCCGCCCCCGCCAGCCGCGCCAGATCCGCCGGATCGAAAAGATCGTCCCCGTTCATCGCCATGAACGGGCCGTCGATGAACTCCTCGCACAGGAGGACGGCATGCCCCGTGCCGCGCTGATCCACTTGCTCGACGTATTCGATGCTCAGGCCGCGGTAGCCGCCGCCGAAGCGCTGGCGAATCATGTCGCCTTTGTAGCCCACAACCATCACCACCCCATCCACCAGCCCCACGAGCGCGTCCAACTGATGCTCCAGGATCGTCTTGTTCAGCACCGGCAACAGCGCCTTTGGCCGGGTCAGCGTCAACGGATACGTGCGGGTGGATTTCCCCGCCGCCATGATCACCGCTTTCATGCCAGTTCTCCCTTCGGTTTTCCCGGGTGAAATCGTATAGCACCGCTCCACGGCAAGACAAGCACCGCCCGGAGTTCCGCTGAGCCAGCTTCCTCCGGCCACGCGCTGGGAGGGCACGGCGGGCCAAGAAGCCGTAATCTCAAGCGGCTGTTTACTTGCCGGCCTTCCCCGTCTCGGCATTGGGCGGGAGTTCGAGCGGCAGCTCGCCGAGGCTCCACAGGATGCCCTGAACCATCATGCGCTCGAAGACCGGGTTCTCCCACACCTCTTTCGTGTGCCCGAGCACATTGACGTAGACCCGCCCCTTGCCGTAGCGGTGCGCCCACGCGATGCCGAAGTCCTTGTCCTTTCGGTTGACCTCCTTGGCGTTGAGATCCACGGACGTTACGTCGAGACTGGCGAGCACGTGCGTTGTCCCTCGGTCCCATCGCGTGTGCTGATAGATCTCGTCGTTCACTTCGAAGCGCTTGGGCACGCCCTGCATGATCGGGTGATCCGATTGCTCGATGTTGACCGCAACCTGCTGCGTCCAGGGATGTCCGTCGAAGATGGCGTTGATCATGTCCTGATAGGGCGTCCACTCGAAGAAGGTGCCCGTGCCGGAGTGGACCGCGACAAATCCCTTGCCCGCGCGCACGAAGTCCGTAATGGCCTCGCGCTGTTCCGGGCGCATGGGCAGTTCCCGGTTCGTATAGAACACGAGCGCGTCGTAGCGTTGCAGGAACTCGGCCGTAATCAGCGCGCAATCCTTGCTCACATCGACTTCGTAGCGCCCGGAACGCTTCGCCCACTCCATCATCTTGCCGGCGGAGAAGGGAATGATCTCGTGATAGTACCCGGCGGAATGCACGAAGTAGAGCACGCGGTGCGGGGGCTGCGGCACATCGGGCTCCGTGCCGCCGAGGGCATTCATTCCAACCAGACAGGCGATCAGAAACATGGCCGGCACCTCCTCTTCGGATGATCAGGGTTTCGTCGGCGTCAGGAAGCCCTCGATGACATCGAGCAACGGCTTGCCTTCCACTTCGTAGCAGTATTTCTCCCGGGCGATGCGCAGGGCATTCGCGGACATTTCCCGCCGCAAGCTGTCGTCGTCGAGGAGGCGATTGATTGCGGCCGCGATGGCCTCTTCGCTCTCCGGGTCGACGCAGAGTCCCGCGCCGTTCTTCTCGATGATCTCGATCATGCCGGGGAAATTCGAGCCGACGACCGGAAGCCCGGATGCGAAATACTGGAAGAGTTTGATCGGCGCGCAGTAATAGCTGTTGAGGCCCACGTTGAGCTGGGTTTGCAGGCCGATGTCCGCCGACGCGGGGAATTCCATCAACTCCTCGCCCGGCACTACCCCGGCGAAGACCACGCGATCTGCCACGCCGCAGCGCTGTGCCAGGGCAAGCAATTCGCTTTTGTAGGCGGCCTCGATCGGCCCCACGAAGAAGAGGCCCGCGTCGGGGCGCACCGCGCGCAGCGCCTCGATGAAGCGGTCGGCGCAGCGGGTGCGGTTGATCCATCCGTGGAAGTAGAGAACCTTCGAGAAGGGCGCGCCGCGCTCGCGGAGATAGCGCTGGATTCGATCGCCGCGCCGGGGCGCCTCGCTCCGGGGCGGCACATTCAGGACGGCCATCGGCCGCGTTCGGAGCCCGTAGCGTTCCTCGAGCACGCGGGCCCGGTTCGGCTCGCAGGCCACGATGAAATCGGCGCGGTGAATGAAGATCCGTTCCAGAAGATCCCAGAAGCGCTTCGCGGGGACGCCCGGGCGATCCGTGTAAAGCTCGTAGGAGTAGTAGACGAGCGCCGCGCCGGTCAGGCGCGCGGCAAGCCAGCCCGCGGGCAGGCTGTCGATGTCGATGGCGACGACCGCGCCCGGCCGCGCCCGCATGCCCCGCGCCACGCAGCGCGCCAGGAATTCAAACCAGCCGAGAAAGAGAATCAGCGGACGCAGCAGCGGCATCTTGCTGAAGCGTTTCATGAAAATCGGAAAGATCTGGCAGGCGGCCTTCGGATGCGTTTCCTCGGGCAGGCCGAGGTCCGCGCGGGACCGCGACTTCAGCAGCGTAACCTCGATCCCGCGCCCCGCCAGGCCCCCAATCAGGTTCTTCAGGGGCTCGTCAATAAACGGCTGCCAGCCCACCCGCAGTATGCACACGCGCCGCGCTCTCATCCGTCCGCCCTCCACACGAGACAAAAGCCCGCCGCCGGGCGGGCCTTCATCCACTATACACGTCTTTGGGGCGGCGCCGCACGCGAGCGCGTGCGGCGGAGCGCGCTACTTCCGCTTGATGCCGCATCCCCAGGACTTCACTTCGGGCTTGGCCACCGGCCGGCCCGCGACCAAGGCGTCGATGGCGTCCTTCGCGTAGTGCTCGGTGCCCTTCGCCTCCGGGCCGGGGCGGTTGTCGAAGGCCCCGTGATAGGCGAGCTTCCCGTCCTTGTCCACCACGTAGAACTCGGGCGTGCGCGCCGCGGCCACGGCATCCGCATACTTGTTGTCCACGTCCTTCAGGATGGGCAGCGTGAGCTTCTTCTCTTCCGCATATTTCTTGATCGCATCGGGCTGGGTCGCCTTGTGCGAGTCAATCCCGAGGAAGACGACGTCCTTCCCTGCATAGGACTGCGCCAGGGATTCCAAATCCGGGTCGACCCCGCGCGAGAAGGGACACTCCTGCGAGCAGAAGTCCAGCACCACCACCTTGCCCTTGAACTGCGAGAGCGTGTAGTCCTTCCCGCTGTAGTCTTGCAGCTTGAAGTCCGGCATCGCCGCCCCAATCGCCAGGTTCGCCACGGCCAGTCCGCTGCCGCCGCATCCCAGATAGAGCACGCCCATTGCCGCGACCACCGCGGCCAGCCCCCATCGCACGCTGTGTCTCATGATTCGAGCCTCCTTTTCTTCGCCTTGCGTCTGTCTTTAGCCGCCAATGAACCACGGCGGCCACATACTCCAAGGAAACCCGCCGAACCCGCCGATCTAATCCCGGCAGCGCCTTTTGAAGCCGCCAAATGCCTCTGTTACACTCCACTTCCTCAGGGAGATGCGGCATGCCGGAACATCACGCGGAAGTGCTTGTCGTGGACCGCGATCCCGCGGCCGGGCGCCGCGTGCTCGCGTATCTGCGCGACCACGGCTGCGCCGTACAATGGGTGGACGACGACGAGAAGGCGTTCAACCGCCTGGACAGCCATCTCTTCGACGTGCTGATCGCCGAACTGAACGTCCCCCGCGTGGACGGGCTCCGGCTCATGTCCGTCGCCCGGGACCGCAATCCCCACGTGTGCGTCATCTTCCTCGCCCAGGAATCCGACATTGCCCTGGCCGTCGAAGCCATGCACCAGGGCGCCTACGATTTTCAGACCAAGCCCCTCAATCTGGCCAAGCTCGATGCCGTGATCCGGCGCGCCGCCGCCCATCAGCGCCTCGTGTACGAACAGGTCGAGTTGCGGCGCCGTCTGGATGAACGTTTCGGCCTGGGCAGTCTCGTCGGGCGTTCCCGCCAGATGATCCAACTCTACGACGCGGTCCGCCAGGTCGGACCCATGCGCGAGAACGTGCTCGTCTTCGGCGAACCGGGCACGGGCAAGGATCTCATTGCGCAGGCCATTCATCACCTCAGCCCCCGGCGCGACGAACCCTTCGTGAAATTCAGCTGCGCGAATCTCCCCGAAGCGGTGGTCGAGCGCGAGCTCTTCGGGGGCACCGACGGCCGGCGCGGCCGCGTCGAACTTGCCGACGGCGGAACCCTCTTTCTCGAGAGCATTTCGGACCTTACACCGCGCCTCCAGGAACAATGCTCGGCGCTGCTCGCCGGCGGGCGCTTTGAACGGGCCGGGGACGGCAAGCGCATCCCGGTGGACGTCCGGGTCATCGCCGCCACGAATCAGCGGCTCGACAAACTGGCCGAAGCGGGTGCCTTCCATGGACGGCTCTACGAGCAGTTGTCCGCCGTGGCCATCGAGGCGCCGGCCTTACGGGCGCGGCGCGAGGACATCCCCTTAATCGTGGAGCAGGCGCTGCGCCAGGCCTCGGAAACGCATGGCAAGCCGATCCGGGAGCTGTCCCGGAACGCCATGAACCTGTTGGCCGCCTACGACTGGCCCGGCAATGTGCGGGAATTGAGGAATGTGATCGAGGGCATGCTCGCCACCGCACACGGGGGGGACCCCTTGAATGTCAATGACATACCGGAGTACATCCGGCGGCATGCCGCCCCCG
>CAILVY010000309.1 GCA_903837785.1 Candidatus Hydrogenedentota bacterium
CATAGATCAGCCCGGGGTAAGGACCGGAGCGAAGCGGAGGTCCGCCACCCCGGGTACAGAGCCGCCCAAATCACCAGCCCTGAAAGGGCTGCGTAAAACGGCCTTTGCGCAAGACCGTGGGAAAGCCCCTGTCACCCTTTCACCCAACGACCACTCAAACGATCGCACAATCACGACATTCGCGGCACACTCGCTTGCGAAAACCTGCAAACCTTGCACTTCGCAACCCCGAACTCCCCGTCCGTCAGTCTCTTGCCTGCTCAACGAGAAAGGCCTTCAACCCGCCAAAATACGCCTCGCGTGAGCTGAACTTCCCCCCGCCATGGCTCCCCCGAATCTCGACAAATTTCTTCGGCTGCCGGATCATCTCATACAGCCTCCGCGCATGCGCAAACGGAACAACCGTGTCATCCAGGCTGTGAATCACCAGCACCGGACACTGGATATGCCCCACCTTGTCCTTGTTCCGGAACTGAATCCGCGCGATCAGCCGCGCGGGAAGCCACGGGTAACTGTCCGCCACCGCATCCGGCACGGACGTGAACGTGCACTCCAGAACCACCGCCCGCGGCGTCACCTCCGCCGCAAGATCCGCCGTCACGCCGCCCCCCATCGACGCGCCTGCCAGCACGATCTGATCCGCCGGCAACCCGCGCACCTCCCGCAAATGCTGCCACATCGCGCGGATATCCGCGTAACAGCGCGTTTCCGAAGGCGCTCCTGTGCTCTCGCCGTAGCCGCCATAGTCATAGAGCAGCACCGAATACCCCAATTCCCGGAAGTAGGCCGCGTCATCGAGATAATGCGAGATGTTCTTTCCGCTGCCGTGCGAGAACAAGACCGCGCCCCGCGCATTCTCCACCGGAATCCACCACCCGTGCGTCCGGCCGCCCGCGACCTCCGCCCAGACCTCCTCAAACGCCCAATTCAGCGCCCGGGGCGTTTGCAGGACGTCCGCGCTGCGCCCCTGGAACATCAATTCGTCCTGATACGCCCAGAAGGCGGCCAGCACGACGAGATACAGCATCACGGGGGCAATAAACACAATGGCCAGGACAGCCCGGAGCTTAGATGGCAATCTCAAGTGATACTCCCTTTCAACATGTGGGTTCCATGAAGATCCCGTTGCATTCGCTGCGTCGGCACGTCTTAGCGTGGAACCCCGGCCAACGCCCTGCCCAGCCGATGCGCCCTTCTCTTCGTGCGTTTGCGCAATACGGGATGTTGCTCTCCCGCCGCCAGGCCGATGTAGAGGACGCCGACGACATTCGCGCCCAGCAGGCCGGCCACTTCCTTCAGGAGGCGGACGAGCTTCGTTAACGGACGCGCCAGAAGGGCCGGCGCCGCCGAAGATGCGACGATTACTGCGCGCTTGTCTTTCTGGAGCTTCCGCGTCTTTGGCGCCGGCTTCCCCCAGGGCCAATAGGCGAAACAGACGAGCCGCTCGATAAAGCGCTTCGTCACCGCGGTCACGGTCCAGAAATTCATCGGAGAACCCAGCACGATTCCGTCCGACGCCTCAATGGCATCCAGAAGCGCGGCCATCTCGTCGTTCTGGGGACACGTGCCCCGGCGCTCGCCGGCCTGCTGCGTGCAGGTGCGGCAATTCGTGCAGAACTCGATGTGCTTGTCGATGAGGTAGATCTTCTCGGTTTCCGCGCCGGCGTCCCGCGCCGCCGCGAGGACTTCATCTATCGAAAGGTCGATCACGCCGCCCTTCCGATAACTGCCAATCAAGGCCAGGATTTTCATGGGAATGCTTGCTCCAATCGGCCGGTATTAGAGCACGCGAAAGCCATTCATTGCCATCTGCGGACGTGATCAGTAACGGCAGGCAAGAAGGCTCATCGCGTGGCGGCCTTGGATTCGGACGGAACGTCCACAGGACGCGCGCTGCGCAAACAGGCGCGGAGTTCTCTGGATTCGTCGCGCCGTGAAAGCTAGAATGGGCCGATGGAAAGGCAGGCATGGATCAGAACAAGCGCATAGAAGAGCTGGAAGCGCAGGTGCGCCGCCTCACGGAAGTCGTCGAGCAACTGCTCTCCGAGCCCGACGGCGAGGATGCGGCCGAAAGCGCCAAGAGGGCCCTTCTCGGGCGCGTGCGCTCCGTCCGCGAGCGCGTGGACCGCGCCCTCAAAGTGGAGGCCGACGAAACTATCGAGTCCCGCATCGGCGCGGTCTGGTTGAGCCGCGTCGCCGCCCTTGTAACCATGACGGCGATCGTTCTCGCCGCGCGCACAACCTACCTTTCCGAGACTATCGGCCCCTGGGAGAAGATCGGCCTCGGCTATGTGATGGCCATCGGGTTCATGGCCTACGGCCTTGTCTTCCGGAGCAGCCGCGACTTCTTCGCGCAGGCGGTCTGGGGCTGCGGCCTGGCCTGCCTCTACTTCACCACATACGCCGCGTTTCTCATCGATCAGACCCGCGTCTTCAACGCGCCGCTCCTGGCGATTCCCGCGCTCCTGCTCTGCCTGGGCGTGATGGCGTGGGTCGCGCATTGGCGCCGAAGTCAAACCGTGGCGGGCGTTGGACTCTTCCTGGCGTACTACACGGTCGTCTTGAGTTGCACGCAGGTGCCCACGAGCCTCGAGAACCTCGCCTATGCCTTCATGACCTGCACCGCCCTGGCCGTCGTAACCCTGCTCTTTCATGCGGCGCACCGATGGATGCTCTTCTCCTGGGTCGCCCTGATCGCCACACTCGGAACCTACATCTACTTCTTCCTCGAACCCCCCAAGGGACTCGACATCGCCGATACGACGTACTTCTGGTTCTCGAACGGCTTCCTGTCCGTCTGTTTCGTCCTCTTCTCGCTCACTTGCATCGCCGATGCCCGCAAAACCGGGGAATACCGCCGCCTCGTCGCGCCCCTCTCCGGCGTGAATTCCGCCGTCTTCCTCATCCTCACGTATTGGGCCGTGCGCGACACGTACCCCGCGCAGCAGTGGATGTTCCGCCTGGGCGTGGCCGGCGTCCTGCTCCTCTTCGCCGTCCTGGCCGAGACGACCGGGCCCCGGCGGAATTACCTCTTCCAGATCTTCATCGCGAAGACTGTCATCATGCTCACGCTCGCCCTGCAGTCCTACCTGGCCGACTCCGGCGAGAAACTGCTCGTGGCCATGGCCATCGAATGCCTTGCGCTCGGTTTCTCCTACAAGCGCAGCGCGATCGTCGTCTTCAAAGTCCTCGGACTCCTCCTCATGGCCATCACGTTCCTGGGCTGCCTCGCCTCCGTGAAGATGTACGGAACAATCAACCTCGGTCCATTCGAAGTGCCCGCAAACTGGTTCTGCGCCGTCGGCGTGGCCTTCGTCTTCGAAATCGTCGCCTGGTTCTACGAGAAATTCGCCCGGCCCCTGCGCCCCGAACTCCGCATCACGAGCGGGCAGTGGTTTCTCGCCGACTCCATGCTCGACTTGCACAGCGCCACGATGGCCGTGGCCCACGCCGCCGCCGGCGCGCTGATCCTCCTGACAATCACTATCATGGACCGGGGCGGAGACGTCGTGCTTCCCTTCTTGCTCGCGGGCGAGGGCCTGCTCATGGCGGCCCTCGGACTCCTCCTGTTCACCCCGCAAATCGAAGTGGCCAGCGTCCTGCTCTTGGCCGCGGCCCATGTCTGCTACTACGTCTTCCTGTGGCTGCCCCCCGCCAGCGTGATGCGCTTCGAGGAACAAACGAATTTCCCGCTCTATACTGTCCTGCTCGCCCTCTTCACGTTCAGTGGCGCCTATGCCTGGGAACGCTATCTCAAACGATTCCGATACTCCGATCAGGACTGGGAGCATCACGTCGTCGCGGCCGTGCCCTATCTCGCCTCAACCTTCCTGCTCGTCATCCTCCTCGGGCGCCAGCTCGAAGCGGTCCATGTCGCCCCGGCCCAGGGCGCCCTGGGAATGGGCTTGCTCCTCATCGGCCTCTTGACGC
>CAILVY010000310.1 GCA_903837785.1 Candidatus Hydrogenedentota bacterium
ATCCTGGGCGTGGTGCTCTTTCGGGTCTTTGCCGGCGGCGGGCAAACGCCGCCGGACGGCGCGGCGGGCACGGTCGCCGGACCCCGGAGCGAGCCGGTTGCGATTGCCCCGGACCAGTTCAATCCGGCGCCGCCGCCGCAACGCAAGTCGCCGCAGGACGAAGCCCGCGAGAAGATCGCGGAATATCAGAAGAAGATCGATGCGGGGCCGAAGTCCGAGGAGACGGCGGCCCTGCAATATGCCATGGGCAACCTGTACCGCCAGAAGCTGGGAGACTACGCGAAGGCGGCGGAGTGCTACGAATGGTTTATCCAGGAGTATCCGGATTCGCCGGATCTGGGGAAAGTCTTCGTGCAACTGGGCCTGTGCTATGAGCAACTCAAGCAGGGGGAAAAGCTGAACCGGCTTTACCTCGACATGAGCCGCCGCTTTCCCAAGGACTCCCAGGAGTATCTGTACGTGAAGGAGAAGTTGGGCTGGTGACTTCCGGCGGGCGTCCGGGCGGCGGGCGCGGCACATGAACGTTACAGGCAACGCCGGTTTTCCTCGATCAAGGCCGGAAAGGTATACTGATGCAAGGGACCACGACCGAGGGTTTGCCGGGATGTCTCTCAGCACGCGTATTGCCATGAGCCTCTGCGGCGTAGTGCTCCTGTACGGGGCGCTCGCCATGCTGATCCAGAAGGAGGTTATTGCCCCGGGCTTTGTTGCGCTGGAACGCGAAGAAGCGACGGAGGACATGGCGCGCGTCCTGGCCGCGATACAACGCGAAATCGATCATCTCGACACGTTTTGCCACGACTGGTCGGCCTGGGATGACACCTGCGCGTATGTGCGGGACAAAACGGAGGCCTTTGAAACCGCCAATCTCACGGACAGCACCTTCGCCGATTACTTCCTCAACCTCATCTATATTCTCAACACCCAGGGGGAGGTTGTCTGGGGGAAGATCATGGACTTCAAGTCCCACCGGGTGATCGAGATGGAGGAGTTTCCGACAAGCCGCTGGGCGATTACCCATCCCCTGCTTCAGCACAGCAAAGCGCATGACACGCTGAGCGGAATCCTGGTCACGCACTCCGGTCCCATGCTGATTGCGTCGCGGCCCATCGTGAACAGCGAGTCCACCAGCCCCATCCAGGGCACCCTGATTATGGGGCGCCTCCTGGATGATGAAGGGGTCCGGCGGATCGGCGATCAGGCGCTGGTGGGCGTGAAACTGACCATGATTCACGAGGATGCCGGGCCGGGCCGGGCCTTGGCCTCCAGCGCCGGCGCCCGTGGTCAGTATGAATATAAGATTAAGGATGCTCAAACGTTCCAGATCTCGAGCATTCTCGCCGATATCTACGGGCAAGCAGGGCTTCAGGTGGAAGTCTCCATCAAGCGCGACATCATGGCGCGGGGCCAGGAGCTGCTGCGCTCGTCGACACTGCTCATCTTCGCGAGCGGACTGATTGCGCTCGTGGTGGCCTTGATTCTGTTGCGCCGGAGCGTGGTCCGTCCACTGCTCGTGCTCACCGGGCATGTCGCGCGCGTTGGCAAAGAGGAAGACTTCACCGCCTTGCCCCTTTCGCCGCGACGGGATGAAATCGGCACCTTGAGCCATGAGTTCAACCGCATGGTTGGGCGTATCCAGCATCATGCCGGGGAGCGGAGCCGCGCGGAATCGGCCTTGCGGGAGAGTGAAACCCGGCTGCGCACGATCATCGCCACGGCCCCCGACGGCATCATCACCGTATCGGCGGAGGGGCATGTCGAATCCTTCAATCCGGCGGCCGAGCGCCTGTTCGGCTATGCGGAAGCGGAAGTCCTGGGACGGCATATCAGCGTCCTGATGCCGGGGAACCCCTCGCCGGACGATTCCGGCATTCCCGCCAGCGGTGCGGAAGGGCTCGGCAGGCGCAGGGACGGCTCCCTGTTCCCGCTCTTGTGGACATTCAGCGAGACGCTGCTTGCGGGGCAGCCCCTCATCACCGGCATGGTCCGCGACATCAGTATGCTCAAAGAGATGCACGAAAAGATGCTTCGCAGCGAGCATCTGGCGGCCATCGGGGAAATGGGCGCGTCGATGGCCCACGAAATCCGCAACCCGCTGGCGGGCATCAGCGGGGCCGTGCAGGTGCTGCGCGACGGATTCACTCCGGAAGATGCGCGCCGTGAAACCATGGACGAGGTGTTGACCCAGGTGGGCCGGGTGGAGGCGATTGTGCGCCGGCTCCTCCTCTTTGCCAAACCCTGGGCCCCGCGAAAGGAGCGGGTGGACCTGCGCGGCCTGGTGGAACGCGTTTCGCGGCAGGCCCAGAGCCGGGAACTCTATGCGGGCATCACCTTCCGCCAGGAGGGCGCCGACGCCCTCGAAAGCATGGCCGACTCGCACTTGCTGGAACAGGTGCTGTGGAACATTCTTGGCAACGCGGCGGATGCGCTGCGCGGCCGCGAAGGGGGCGCGGAGGTCGTGTGGACCTTCGAGGGGGACGGCGACTGGGCGCGCATTCGCCTGAAAGACAACGGCGTTGGCATACCGGCTTCGGCCCAGGAACAGATCTTTCATCCTTTCTTCACGACGAAGACCTATGGAACGGGGCTCGGATTGCTGATTTCCCGGAGGATCCTCGAGGCCCATGGGGGCTCCATTGGCGTGTCCAGCGTCGAGCACGAGGGAACCGAGGTGACACTTGAATTGCCGAAAGGACTCTAGCCGTGCCTGCCAAGATACTGGTTGTTGACGACGAGAAACTCATCCGCTGGTCGCTCGGCGAACGTCTGAAGAAGGAAGGTTATGACGTGCGCTTCGCCTCGAACGGCATGGCCGCCCTCGAGGAGATGCGGGAGAAGAGCATCGACCTCGGCATCTTCGACCTTCGCCTTCCGGACATGGGCGGCGTCGCGCTGCTGCGCCGGGCGCAGGTCGAACTGCCCGGCCTGCCCGTCATCATCATGACCGCGTATTCGAGCGTGGACAGCGCGGTCGAGGCCATGAAGTGCGGCGCCGTGGATTACCTCACCAAACCGTTCAACATGGATGAACTCGCCATTGTGGTGCGGCGCGCCCTCGACAACGCCGCGGTGCAGCGGCAGTTTGATTCCCATGTTGCGGAGGAGAAGACGCGCTTCGACCTCGAAAACGTCATCGGCGAGCATGCCGCGATCAAGGAGGTCCGGCGCCTGGTCCGGCGCGTGGCGCGCAGCGAAACCACGGCCGTCCTGCTCCTGGGCGAGAGCGGCACCGGGAAGGACATGGTTGCGCGCGCCATCCACTACGAATCCAGCCGCATGAGCCGGCCGTTCATGAATATCACCTGCACCGCCCTGCCGGAACCCTTGCTCGAGTCGGAACTCTTCGGGCACGAGAAGGG
>CAILVY010000311.1 GCA_903837785.1 Candidatus Hydrogenedentota bacterium
CATACACCCATTCGGACACAACGGCACGAGCCGCATCTCCCTGCCTGTATTTCGCGTGGGCGCTCCGTCTCTCGCCCTTACAGGGCTGTGATGATGGGGAATGCTGACCCAGGGCGGCGTTGCGCGTTGCGCGCCTTGCCCTGGGCTGATTTCTTTTGCGCTTTCAGCGCAACGCCCCCCCCCCGCGTGCGGGGGGGGAAGGAGGACGGGGGGATTGCTTATACTAAACCTCCTGAGTTATCCACCGGAGGCGCAGCCGCCCGAGCGAAGCGGTTTGTCCCAGCGCCGCTTGTGGATAGCGCAGCGCTGCCGAGTGTTCCTTCTTCGCTTCGCTCGCAAGGACGGCGAATGGGACGGTTGTTGATAGTCAATGGATACGATGGCAACAGGATGAATCAATACACGACATGCCCGACGCACGCCACATAGAGGTCATCGAGTTTCCCGGACGTGTGCCCTATCCTGAGATGCTCGCGCGCCAGCACGCGCGCCGCCGGGAAGTCGAAGCGCACGCGGCGCCGAACACGCTCTACCTGCTGGAACACGACCCGGTAATCACGCTCGGCCGGAGCGCACATGCGGAACACGTGCTGCTTTCGCGCGAAGCGCTTGCAGAACACGGCATCGAGGTCTGCGCGGCCGAACGCGGCGGGGACGTCACGTATCACGGCCCCGGCCAACTCGTCGCCTATCCCCTCCTTGACCTCAAGCAGTGGCGCTGTTCGGTCGGGTGGTATCTGCGCGCCCTCGAAGAGGTGCTGATCCGGGTGCTCGCGCACTATGGACTCCCGGGCGAGCGCCTGGACGGCCATACCGGCGTGTGGGTGCACGGGGCGAAAGTGGCGGCCATCGGCGTGGCGCTTCACCAGTGGACCACCTTTCACGGCATCGCGCTGAACGTTCACCCCGACTTGCGGCATTTCCAGTACATCGTTCCGTGCGGCATCGCGGACAAGCCCGTCACATCCATGGAGCAGCTCCTGGGGGGCGCCCCGGACTTCGACGAGGTGAAGCAGCGGTTTCGCGAGGAGTTCCTGGGGTATTTTGCCGGGGCATAGGCCGAAGACGGGCGGGCTCGAGGGCCGCGCGGGTTCAGAGGCTTTCCTCTTCCTGGGCGAGCAGTTCTTCCTTCTCCTCTTCCGAGAGGGCGGGCGAAAACCACTGCTGCGCGATCACTGTGGGAATGATGGCGGCACAAATCACGGTGCCGATGAGCAGTGAAAACTGGGTGGAAGTGATGTGTCCGGCCTGCAAGCCGTACATCGCGGTGATGTTCCCGAAGGTGAGACCCGTGCTCATCAGCAGCGTGAGGTAGGCCGTGTGCCCGCCCGCATAGCGTTTGGCGAAGGGCCACACCCCGGCGAATTTCGAGCCGGTCTTCAGCAGAAACAAGACGAGCAACATCGGCCAGTGCGCGGCCAGGTCCGGCAGCGAGACGCTCATCCCGCCCTTAATGAAGAAGAAGGGGGTGATCATGGCGAAGGCCGCCATGCGCAGTTTGCGCTGAATCTCCCGGTGCGTGCGGAAGAACGCCGAGAGGCACACGCCCAGCACGAAGACCGGGAGCACCGCATGCACCCTGCCCCAGACGCCGATGGACATGAACGCAAAGAGCAGAAAGAAGACGAACTTGATCTCCGGCTCGATCACCTTGGCGCGGTAGCGTTCGAAGAGCCCCGGAAGCCAGCGGGGGACGGCAACGATGACGGCGGCGCAGGCCGCCAGCGCCAGAAAGGTGCGCGCGTCCCACTGCGCGAACAAGAGGGACAACGCGATCACGGTGCACATGTTCGTGACGAACGTCGAGGCCATCAGGATCTTCCCCAAGGCCGTACGGGAGAGCCCGGTTTCCACGAGCACGGCGTAGACCACCGCCAGGGACGTGGTTGAGAGGGTGCACCCGGCAATGGCCGACGCGGGCCCGCTCCAACCGGCCACCCAATAGCAGAAGGCCATTGCCGCCACGCAGGGCACGAGAAACGAGGAGCAGCCGATCAGCAGGCTCTCCTTGAGCTTCTGCCGGAGGATGTCCTGGTCCACTTCGATGCCTGCCAGGAAGGTCAGGAGAATGCCGCCGAAGCCCGCGATGAAGTCCATCCAGGGCGCGGGATGCATCCCCAGGAAATTGGCGGCGGCCACGCCCAAAACGATCTCGATGATGGCGGCGGACAACGCCGCCTCAACCGAGATCACGCTGGCCACAAACACGAGCAGGACCAGCACCGTCGCCGCGTAGGTCGTATCCATATCCGGGCACCCTTCTCCGCGTCCATAAAGAGCAAACCCCCGCCGCAATCACACGGCAGGAGTCATCAGCCGGCAGGCGGTTGCGGGGAACTCCATCCCCGGTTTGTCGGCGAAATTCTAGCAGTCCTCACGATGCCGGTCAAAAATGCGGGGCGCGCCGCCTGCCGCGACGGGTCATTGAGGGATTTTCAGCGGCATCGGAACGAAGGGCGGGACAACATCGCCGTTCTGATCGCGGATCGGCTCCGGCGGCCGTCCTTCCAGCCATCGTTGCCAAGGGGTGGGGTCACTGCCCAGATCCAGTCCGGTGATGAGGCGCAGTCGTTCAAGGGCGGCCGGTTTAAGGCGGGGATTCCGGCGCATGACCTCAATCAAGACCGGGATGCGCTCCCGCTCCGGCCACGTGTTCAGCGATTCCATGGCCATATCTTCCAGGCGCAGGTCGCCGGAACTGTCGCCGGCGGCGATGCGCGCCAAGGCCCCGAGCGCCGCGGCCCCGCCCAGTTCTGTCAACGCCTGCACGGCCCGGGCGCGGATTTCGGCATCCGCATGCACGGCCAGGCCCAACCACGTCTCGGTGAAGCGGCGGTCATGGAGATTGAACAGGGCTTCGGCGCAACAGCGGGCCAGATCGAGATCGGCCGAGGCGGTTTCCTTCGCCAGGGCTTCGGCCTGTTTCGAAGACCCCATCCGCCCAAGGCAAAAGGCCGCGGCCTGCCGCCGCAGCGAGGATTCTTGCGTGGCGGTGAAGACGGCCGCCATACGCTGCTCCAGCACATTGCGCAATTCCGGCAGCACGGATTCCACGGCGGCCCTGGTCTCCGGCGGTCCCTGAAGCAGGGCGTTCAACACGTAGTTCGCCGCACGTTCCGGGGCCGTCACCGCATGGGGACGTCCGGTCATGGCGGACAATGCCTGGGCTGCGGCCTGTCTCACCTGGAGTTCCGGGTCCCCCAGAGCTTCCACCACATGCGTGACCGCGGCGGGTGACGCAGTGTCTCCCCAGGCCTCCACCGCACGCATGCGCACAGCAGGCTCCGGTGACCGCGACATGGACGACAAAAGGTCTTGTGCCTGGGCCTGATCCTCAGCCCAGATCGTCCCGGCGAGGGTCCAGCCGGTGAGCAGCGCCACGAAGATCAGCAGTTTGTCCCGTGAAACCATGGGCATATCTTCCGCCTTTTCCGCGCGCGGAGTCAAGCGTGACCGGTGTTCCGTGGAACTAATCCATTCAGCGACAAGCAGATACACACACATGGGATCTTTTTTTTCAGCGCGGGAATAACCGGGGGGAGCGGGATCGTTTGCTTGTTTAACTGCTGGCAAAGGTCGTTCCCCCTGGCCATGCCAGCAGGTACAGTCAGCGATGACTGATTCCCACCACAGGCGAGTGCAAAGTATGCAGTCCCCCCGCTGCATTGCACTCGCCCCTCTTTTTTGTGGGGGAAGGGGGTAGTTGACGGGTAAAATCCTGGGTTTGTGCACCTTGTCCGCCCGGGGAAAAGGCGGGGACAATACTCTGTAAAGTATGTTGAATCAATTGGTTATGCCTATGTTGGCCTTGCCGGAAAAACGGGGGGTGTCATGAGGCCCCATTGACATTCCCCGCAAATTCCATTACAATACGCGCGTTTACTACGAATTCTCACGCGAAACCCGCCGTGTAGTTCTTGTGGTCTTTTAGGGGTACATACAGTAAGAGAAACTGGAGTCTGAAGAATATCTCGAAAAACGGTCTGCGTGGAAATGCGGAGGGGCCGCGCTACCCGCGAAGAAGGAGAAAGTAAATGACCATTCGGTTCTCGACCGGCATTTGGATCTATTCCAGTGCCGCAGACCGGTATTGTCCCGATGGCTACCGCGACACGCCGAAAGTACAGGAAGTGTTGAGCGCCATCAGCAAGGTGAAAGGCGTCAAGGCGGTGGAAATCCGCCAAACGGACGTCACGCCGGAAGTCCCGGTGAAGGAATTCAAGCGCCTGCTGAAGGAATACAACCTGTTGTGTTCGGGAGTCACGGCGAATCTGGCGCAGTCGCGCCGCTTCGCGCTGGGCGCCTTTGGCCATCAACATCAGAAGACGCGGAATTCGGCCATTGACGAGGGCCGGAAAGCGGTGGATATTGCCCGGCAGCTTGGCGCCACGGACGTGACCCTCCGGCTCTACACCGATGGTTTTGACTATCCGTTCCATGTCGATTACACGACGCACTGGAACACGGTGATTTCGTCGATCAAGACAATCGCCAAGTACGCGTCGCCGGACATTAACGTGGCGATTGCGTATAAGCCGCGCGACCCGCGCAATTACCTGACGGTGTCGAGCGTGGGCAAGGCCCTGTCGATGTGCCAGGAAATCGCGATGAAGAACGTGGGCGTGGGCCTCAACTTCTCGCACGCGCTGATGGCCGGGGAGAATCCGGCGGAATCCATCGCGTTCCTGACCCGTTCGAACAAGCTGTTCCAGGTCTACTTCAGCGATTCCTATCAGCTTTGGGACGACATGCTGGTTCCGGGCGGCATCCACTTGTGGGAATCGCTCGAAGCCCTGTTCTACCTCAAGACGTACAAGTACAAGAACTTCGTGACGGTCGATTTGCTGCCGCAGCGGATGGAGCCGACCCACGCGCTTCAGATTGCCATCGGCAACCTCTCGATCCTGTACAAAAAGCTCGAGAAGCTCGACATATCGGAAATCCGCCGCGCGCAACGGACCCTCGACGCCACGGAAAGCCAGCGCATTATCCGCCGTGTCATGCTCCAGGGCTGAGGTTGTGACCCGAACTTGCCGCAACGCCGAACGGGCGCCTGTCCGTTCGGCGCGCGTGCTTTTGGAGGCATTTTCGCCTTGCTGAGCGGTAATACAGGCGGACTCAAGGCTTCCCAGATCAAGCGGCTGGAAGGGCTGTCCAAGCGTAGCGCCCGGGCCGACGCCGTGATCACGCCCGAACTGGCCCGCACGATGACCGAGGTCTCTGCCGAGATCCAACGGCAGGTGGGGCTGGTGATCGATCGGCGGGGGCATGTCCAGAAAGTGGTGGTGGGCGATTCCCACATGATCCTGCTGAGCGACATTCCCAAACGCGGGTACGATCGCCTCTCGGGGCTCCGTTTTGTGCATACGCACCTCCACGGCGAGCCGCTCTCCGAGGAAGACCTGACCGACCTTGCCTTGCTCCGGCTGGATTTCGTAGCGGCCATCGAGGTGCTTCCCGACGGCCTGCCCGGGAAAGTGTTTCAAGCGCACCTGCTTCCCGCGAATGAAGGGGACAGGCCGTGGGCCATCCTGCCGCCGCTGCCGGTCCATCAGTTGCCCGAGGACTTTACGGCGGCGATGGACGCGCTCGAGGAGGAATTCGCGCGGACCCGGAAGGCGCGGCCGGCGGACGACAAGCGTGATCGTGCGATTCTGGTGCACGTATCGACCTTGCCGGCGACGCAGGCGCTGGACTCGATCATGGAATTGCGCGAACTGGCGCGGAGCGCGGGCATCGACGTGTCGGATGAGACCATCCAGCGGCGGCCCATCGATCCGAAGTACGTCATGGGCAAAGGCAAGTTCCGCGCCACGCTGATCAAGGCGATGCAGGTGGGCGCCGCAACCATCGTCTTTGACCTGAATCTCTCGCCGTCGCAGGCCAAGGCCTTGGGCGACTACACGGACCTGAAGATCCTGGACCGCACCCAGGTCATTCTGGATATTTTCGCGCAGCATGCGGTGACGCGCGAGGGGCAGATCCAGGTGGAGCTCGCCCAGCTCCGGTACCGGCTGCCGTTCCTGAGTCTGCGCCAGACGGCCCTGTCGCGGCTCACCGGCGGCATCGGCGGCCGCGGTCCCGGCGAAACCCGGCTGGAAATCGACCGGCGGCGCGCCCGTGACCGGATCGCCCGGCTGGAACGCGAAGTCAATCAACTGGGGAAGCGGCGACAGCTTCGGCGCGGGGTGCGCACGAGCAAGCGCGTGCCCACCGTGGCCGTCGTAGGTTACACCAACGCGGGCAAATCCACGTTGCTGAACCACCTGACCCGGAGCACTGTCCGTGCCGAGGATGCCCTCTTTGCCACGTTGAATCCGGTGTCCCGGCGCTTGCGCTTTCCCCGCGAACGTGAGATCATCATCACCGACACGGTCGGTTTCATCCGGAGTCTGCCGAAAGACCTGATGGCGGCCTTCCGGTCGACCTTCGAGGAACTGCATGACGCGGACCTGCTGGTGCACGTGATGGATGCATCGAGTCCCGATTTTGACGACAAGTTCCAGACGGTGAACGGGTTATTGACGGAGCTGGAACTGAATGACAAGCCCATCCTGCACGTGATCAACAAGATCGACCGCTGCGACGCGGCCACCGTGGACGGGTTGGTCTTCCGTTTCAACGGAATTCCGCTGTGCGCGCTGCAAAAGGCCACGTTTGCACCGCTGCTGGAAATGATGGAAAAGATCCTCTTTTCGGACGAGGAGACGGTTGCCCCATGCGATTGAATGCTCTGATGATTGTCCTGACAGCCTGGGCCGCCACCGCAAGCGCGGGCGACTATGCGGCGGCCGGCGCAAAAGCCGAACGCTATCGTGCCGAAGCACAGGCGCTGGCCGGGGCGCGCGCCCAGAATGCGGCCGAAGCGGTCAAACAGCATGGGAAACAGGCCCATGATCTGCTGCAGGAGGCCATCAAACTCTACGAAGAGGCCGGCGTGGCCCGGGCGTCGGATGCGGCCGTGGTCGAGGATTACGCGAATCTGCTCGCGGCGAACGGGGATTTCGACCTTGCCGCCGACGCGCTGAAACGTATGGCTGCGCGCGAGCCCGGGAACGCGGGACTGTGGGCGAAGCTGGGAGAGAACCTCGGCAAAGTGGGGCCTCAAGGCCATGCCGCGGCGTGTGAGGCATTCAGGAAGTCGCTCGAGCTCGACCGGAATTCCCCCGGCGCCGCCAGGGCGTACTTTGCCCTGGGCGAACTCCAGTGGCGGCAAGGCTTATATGAGCTGGCGCAGGAAAATGTCGAAGCCGGATTGACGCTGGCGCCGGACGATGTGCGCGGCCATATTGCGCAGTCCGCGCTGAAAGCGCGCAGCGGCCGGGTCCTGGAGAGTTCAAAGGAGCTTGATGCGGTGGGGAAGGCCGCGCAGCCGTATGACGCCGAAACGCGGGCGCTGTTGCGGCAGGCGCTGGCCGATTTTGACGCGGCGCGCCGGTCTTTCGAGGATACGGCCGAGAACCATGCGGCGTATGCCCGCCTGCTCTATCGCGCGGCCCGCGTCCCCGAAGCGATACTCGCGGCGCAGCGCGCCACGCGGCTCAACCCGAAGGATTTCGAAACGCTTAATTTCATGGGCGCGATGCAAATCCAGATCGGGAATCTCCCGCAGGCCAAAAAGGCCTATGAACGTTCACTGGAAGCGAATCCGGAGCAGCCCGAGGTGCGTGAAGCGATAGGGCAGATCGCGACCCAGATTGAGAAGTCTCAGCAGCCGCCGCCTTCGCCGCTTGCACCACAGCCGCAGCAAGGTCCGCGGGCGCCGATGATCTTGCGGTAGCGGGCGGGAACACGGACGAACACGGGGCGTGGGGGATGCCAGGCGAACGGGGGCGGGGCCGTCTTTTCTGCCGGCGACTGTAACTTTCGGGGGGCTTCTGCCAACTATTAGGCAGAACCTGTCGCAATCGGGAACCAAGAAGGACTCCTACCATGGCATGGACGAAGAAGAAGGGGGTGCAGTATGCGCTGGCGGGGATGGGGGTGGTGTACATCCTGTTGTTTGCCGGTTATCTGGTGTATGCCTTCGCGGGGACGCAGGCGCCTTCGGGGCCTTCGGAACTGGAGGCGCATCCCGAGCGTCAGGCGGAGATCCTGGCGCGACAGCGCGCGGAAGAGATGCAGGGGCGTCTGGGCTTGAGTGAGGAACAGACGAAACAGATAGCGGGGATCTTTGCCGGGCAGGAAGGCGGCCAGCCGGCCGACGGCGACCCCCGGGAGCGCTGGCGCGCGATGCGCGAGGAAGTCGCGAAGGTGCTCACGCCCGAACAGCAGGCGCAAATGGAGCAGGAGCGCGGCCGCTTCGGCGGACCGGGTGGGGGACCAGGTGGTCCGCGGGGGATGATGATGTCTCCCGAACGGATGGAAGCGCTGAAGGCGAAGATGACGCCGGAACAGCGGGAACGATTCGAGAAGAAGGCACAACAGTGGCAACAACGCCGGGGTCAGCGAGGTGGCGGCCGAGGTGGCCAGGGTCCGCAACGCCCGGGTCCTCCCCAGCAATAGCCAAGCCGCATAAGGAAACTTTGCCATGAAGAACCGTGGTTTCACACTGATCGAGTTGCTCGTGGTGATTGGCATCATCGGCATCCTCGCGTCTTTGCTGTTGCCCGCACTGGCGCGCGCACGCGAGGCGGCGCGCCGGGCGAGTTGCCAGAACAACCTCAAACAGTGGGGACTGGTTTACTCGATGTATTCCGGAGAGTCCAAGGGAACGCTGTTTCCGCCGGTGGAGATGGAATTGGGCTGCGGCCACCGGGCCTGCTTCGCGTGGGGGCCTCTCGTGAGTTCCGTGTATCCGGAGTACTTGACGGATCCGGCCATCGTTTTCTGCCCTTCGGACGCCCTGGATCGCCTGGACAACCACCGGACGGCGGACGGCACCCTCACGCTGGTGAACAAGGTGCAAGGGAACCGGCAGGAGGGGGTTGAGGCGATTGACGCCAGCTACACGTACGTTCCCTGGGTCTTGGATCGGGTTGCGGACACGGACCCGCTGGACTTCTCGATGCGTTTGTTTGCCTTGGCCGACATGCTTGGCCTGTCCGACGAGGACGCCATCAATTTTGCGGAGGGGCCGGCGCAACTGCTGGACGTGACGCACAGCCTCTTTCATGCCATGCATCCGTTCCACGATTCCGGGAACGAGGCGGCGTTCCGGGCCGAAATTGATCGGGATCGCGAGGTGGAGCCGGGGAATGGGAACGGCGGCGGTGACAGCGATACGGTTTACCGGCTGCGGCAGGGCATCGAGCGTTTTCTCATCACGGACATCAACAACCCCGCGGCGAGTGCGAAGGCCGAGAGCAGCGTGTTTGTCATGTTCGACAACGTGGCGGTTGCGGTGAGCCAATTCAACCACGTGCCCGGCGGGGCCAATGTGCTGTACATGGATGGACACGTTCAGTTTCTGCGCTATCCGGGCCCGCCGCCCGTGAACAAGAAGATGGCAGGCATCATGCGGATGTTTGATATACGGCCGGGACATTAGGACGGCGGCGCGGCGGCCGGGATTTTCCCGCGGCCCGGGCGTGTTGTTCGTATGTTTGGAAGCGGTGTCGAAGTCAACACAAGGAGAAAGTGGCCATGGCGAAGTGCAAGCGAGTCTCGACAGGGGCGATCATGTTCTCAATCCTGGGCGCCTGTGCAATGGCGCTGCTGTCCATGCAGGCGGTGGCGCAGCCCGGCGACCGCGGACGGCCGCAAATAGATCCGGAGAAGATGAAGAAGGCGATTGAGTTGGAGTCGGCCGTGGTGGCGCAGGATTTGGGCCTGCCCGCGGAACAGGCGAAGAAATTGACGGAAGCGTATTCGGCGGCCCGCAAGAGCTACATGGAAGCCATGCGCGCGAGCCGGAGCGGTGGCCGGCCGGACCCGGGTGCGATGCGTGCGGTAAGTGCCGCAGAGCGCGGGAAACTGGAAGCGGCCCTGAAGGGATTCCTCACGCCGGAACAGACGACCAAGGCCCTTGCAACCCTTGGTTCGTTCAACCGTCGCTGGGACCAAATGGTTCTGTGCCTGGACGGCATGAATCTTGACGAGAAGGCCAAGAAGGCCGCCATGAAGCTGGTGACGGATTACGTGGCCACGTCTGCGAAGGCGCTGGAAGCCGCGGCGGCGGCCAACGATTTTGCGTCGATGCGCGAGACGTCCATGAAAATGAAGCAAACGCTCGATACGGAGATGGCGAAGCTGCTTTCGGCGGATCAGATGAAGCGCTGGTCCGAAGAGACCGAAATGCGCGGCGGCCGTGGCGGCCGCATGGGCGGTGGCGCTCCCGGCCAATCCGCACCCCCCGCGGCCCCGGCAGCCGCACCCAAAGCGCCGGCCAAGTAACGAATCGAATTCACGGCGGGGCGAAACGCCCACGCCAGCGGAGATTTGCCATCGCGGCTGTTTCCGCCGGGCCAAAGGTCCGGAGCGGCCGCGATGGCGAACGTGCTTTTCTGGGGGCACAACTTGAGATCCGGTCGCTTTCCGGTGCTATAGTCTTGTTCCACAGCATGTGGACAGGCGGTTTTGAAGAGCGGTGTTGATGAGGAGTACATGCGGTCTGCAAGGGGAGAGACCGCGTGCAAAGCCGGGATGCCCAAGGTGATGAATGACAAGAAGCCAGAAGCCGTGTCGCGGCGGGCCTTTTTGGGCGCCTGCCTGTTGGCCTCAGAAGCCGTGGTGCTCTCGGGCTGCGCACATACGTTGTCCGGAGTGAATTCGCGGGAGGCCGAGGAAGCCGCGGCAGGCGCTCGGTTGTTGATTCGGCGCCCGGTTCATTTCCGTATCCTTCAGTTCACGGACCTGCACTTCTTTGGGGGCAAGGAACCCTTGCGCAATCTGGGCAATGAACGAACCGTAAACACGCTCAAGCAGCTGACGAAGTTGACCCGGCCCGATCTCGTCATGGTTACGGGCGACCTTTGGCCGGAAAACCGGGAAGGCAAAGCCGAGGAGCACATGCGCTTTGCCATCGAGCAGTTGGAGTCGCTGGGCGTTCCCTGGGGGTATGTGTGGGGCAACCATGACAAGCTGCCCGACTACACCGTGGGCCATCGGGCGTTTACTGAAGCGAAGAACAGCCTGTATCGGGGTGCGCAGAACAACGGGAACTACAGCATCGATATCGTGAACCGGTACGGGCACCGGATTTGGCAGTTGTTGTGCTTGAACACGGGCGAGAACGGCGTGGATGCGGCGGCCCGCGAGTGGCTGCGCGAACTGCTCGCGTTCGATCCCAAACCCTCGGCGCGGCTTGCCTTCTTTCACATTCCGTTGAAACAGTACGGCGACGCTTGGGCGTCCGGGTCGGCGGCAGGGTTCAAGGGCGAAGAGGTTTGCCAGGAGCAGGAGGACGGTTCGACCCTGCCTTTGTTGAAGGAGCTGGGGGTGCGGGCTTGTTTCTGCGGGCATGATCACGTAAACGATTTTTCGGGCATGTGCGACGGGGTTGAACTCGTATACGGCCGGGCAACCGGCGCGGGAAGCTATGGCACCTCGCGGTTTCGCAAAGGGGGCAAGCTGATTGTGGCAAACGGGTGGACGCGCCAGTGCACTTGGCGCTCGATCACGGAAGACGGGAAACGCTGGCATCCGCGCCGCGGCGAGCGGGTGGATGATTCAGCGCGCAGGCGATGAGGATTGAAACCTGAACTGCGGGAATGATGTCCTGTAGCGGTGCCCCGAACGCGGTGGAGGTTCCAGGAGGGATTGCGAGGTTGCGGCGTTTGGCGGGAAGACGGGGGACATGGCATATGACAAGGGAGACGGGAGGAAGC
>CAILVY010000312.1 GCA_903837785.1 Candidatus Hydrogenedentota bacterium
CCTGGATGCGACGATCCCCCGTGCGCGAAAGATGAATTTCCGGGCCCGGGGCGCGCTGCTGGAAATGGTCCTGCGAGCCGGACCAGCCCATGAAACGCGGTCTTCCCTCCGATGCTCAAATCTGTGGTCGCGCACGTGAGTCTGGGTGCGTCTTCAATGTATTATGCCGTCGATATGCCTGTAGTTGACGGCTGGAACCGTGATGGCTGCCGCTGAACAGACCAATTCACTCAAGCGCGGGAGTTCCTATTCAATGAAGACAATCTGGCTTCTGGTCGCGTGCCTCCTGCCTTTCGCTGCTTCGGCCTCAGATACTGGCGGTGCGTACAAAGTGCGCGAAGAATCCGGCTGGTTGCGATTCCCGCTTGCCATGGAAGTCGAAGAGCAGGATGTGGTTTCCCGTGTAGAGCTCATGTTCCGTGGGGAGAGGAAGAGTCTTCGCGTGGAAACTCCTGTGCCGCCCGCCGACTCCGATCCAAAATCGATCGAGGCGTGCTGGACCGAGTTCATGGCGGCCGTACTCAGCAAAGATTTCCAACGATACGCCGCCGTGACGGCGCCTCGTGAAGCGCGCGACGCGGAAGGCAAAGTCCTGTCCACCTATCGCCCGGAAACAGGGCCTTCCGGCTTTGAGTTGTGCACGTTCATGACATACACCGGTTGGGCGACAGGCGACTATCTCCTTCATGTGGGTAGTCTGAGCGTGATCCCTTCTCAAACTGGCACGACATATTTCGCGACGGGCAAGGCAAACGTGAACGTTTGTATTGACGCATATCCCGGGGGACACTACGGCTTCGGGCTTATTCATTGGACCGACAAGACCGACTTTGGAAACAAGATTGCAGAGCATATACGACCGCCCGAAGACAACTGCTGGGCGGTGTCCACCGAGCAGCCGCATCTGAGCCAGTATGACGATCACATCAAGGGTGATTTGAGCTACCACGAGATTTCCTTCGATCGCCTCTTTGGCGATGAGAAGAATGAGTATCCGGTCAAGCTTTCCTTTTGGGGCGGCCCGTTGCGGAAGGACGGTCCGTACGCCGCCGTATACGATGCGTGGAGCCGAGTTCGAAAGGCGGGCCTCAAGCTTGCATCACCCCGCACGCCGCCCTTCGATTCTTCGCTGTGGAGTGAATACCTTTCTTTGTTCGATGAACAAAGCCAATGCAAGCTGCTGGAAGAACGGCAAGACGTCGAAAACCACACCGGGACGTTCTTTCACACCCGTATATGGGGTGATGATTTGATCTACCTGATCGACGCCGGACCCCTTTATGTTCTGATTTCCACGGATACTGACAGCGAGGGGAATGTTTCATTGAGATTCTGCGCGGTCCTGAAACACCCGCAAGGTTACAGGTTCACGGGTTACAGGAGTCACACGCTCTTTGACCAGTTCTTCGGCTCCGCTGAGATTCAAGACAAGCTCGCGGTTATCATTGTGAAGGAAGTTCCGGACGTGCTGAAGTCAGCGCCAAGGCCGTGAGGCACTTGTTCCCAGTGCAGATTCTGTGACGGCACCCTTATGCCGCAGTGGAATCCCGTGACTCTCTCGTGCCATGCGCTTCCTCTGCCGCCCCCGCCAGGGGGCGAAGAACAGTAGCCACGGGTGAAGCGAAGCGAAACCCCTGGTTTTAGCCCCCCAACAACAGGTCCCCGAAGGGGGCCAACGGGGGGTGGGCAGAAGCGTCTCCGGGAAGAGGCGCGCCCTCTCTGGAACGGGGAATCATGGGCCCTCTTTCGGGGAGCGCCCGCCAGACCGCCGAATCCATCCCCGCATCACACGACAAAAGTAGACGCACCAGTCTACTTCCTTTGTCGCTCCGCACCCGGGCATTCCCCCCGAAACACCACCGCTTCCTCTCGTCTGGCCCTTGTCCCACAACGGGTTGCCGCTCCGGCACCTCCCTTTCCTCCTCGGCCGTCCTTCAATCCCACGGCCAACCCTGCAACACGCGAAACGGATGGATGAAGGCCATCGGCGATCGGAGCACCGCAACCCGGTCTCCAATCGCTTCTGCGCCTTTGCGGGCCTTGGAGTCTATGCCCTCTTCGGAGGCCGACCCGGCAACCCGGGCGCGCCCCGCCGTCATTTGAATCGAATTCCCCAGGCGCGCAACGGTATCCAGGACCCTCCCGGACCCCAAAAACACGCCAAATCCGGTCCCTATCCGCTCGGTGCGGCGCCATAAGTACTTTTCATTACTTAAGTTAGAACGCTGCGGACGTGTCGTCTCCGCTTCAAAATAGGACGAAATCGGGGCCGTTTAGAACGAAAATGTGGCCCCTTAGCGCCAAAACGTGGCCCGATAGCATCGAAGAAGCGCGAAATAGAACCGAAATCCCGGTCCCTCACGCCCGGCTCAGTTTCTTGCCGCGGCCGGTGTTTGTCTCGTTCTCGTGCTTCCTGCTATAAGGGGGGAAGTTGATTGGCGGGGGGCGGGTGGAGCAGTCTGTCGGCAATTCCTTAGCGGTTGTCTTGGGAGCCAGACCAGCCTATGAAACGCGATCTGTCCGCAATGGCGGCGAAAGAGCACGATGTGGTCATCGTGGGCGGCGGCATTACGGGGGCTTGCATTGCGCGCGATGCGGCGCTGCGCGGGCTCTCGGTCGCATTGCTCGAAAAGGCCGATTTCGCCGGCGCGACGACCTCGGCCTCGTCCAAACTCATCCATGGCGGGCTGCGTTATCTGTTGAACCTCGAATTGGGGCTTGTGCGCGAGTCGCTCCAGGAACGCCGGATCTGGGCGAACATCGCCCCGCACATGGTTGATCCGCTCACTTTCCTGATGCCGGTGACGAAACGCGGGCTCAAGGATCGCGCCGTGCGCGCCATCGGCCTCACGCTCTACGATTGGCTCGCCTACGACCGGAACCGCCTGGATGATCCGGAGAAGGCGATTCCCAAGCACAAACGCCTCAGCCGCAAGGAAGTGCTGGAAATTGAACCCAGCCTCGAGACGGACGATCTGCAAGGCGCGATGGTCTTCACGGACTATCAGATGTACTCGCCGGAACGGCTTGCCCTCGGATGCATCATCTCCGCGGTCGAGGCGGGCGCCATGGCCGCCAACTATGCCGAAGCCATGTCGTTCCTGCTCGAAGGCGACCGCGTGACGGGTGTGCTGGTCCGCGATCACGAGGCGGGCGGAGCGCCCGATGCGGCGCGCGGCGCCGGACCGCGCGACGAATACGAGATTCGCGGGAAAATGGTGATCAACGCGGCCGGGCCGTGGGCGGACATCCTCATGGCCGCGTTCACCGGCGTCAAGCAGTCGAAGCACCTCATTCGCTCAAAGGGCATTCACCTCGTGACGCGTCCGCTCACGAACAAGCACGCCGTCGCCGTGCCCACGGATCACGGACACTTCTTCATACTCCCCTGGCGCGGCCATTCGCTGCTGGGCACCACGGACACCGTGTACAAGGGCGATCCGGACGCCTTCCGCGTGACGGAGAAGGACATCCTCGAGTTTCTGGAAATCATCAATGAAGGGTTCCCCGCCGCGAGGCTTACGCGCGCCGATGTGCTGCATTTCTACGGCGGGCTCCGGCCCATCGTGGACGCGAGCACCAGCAAGCTCCCCGTTGGCGAGGAGGAGGAGCCCGATTCCTACACCGCGAGCCGGGCCGCCGAGATCTGCGATCATGAGATCACGGACAACCTCAAGGGGGTCATCACGGCCATCGGCGGCAAGTGGACCACCTCGCGCCACCTGGCCGAAGATCTCGTGGACCTGGTTTTCGAGCGGCTCGAACTCCCGAAAAAGCCCTGCATCACCGCAACCACCTCCATCTGCGGCGGAGATACCGGCGTGTTCGCGGATTTCGCCGTGCAGGCGGCGGAGCGCCATCCGGAACTGCCGCCGCCGCTCGTCGAGACGCTCGTGCGCAACTACGGCAGCCGTTTCGAGGACATCCTGAAGCTCGGCGTGGAAATCCCCGAGATGATGGAGCCGATCTCCGAGCGCTTCCCCGATATCGGCGCACAAGTCCTGCATTCCGTTCGCGAGGAAATGGCGCTCAACGCCGAAGACGTCGTCTTCCGGAGGACCGGACTCGGCACGCTCGGTTCGCCCGGCGATGCGGGAATCCTGCGCATTGCGGACATCATGGAGCAGGAACTGCACTGGACCGCGCCGGAGAAGAAATCGCAGGTGGATCGCGTGCATGCCCTGTTCCGCCCATCCACCCGCACGCGCGCGGTCGTGAACCCGCACGCCAGCGGCGACCGCACCGGCGCGCGCTGGCCGCGCATTGCCACAAAACTCACGGAAATGATGGGTCCGGTCGACGTCGTATTCACCGACGGGCCCATGGCCGCAAAACACCTCACGACCCGCGCACTCAAAGAGGGGATCGAACAGATTGTCGCCGTGGGCGGCGATGGCACGATCAACGAGGTCGTGAACGGATTCTTTGAGAACGGGCGCGCCATCAACCCGAAAGCGGTGCTGGCCGTGGTCGCCAGCGGCACCGGCGGCGACTTCCGCAAGACCCTCGGGCTCCCGGACGATATCGAGGAGCAGATCGCCCGCATCGCCGACAGTCCGATTCGCGCCATCGACGTGGGCAAGCTCACTTTCCGCGAGGACGCCACCGGCCGCGAGGGCGTCCGCTACTTCGACAACATCGCGAGCTTCGGCCTCAGCGGCGCCACAGACCGCGCGGTGAATCAACTCACGTTCGCCCGGCGCTTCGGCGGAAAGTTCGCCTTCCAGTGGGGCGCGTTCAAGGCACTCCTCACGTATCGCAACCAGCCGGTGCGCCTGCGCGTGGACAACTGCTTCGACTCTGTCGTGAACACCGCCACAGTCGCGATCTGCAACGGCCAGTTCTTCGGCGGCGGCATGCATGTCGCGCCGAACGCCGAACCCGACGACGGGCTCTTCGACATCGTCATTCTGCGCGACGTGGGCCGTCTCGAATTGCTCTGCAAACTGCACCGCGTCTATTCGGGCAAGCACCTCGACGACAAGCGGGTCACGATTCTGCGCGGCCGGAAGATTACGGCCACCCCCGCGCCGGGCGCCCGCGAAGTGCTCCTGGACGTCGACGGCGAAGCGCCCGGCCGCTTGCCGGCCACCTTTGAACTCATTCCGCGCGCGCTGCTGCTGCGCTGCTAACCCCTTTCGACAGGGCCACAGGATTTTCAGAATGGATTTTGCACGCACAACGCTGCGGTGGAACGGCTGGGGATGGAACGACGCCCCGGACACGCTGGGAGAAAAGGCTGACGCGGTCTGGATGTGGATGGGCCGGACGCTCGGCGTGGATCCGCTGCCGCACACGCCCGCGAAACCCCTCCCGGAGATCGCCCTGCCGCCCATTCGCCTCTCGGCGGAACAGCTCGGGGCCCTCGCGCAACGGAGCGCGCCGGACCGCGTGAAGACGGATGACTATGAGCGCGCCTTCCACGCGCGCGGCCGGAGCTATCACGACCTGCTCCACTTGCGCGCGGGCGTGGTCGATACCGCCCCGGACGCCGTAGTCTATCCCGAATCGGCGGAAGAGACTCTGGCGCTCGTGCAATACGCGGCCGCTCATCGCATTGCGGTCGTGCCCTTCGGCGGGGGCTCGAGCGTCGTGGGCGGCGTCACCGCGCGCGCCGGCGCCGGGCACCTCGGCGTCATCACGCTCGACATGACGCACATGAACCAGGTGCTGTCAATCGACGAAGTATCGATGACCGCGCGCATTCAGGCCGGCATCTACGGCCCGGCGCTCGAGGAGGCCCTCCAGGCCCGGGGCTACACGCTCGGCCACTATCCGCAATCCTTCGAGTTCTCCACGCTCGGCGGCTGGATCGCGCCGCGCGGCGCGGGCCAACAATCCAACAAGTATGGAAAGGCCGAACGCTGGCTCGTCTCCGCTACGCTCGCCACGCCGCAAGGCCTCTGGATCACCGAAGGCTTTCCGGGGTCCGCGGCCGGCCCCCAACTCCGCGACCTCGTCGCGGGCTCCGAGGGTTTGCTCGGCGTGATCACCGAGGCCGTCGTCAAGATACACCGCGCCCCCGAGGCGAAGGACTATCGCGGCTACATCTTCATGGACTTCGGGGCGGGCATCGAGGCGGCGCGCGCCATGATGCAGAACGGTGTGCCCACCGCCATGATCCGGCTTTCGGACCCCGACGAGACCTTCTTCTACCACGCCCTGCACACCGGCGGCGAGGCCGACCCGAGCCTCCGGTTCTGCCTCATGCTCGTCGGGCTCGAAGGCGGCGCGGACGACGTGGCCGCCGCACGCGTCCGAAGCATGGAGATCTGCGAGAAACACGGCGGCATGCATATGGGCGAAAGCCTCGGCGACGCGTGGTACAAAGGCCGCTTCTCCACCCCGTACTTGCGCGACCCGATGCTCGACCGCGGCCTCGGCGTGGATACGCTCGAGACCGCCACCGCGTGGTCGAATCTGCTGCCGCTGCACGAAGCGGTCACCGCGGCGGTTCGCGAGGCCATGGCCGCGAATGCCGCGGCGCCCGGGGCCAAGGGCATCGTCATGTCGCACGTCAGCCACAGCTATCGCGACGGCGCCAGCCTCTACTTCACTTTCGCCTTCCCGCGCGCCCTCGGCCGCGATATCGAGCAGTGGCTCGCCATCAAGCGCGCGGCCTCCGAAACCATCCTGGCCCACGGCGGCACGATCAGCCATCATCACGGCGTCGGCGAAGACCACCTCCCCTGGATCGCCCGCGAGAAAGGCCCTGTTGGCATCGGCCTGCTTCGCGCTGCAAAAGAACAGCTCGACCCCGAAGGCATCCTCAATCCCGGAAAACTGCTCGCTTAGCGGCGCAGGCGCCAAGCGAAACCGTTCGAGCCGAACGCCGGGGTCTGGGCGGAAGTGGCGTTGCGGTGGAAGAACGCGCTAAGCTTGTTCGCCTGGAATAAACACTGGAGGTTCCCTCATGAGCAACGGCAAGCCGCACCCCCGCATCGCATTGCAGCTGTACACGCTGCGCGATCCCGCAAAGAAGGACCTGAACGGCACGCTGAAGCGCGCCCGCGACATCGGGTTCGAGTTCGTGCAATGGAGCGGCATGCCCGAACTGCCCGCCGCGGAGATTCGCGCCGCGCTCGATGCGGCCGGCCTCAAGGCCATTGCCGGCCACGACAGCGTCGAGAAGTTCGAGAAGGATTTCGACGCCGCCGTCGCCTACTGGAAAACCATCGGCGCGAAGGACGTTGCCCCGGGCGGCATGATGAACGACTGCAAGGCGGATCTCCAGGCGTGGCTCCGTGGCGCGGCCCGCTTGGACGCCCTCGGCGCAAAACTGAACGCGGCGGACATGCGGCTCTCGTATCACAACCACAATTTCGAGCTGGAGAAGTTCCCGGACGACCCGCGCCCCAAATTGGACATCCTGTACGAGGCCACGTCGCCGAAGAACCTCTTCTGCGAGTTCGATACGGCCTGGATTCATGAAGGCGGCGCGGACACCGTCCATTATCTGCGCAGGTACAAGGATCGCTGCCCGGTCATTCACGTGAAGGACGTGGCCAAGGACTCGAAACCCGGCAAGCACAAGTTCTGCCCGCTCGGCAAGGGCGTGATGCATTGGGACGAAATCTTTGCCGTCTCCGAGGAAGTGGGCGTCGAGTGGTACGTCTACGAGCAGGACAACTGCGACGGCGATCCCTTCGACAGCGTACGCATCAGTTACGAATTCCTTCAACACAGCATCTGAAACCCTTTCGGATGGAGAACGCCATGCCCGGACTTCCCCTCGCGCTGCAATTGTACACAGTCCGTGAAGCCCTGCAACAAGACCCCGCGGCCGCGTTGCGCGCAGTTCGCGCGGCCGGATACGAGCACGTCGAGACGGCCGATTTGCTGGGACAAAGCCCCGAGGGATTTCGGCGGTGGCTGGAAGATGCCGGCCTTGCCCCGGTCGCGATGCACTTCGGCGCGGAACAGGTGCTCGACAATCCCGCGCTCGTGGCCGAGACCCTTCGTGCCATGGGCGTCCGCTATGCCGTTGTTTCCTGGATGAATTTCGACACCCGGGACGCCTGGATCGACGCCGCAAGGAAACTGGATGCGGCGGGCGCAGCCCTGCGCGGCGAAGGGCTCGTGCTCTGCTACCACAACCACGCCCACGAATTCGAGCGCTTCGGAGGGGACGCCGCGCTCGATCTACTCCTGGCGAATGCCGCGCCCGAACACCTGGCCCTCGAACTCGACATCTGCTGGGCAAACGTGGGCGGCGCCGATCCCCTCGCGTTACTGCGCACGCACGCAGGGCGCGTCCCGTTGATCCACGCAAAGGACTATCGGATGGACGACGGCCAGTTCAGCTTCGCGGAAGTGGGCCGGGGCATCACGGATTGGCCGCCTATCTTGGATGCTGCGGCCAACGCCGGCGCCGCGTGGTGCATCGTCGAACAGGATGAATCCCGGGTGGGCGCCATGGAAAGCGCCCGCCTCAGCGCCGAGTTCCTGGCGGCGCTCGGCCAGTGACATGCGCTGGCGGCTTCCGGCCCTTTCTGCTCTCTGCGCGTGCTAGAATGGAAAGCGTGAGGGGCGGCTCCCGTTGCGTTTACTGGCGCTGCGGAGTTGCTGCGGACACCCGAGGTACCCCAAAGAGGAAGATGAATCATGGCCGCTTGGAAGGATGGCCCGAATTCGCCGCTCTTTGACTTGGTGCGGTTTCGGGGTGGTTCCTCGTGGAACAACGTCGAGGAATCCTGCCTGACAAATGAACTGAAGGCCAACCTGATGCATGCGCCGCGGGGCGAATGCACCGCGTGGGGCATTCCGTTCTCTGTGGGGCCGCGGATTGCGGTGGCCGGCCCTGGCGATCGCGTATCGTTGCGCTTTGCGCCGCTGAGTGCGCCCTGGCTCGTGTTCATGCACAGCGCGGATCAGCCCGTGCTTCCCCGCCGGGACGATGGGGTCTTCTCGCCCGCGAAGGGCTACGGCCTCCTGGGGGATCCTGTCGCAGACTATGTCATTGTCTATGCCGATGGGTCGGAGCTGCGCCATACGATCCGGCGCCGCCACGAGGTCAACATGTTCCAGCGGCCCTGGGGCGAGAGTTCCTTTGGCTGCGTGGCCCACCGCAAGCCCGCGCCGATGTATCCCCTGACGCAACAACCCGATCAGCCCTATTCCTGGGGACAGTCGCAAACCCGCGCCGCCTACAACGATCTGCTGCCGTGGACGAACTGGATCTGGGCGTGGGAGAATCCGAGTCCCCGGAAGCCACTCGCCGGCCTGCGCATCGAGGCGCGCAACGGGACGATCTTCCTCTTCGGCATCACCGCCGGCCACACCGCCTCCATTCCGTACCGCTGGGAAACCCGGCGCAAGGCTGTCCTGAAACTCCCCGCGGACACTGCCTTTGACCACCGCCTCGAAGCCAACGGCACCCTCGCGCAGATTCAACTCGATCTCGGACAAATCATCTCCGCCGATGCGCGCCGGGACTATCCGAACGATGCATGGAGCGAAGGCTTCAATAATCAGGTGCCGGAAATCTGCCGAAACGAGATCCTGATTGAGTACGCCGCGCATCCCGAAGCGCGCTTCCATCTCTGGAACGGCCGGACGATCCCGGTGGCGAAGATCGCCGGAGCGATCGCGCCGGTGGCGCCAGCCACCCAGCGCGTGACCCTGCGCGTGGTTGAGAAAGGCTCCAACAGCCCCGTCCCAGTCAAGTTGCACGTGCACGGGGAAGCGGGCGAATACCTCGCGCCGTTGGACCGGCACCGCTATCCGAACTTCGACTGGTTCGAGGACTACAGCGCGGATTTTGTGCACCGGAACCTCCACAATTGCGCCTATATTGACGGCGAGACGACGATAGACCTGCCCCTCGGCCGCGTGTATGTCGAGATCAGCAAGGGTTTCGAAATCCGCCCGGTGCGCCGTGTGCTGCACGTGCGTCCCTCCACAAAATGCATCACGATTCCCATCGAACGGGCATTGAACTGGCGTGAGCGCGGCTGGGTCACCGCGGACACTCATGTCCACTTCGTATCGCCCATGACTGGCCTGCTCGAAGGCGCCGCCGAAGGCGTCAACGTGGTCAATCTTCTCGCCAGCCAATGGGGCGAACTGTTCACGAACATCGGCGATTTCGACGGCAGGAACACGTGGGGCTCCAAGGAAGCCGGGGGCAACGGCGAACACCTGCTGCGCGTCGGCACCGAAAATCGCCAGCATGTGCTCGGCCACATCTCCCTGCTCGGCTACCGCGGCAAGGTGATCACCCCGGTGACCACCGGCGGACCCGACGAATCCGCGCTGGGCGACCCCGTGGACGTGCTGCTCTGCGAGTGGGCACGCCAATGCCGGAAACAAGGCGGTATCGTTGTGCTGCCGCATTTCGCGCAACCCCGCGCGGAACACGCCGCCTGTCTCATCGAGGGGCTTGTCGACGGCGTTGAGATGACGTCGTGGGGCGACCTCTATCACGGCATCGACCCCTATTCGATCTCCGACTGGTACCGCTACCTCAACTGTGGCCACCTGGTTCCGGCCGTCGCCGGCACGGACAAGATGTCCGCGAATACCCCGGTGGGCGCCGTGCGGACCTATGCCCGCCTCCCGGACGGGCGCGAATTCACCTACGACGCCTGGCTGGATGCCGTCCGCTCCGGCAATACCTTCGTCACGTACGGGCCGCTGATGGACTTCTCTGTCGAGGGAAAGGCGCCGGGCGAGCGCATCGTCATGGGCCGTGCGGGGGGGACTGTGGCGGTGCAGTGGCGGGTGGAAAGCGTCACCGTGCCCATGACGCGCGTCGACCTGGTTGTGAACGGGGAAATCCGTGAAAGCCTCTCCGTGAAACCCTGGGCGCACTCGGGGGATTGGAATATCCGGGTGGAACGGAGTGCGTGGTTGGCGCTGCTGGTGCGCGGACAGTATCCGGAGCAACCCGAAATGATTGCCGCCCATTCCTCGCCGGTGCCGGTCGAGGTGGCTGGCAGCCCGTTCTTCGCCGCGGCCGACGCTGCCACGATTCTCGATCAAATCGAGGGCGCGCTCGCGTTCATAGACAACGTGGGCACGCGCGCAGAGGCCGCGGCCTATAAGCGCATCCGGCGCGTGCTGACGGCCGCGTGGCGCAGGCTGCACAACCGAATGCACGAAATGGGCCAGATGCATGAACACGGCCGCTAAGGTTCCGGGAGTGAAATGAAGACGAAACTCGCTTTCTTGCTGCTGCTCTGCTTCATGGCGGGGTGCGACCGCCTTGCCGTCATCCGGGGCAAGGTTCTTGACGTGCACGGCGACACGCTGCCCGGCGTGGCCATCACGGTGCGCGGCGCGGACTACGAGACTTTGAGCAACGGACTCGGGGAGTACTCCCTGCGTTGCCGGCCCGGCGCCCTGACGCTTGATCTGATGAAGACCGGCTACACGCCGGGCGTACTGCAGGTCGAAGCGAAGGACCGCATGATCGTCGACGTGCGCGACGCGATGCTCTGGCCGTTGCCCGCCCGCAAAGGCGTCTACCTCTTCGAGGATTTTCAGTACCGCGAGATGACCCGCGCCGAACCGAAGCGTTATGCGGCCGACAACGGACAGCCGCTGCTGGCCGTCCGGAAGGACCCCGGCCTGGAGACCCAGCGTCCCGTGGGCGGCGAGCGCGCGCTGGGCGCGCCGATCATCCTGTGCTTCAAGCAGCCGGACTATGATGTGGCCCTCTGCCGGATGAAACAGGTCGAGGCGGCGCTCCCGCAGGCCACGCCGGCGCCGGGCGCCGTCAGCGAGGCCGCGCCCGCCGCGGTGAAGGAGAGTGCCTGGGTTTCGTGGGAGAAAATCGAGATGCTGGTCATTCCCATTGACGAGCAAACCCGGCAACTGCTCGAAATCCGGCCCATGCTTCCACTCACGCCAGGCGTGTATGCCCTGCACTGGGGGGCGCTCGAAGGCCACAGCGCCACGGACCCGCACGTGTTCCTCTTCCGCATTGCCGAACCGCCCGAAGCTCCGGCGAAACCGGACGGGGATGCGGCGCCCGCCAAGGAAGCCGCGCCCGCCAAGGCAGGAGCCGCGGCGGCGCCGGCCAAGGCCACGCCCGCCGAGAAACCCAAACCGAAGGCCAAGGCCAAGTCCGGCAAGAAGTAAGCGGCAGTTGACACCGCCGCGTCAAGAAAGGTAGCGTGCTGAGTAATTCGACACGCAATTCATGCGCACTTCACCCGGAACCAACTGAGGATTGAATGAAAAACCAGTACGTCAACATGCTCCAGGAGGGGGATTACGTCAACGATTACTTCGTGGCCGTCCGGAAGGACCTGCGGCCCAAGCAAAACGGCGGCAAGTTTCTCGGGATGGTCTTCAAGGACAAGACCGGCGAGATCGGCGGCGTGCTGTGGAACAATGCGGCCGAGATTGCGCGCCTCTTCAACGTGGGCGACGTGGTCAATGTCCGCGGCAAGGTGTCCACGTATCAGAGCCGCCTGCAGGTTCAGGTGGATCAGGTGCTGCCCCTGCGCGAAACCGACTACAACATTGACGACCTCATCTACACGACCCAGACGACCAAGGACGACTGGAACGCTTTTCGGGGGATTCTGGATACGGTTCAGAATCCCTGGCTGCAACAATTGCTGCAGCGCTTTCTGAACGACCCCGATTTCGTCGCCAACTTCACCTCCGCCGCCGCCGCGAAGAAGTGGCATCACGAGTATCGGGGCGGACTCGTGCGGCACTGCCTCGAAATGGCCCGCGTTGCGCTCACGATGTGCGAACTCTTCCACGAGATTGACCGCGATGTGCTGCTCACGGGGGTCTTCCTGCACGACATCGGGAAGCTTTCCGAGATGTCGAACGACCTCTTTGTCGATTACACGAATGCGGGCAAGCTGCTCGGTCACCTCCAGATCGGCTGTGAGATGGTTCAGGCCAAAACCAGCACGATCCCGGACTTTCCCGAGAAGCTGCGCCTGCAAGTCCTGCACTGCATTGTCTCGCATCACGGCGAACTGCAGAACGGCTCTCCGGTGGTGCCCAAGACCCTTGAGGCAATCGTGCTCCATCACATCGACAACCTCGACGCCCAGGCTGCGGCGTTCACCCGCGTCATCGAAGAGGCCCGGGCCAACGGCCAGGAGTGGTCGGACTACCTCCCCCTGATTGACCGCGTTATCTGGACGAAAGGCTCTCAAGGCTAACGCTCCGAACCCGGGAGTCTCCGCCCCTGGCGGCGCGCCAAGGTGCCTTTTCCGGCCATGTTCGTCTGTTTACAATCCCCGGGCGCTGTGATAGGCTAGTTGCCGGGAACAAAGGACGGGGCTCGAATGGGTAGAAAACTGGCCACGGTGCTGCTCTTGGGGCTGCTTGTCGGGGGGTGCGCTTCCGACGAAAAGAACGCCTATGTGCGCGACGGCGTGAGATATGGCGTCACGAAAGGGGTCTTCCGCGGCCGCTGGTGGAGTTACTTTGAACGCGGCAACTCGTTCATCGCCGGGAAATACTATGACGAAGCCGCCCGCGATTTCCGGGCTGCGCTGCAAGGCCGGGCGGAGGATTCCTGGCGTGCGCGCACCTACGGCCTCCACTTTGTCGAGTACTTCCCCAACCGCGAGCTGGGCATCGCCTACTATCATCTGGGCCGTCTGGACGAGGCGCAAGCAGCCCTCGAACGATCCCTGAAACAGGTGGATACGATCCGCGGGCATTACTTCCTCGACATGACCAAGAAGAAGAAGATCGCGGAAGGCAAGCTCAAGGACGCCCAGGAACCCGAACTGGGCGTTGTACTGCCCAAGGCCACGATCCTCTCTACGCGCGAACTCGATTTCGAGGTCAAGGCGGGGGACGACACGGGCGTGGCCAAAGTCACTGTCAACGGCGCGGAACTGCCGCAGCGCGGCAGCGCGGAGCAGGTGGCCGTTAAGAAGCAGGTGCTTCTGAAAGAAGGCAAACAGGAGATCAAAGTGGCCGCGACCGACCTGGCGGACAAGCAGGTCGAGAAGAAGGTTGAAGTCACGGTTGATCTCACCGGCCCGACCATCGGGGTCTTCGCGCCCATCGAGCCGACGGTTACGCAGCACGGCACGGTTCTGCTTGAAGGCGCAACCGTGGACAAGAACGGCATCTCCTACGTCGGCGTGGGCGACCGGATGCTGGCCGAGTCCAAGGGCGATCCCCGCGTCGAGTTCAATACGGAATTGCCGCTGGGCGAGGGCGAGAACACGTTTGTGCTCGCCGCGAAGGATGTGGTGGGCAACGAGACCCGCTCCGCGATCAAAGTGTTCAAGGGCAATCCCAACTCGCCGGAAGCCAAGTTGTGGCTCCTCCGGCAGAAGCATCCCGAGCGCATGCGGCTGGCACAGACGGGCGCCGTCTCCCTCGATATGCTGCTGGCCGCGGCGCCGGAAGCCGCCAATGAAATCCGGCTCAAGTCGCCCAGTCCGGAACACCCCTACCGCCACAATCGCTCCCTGTGCATCTCCGGCGAAGTGGTCACCCAGAGCAAAGTGGCCGCGCTCACCATCAACGGCGAGCCGTTCCAGGAATTGACCGGCGCCCCCAAAGAGAGTTTTAACCGCCGCATCCCCATTGACGAGGCGCAGTTGAAGGATGGCACGGGTAAACTCTCTGTCGCGGTGCACGCGGAAGAGGCCGGCGGCGCGGTCCTCGACAAGAAAGTCGAGGTCGAACTGCGGCCCGTACAGTTGAACACGAAGGAATCCCGGATGCCGGTGGCCGTGCTCGCGTTTGCAGGGCAGGGGGTCGATCCCGCCACGAGCGAACTGCTGCGCACCACCACCGAAGCGCAAATGCTTCAACAGGACCGCTTCCGGATCCTTGACCGGACGCGCCTCCAGGACGTGCTCACGGAACAGCAACTGGCTTCGGCCCTCGCCGATCCCAACCAGGCGATCAGCCTGGGCAAGCTGACCCCCGCGCAGATCTTCCTCGTGGCGGACGTGTTCCCGCGCGACCAGAAGGGCGTCGAAATCAAGGCGCGCGCCATCAGCCCGGAGACCTCGGACGTCATCGGCACCCTGGACGCCTTCATCGACGACCGCGAGAATCGCGAGTCGGTCGGCAAGGCCTGCGAGGCGCTGGCTGCACAACTCTCGAAGTTTTACCCAAGGCTCTCCGGCGAAATCGTCGCTGTGCGCGACAACGATCTCCTGCTGAATTGGACGAAAGAAGACGGCGTGCGCGAGGGCGCCTACGTGCTCATCGTGCAGGAAGAGGCGCCCTGGGTGGACCAGACGACCGGCGAAGTATTGCAGCCGGGGGAATTTGTCGAAATCGGACGCGCCAAAGTATTGAACGTGCTGCAAAACGGCACGAAAGCCCGCGCAGTCGAGCGGAAAGAGGAGGGCAAGAAGCTTGAGACGGGCCTGCCGGCGATTACTATGTAGTCTCACCGCCCTGCTGTGCCTCGGCTTGTCCGCGGCGGCGCAGGAGTCGCTTACTATCACGTCCTCGCCCAACCCCGTGGGCAGCGGCGCACGCGCCCTGGGCATGGGCGGCGCCTTCATCGCCGTGGCCGACGACGCCACGGCCGCCTCGTGGAACCCGGGCGGCCTCACGCAACTCGAGCGCCCCGAAATCTCGATCGTGCATGATTTCAGCTTCTACAAGGAGAACTTCCGCTCCGATTCACACCGCGAACTCAACAGCGACGACACGCTGGACCTCAACGGCATCAATTACCTCAGCGCGGTGTGGCCGATCCCCTGGACGATTGCCGGGCGCAATCTCGTCCTGAGCTTGAACTATCAGCGCAAATACGATTTCGATCGCGACATCAACGTGGACTACCGCACCTCGGGGCTGCTGCCCGGCGGCATCCTCGCGTCCACGCTCAGCGACGTCCGCTACCGCCAGCGCGGCGAACTGGCCTGCCTGTCGCCCGCGTTCGGATTCGAGATCACGAATTGGCTCTCCGTGGGCGCGGTGGTCAACCTGTGGTACCACGACCTGCTCCCGAAGAATGAATGGGAAACGCGCCAGGTCGAACAGGCGCGCTCGCTGATCAACGGCGTCATGGCCCCGTTCAACCAGGCGCGGCTGCGCGTCGAGCGCAATTATGAAGACTTCGACGGCATCAGCTTCACGGCCGGCGTGCTCGTGAAGCCCACGGATCGCCTGAGCCTGGGCGCGGTTTACCACAGCAAGTTCACCGGACGCGTGAAATACACGGAAGTGGTCCGCATCGGCCAGACCTCGGGCATGCCCGGGTTCCTCCGCGATGTGCGGCCCCTCGAATACGATTTCCCCAGCGCGTTTGGCGTGGGCGCGGCCTATCGCTTCCCCGGCGACCGGCTGACGCTCTCCCTCGATGTGACCCGCCGCGAGTGGGACGAGTTCGTTGTCCGCGATCCCAAGAATCCGCAACTGGCCATGCGCAAGCGTTCCGGCGTCACCGGGCTCCCCACGGAGCAAAGCCCGCACGACGCGACGTATGCCGTGCGGCTGGGTGGCGAGTACGTCTTCGTGTTTCCGAAGAAGCCCGTCCAGAACTTCCTGCCCAGCGTCCGCGCGGGAGTCTTCTATGATCCGGAACCCGCCAGCCGCCGGCGTTTCAGCTGGTTTGGCCTGAAGAAAGGCGACGGCAAAGCCGACAATTACTTCGGCATGTCGCTGGGCGCGGGCGTGCTGCTGTACAACCGCGTCAATATTGACGCGGCCTATGTCTATCGCTGGGGCGACAGCGTGCGCGAAGCGACATTTGGCATGCGCGGCACCGAGGCCGGCGTCGATCAGCACACGCTCTACCTCTCAACCGTCATCTACTTCTGACGCGCGAGGAATATCGGCCCTGATTCCGTCCGTCGCGTCCGCAGCAGTGCGCGCGCTTGCGTGTCCGCGAAGAGCGTCTTAGAATACCCGTCATCAACCACGAAGGGACGGATCATGAGCAACGAACTGCGGGTCACCGTATGGAATGAGGGCGTGCACGAGAAGACAAACGAGCGCGTGCGCAAGGTCTATCCGAAGGGCATGGGCTGGCAGATTGCGCAGTATTTGAAAAAGCAGGAAGGCATCAAGTCCGTCCGCATCGCGCAACTCGAGGATCCGGATCAGGGCTTGTCCGACAAGATCCTGAACACGACCGACGTAATGACGTGGTGGGGGCATGTTGCGCACGACCGGGTCTCGGACGAGAACGTCGAGAGGGTGCGGCGGCGCGTGGTGGAGGGCGGCATGGGGCTCGTGGTCCTGCATTCCGGGCACATGTCCAAGCCGTTTCGCGCGCTCATGGGGACGACCTGCATGTTGAAATGGCGCGAATGGCAGGGCATCGGCGAGAAGGAGCGGCTCTGGGTGGTGAATCCCGCGCATCCCATCGTGGACGGCGTGCCGGAACGCATCGAACTCGAGCGCTCGGAGATGTACGGCGAGCATTTCGACATTCCGCAACCGGACGAACAGGTCTTTATCAGCTGGTTTCAGGGCGGCGAAGTCTTCCGCAGCGGCTGCTGCTGGCATCGCGGCCTCGGCAAGGTCTTCTACTTCAGTCCCGGCCACGAGACGATTCCCATCTACAGGAATGAACTCATCCTCAAGGTGATCGCCAACGGCGTGCGCTGGGCCTCGCCGTCCCGCGTGCTCGGCGGAATCAAGCGCGATCACTTCGTGCCGCCCCTCGAACCCATCGGCTGAGCACGCGCACGGAGAATGTGAAAGGCCGCCTCATGAGGAGGCGGCCTGTGCTTGCATGCCGGGCGAATGCGCCGGCCTCAGGCGCGGGCGACGGCCTCGAGCCAGTTGGCGAGGCCCTTCTTCATGCCGGGGATGGGATCGTCGGGTTCCAGTTCGTATTCCATGACGATGGGACCGGCAAAGCCGATTTCGTTAAGGGCTTTGGCCACGGCCAGCAGGTCGAGGTCGCCTTCGCCGAGGACCTGCTCTTCGCCGCCGCTTATCCAATCCTTGAGATGCAGCGAATGCACGCGCGCGCCAAGCTGGAGGATCACCTCGTGGGGCGCTTCGCCGGACCGGATGACGTGGCCGGTGTCGACGCAGGCCCCAATGAAGGGATGGCGGCCTTCGATGGCCTTGAGCGTGTCGCGGACGCCGTCGTAGCGTGCGCCGGGACCGTGGTTGTGAATGGCAACCTTGATCTGGAACTCCTCACAGAGTTCGTCCAGGCTGTCGAAGGCTTCCGGCGTTGGATCGGCCGTGAGCACTTCGACGCCGAGCGCTTGGGCGAACTCGAACTTCCTCCGGTTGGCGGCGGCGTCCGCGCCGAAGCCCTCGACGCCGAAGCAAGCCGCGATAACCTGGCTCTCCATCAGGCGTTGCCGAATGTTCGAAAAGCCGGCGGCGGTGGCATCGGGCGGGAAATGGACGGAGCAGAACTCCATGACCGGCAGGCCAAGCCGGTGAAGACACGCGATGGCGCCCTCGAAGTCAAATTTGCGGAAACTGTAACTCTGCGCGCCGAGCCGGGCCTGCTTTGCGCCGTGTTCCGGGGCCGCCGCCCACGCGAGGGCCGGCCGGCGGATGTTTCGCCTCATCTTCAGTGTCGTCAAGTTGCTATCTCCTCTTCGTCAATTGGGTTGCCGCGCCTTGAACGCCCCTTAGGGTACGTGGAATCCGCAGGGACCGTCAAGTGCGCTTCGCGTCCCTGTTTGCGGCGTCAAATCGCTTGTGGCGGGGGGAAATCGTTGACAGGTACGCGCAGCTTATGCTACCTTGCCAGTGCGCTTGCCGTGGGCTTTGGCCGGCGGAAACGGGTGTTTTGCGCGATACAGCCGCACGAGACGAATAAGGACCGCTACGATGCGCATGATGACACGAGTGGGGATTGTTCTGACGTTGGCCGTGGGCTTGATAGCCGCCGACGCCATGGCATGGGGTCCGCGGGCGAAACGAAGCATCTCGGGGATGGCGCTTCAAGTCATCAAGAAGGACTTTCCAAATGTCTTTCGCCCGAGCGGCGTGACCGGCCCCAATTTCGAAGAGGATCTCCTGCGCGGCGCCAACGACGGCTACGCCATCCTGGGCGCGGAGATACCCCTGAACAACGACGCCGAGGTGGTGCAGGCGATTGCCAACCAGATTCAGCTGCTGCGCGACGTCAGGAAGGCCGGTCCGAGTTCTTATTTTGCGTACCGAATGGGCGTATTGGCGGCGTTGACCGCCGACGTGACACTTCCCTTCGGATTTGCCTGGTCCGCTGACGATCAGGCGATTCAGGCGAAGGTGAATGAAGACACGGAAATGCGCCTTGACGGTTTCGGCTACGCGCCGCATCAGGAACATCGCATATTCCTGCGAGATCCGCGCGAGTATTTTGCGAAGGCCCGCATGTTCTACGCCGAAGACAAGAAGATCATCCTCGAAGACTACACCCGCGGGCAAGGTTATGATGGATTCCTGGCTCAGGGCGGCAAGGCCTACTTTGGCCGCGCCGTCGAAGCCGTAAGTGACGTGTGGTACTCCGTGCTGCGCCCCGAGGAAGAGCCCGGTCAAGTGCCGGCCACCCAACGCACGCTCGCGTGGTACTACGTGGACGAAATCAAGTACTTGCTGCAAGCCAAGCACAACCTGACCCAGGCGGAGAAGTCCTATGAGCACTTCGTGGATGCGGGCCAGGGCCTGCCCGCGGCCTACGACGCCATCGGCGACCTCTACTACGCTTTTGGCACGCCGGACACGGCGCTGCGCGGCGTGCGCGAATGGAAGAACGCCTTCGACATGCCAGGCGCCGAACGGGACGCCATCGCGAAGAAGCTTGCCAGCCACTACATGAAGGAAGGCCAGGCCTTTCTGGAGAGTTCCTCCAAACCGGGCGCGAAAGACACGGATCTGCCGAACGCCCTGAATGCCTTTGAGCAGGCCTTCGAGTACAATCGGACCAGCAAAGAAATCTCGGATCTGATCGAAAAGACCCATGTCGCCATCACGGAACGCAACGAGCGCTTCGTCCTCACTACGAATATCATCGCAACGGGCGAGAAGATTCAGGCTGAAGCGGAGAAGGCGCGGCTCGGCGGCGACCGCGGCCTCGCCATCAAGACCTTCCGGCAAGCCATTGTGATCCTTGACGGCGTTGGCAATGAATTCAAGGAACAGGAGAAGACCGCCAAGGAAGGCATCCGCAAGCTCAAGAAGTCGATCAATGACACGATCAATGAGATTCTCGACCAGGCGAGCGACGCCATCTCGGAAGGCGAGAAAGCCAAGGATGCCCACGACTACGCCGCCGCCATCGCTTCGTATCAGAAAGTGCCGACGATTGTCAGCGTGATCCCGGAAGATGAGAATCCGCAGCTCACGGAACAGAAACAGGAAGTGACGAGTCTGGCGGAGAAGAAGATCGAAGAGGCAAAAGCCGACAAGATCCGCTACGACAATGCGCAGAAGGAAGCGGCCGAGGCGGCCAAACGCGGCGGCAAAGCCGGCGCCCGGCCGGCTGCAGGCGCTCCTGCTGCGGCGCCCGCAGCGCCTGCCGCACCCCCGGCGCAACGCTGAGCCGAGATAATCGAATAGCAGATCACCCATCCGGCCGGAGCAGAGGAATGCTCCGGCCGGTGTTCTTTTGGCAGCCTTCTCTCCGCCCGGAGCGGGACGGCTGCTCGGCCGTGTTGCTTCATCGCGTGGAGGCCAAGGCGGGGCCGTCAAGCGCGGGCAGGACCGTCCCGCAGGCCAGTTGTTGAAGCATTGCTCACGCTGTTATGCGTGGCGGCGGGAAACAGAAGGAGGAGCGATCGTGGTTATTCGAAAGGCAGTGATAACAGCGGCGGGCCGCGGTGTGCGCCTGTATCCGGTGGCGGACCCCGTGCAGAAGAGCATGTTGCCACTGACGGATCGCGACGGCTTGACGAAACCGGTGATCCAGATCATCATCGAGGAGGCCCTGGAAAGCGGCATCGAGGAAGTGTGCCTCGTGTGCGCCCCGGGCGATGAGGACCGGTACCGCGAACAGCTCAACCTGCACCGGGAGAATTATCTCGCGGGCTATCCGGGCGAGGACTGGGCGCGCGATCAGGCGGCGCGGCTCGAAAACATCCTGAAGCGGTTGTCCTTCGCCGTGCAGGAAGAGCCCTTGGGCTATGGGCACGCCGTGCATTGCGCGAAGGACTTCGTGGGCGAGGAGCGCTTCCTGTTGATGCTGGGGGATCACGTATATCTGTCGGACGTGCCGGGTGAACGCTGCGCGCAGCAGTTGATCCATCTCGCGGTCAAGGAGAATTGCGCAGTGGCGGCGGTGAATCCGACACGCGAACACCTCGTGCGGCACTATGGCACCCTGGGCGGGAAGCGCGTTGCGGATCTGCCGGGCGTCTATGAGATCGAGCGGATCCTTGAGAAACCCTCCCTGAGCCTGGCGGAATCGGAATTGCAGACGCCGGGCCTGCGCGCCGGCCACTACTTGTGCCTATTCGGCATGCATGTGCTGCCGCACCGGGTCTTTGCACTGCTTGAAGAAGTGATGTCGGGCGAAGCGCCCGCGGGCGGATATCAGCTTACGCCGGCGCTGCAGGAATTGGCGCAACGCGAGAAGTACCTCGCTGCCGAACTGCGGGGCGCGCGCCACGACATCGGCGCGCCGTTCGGACTGATGCTGACGCAGATTGCGCTGGGCATGGCGGGCATCGAGCGCGATACGATGCTTTCGGGCATTGTGGAGCTGATGGCGGATGCGGGGCGGCGCCGCAAGAGCACGGGAGGCGCGGAGCAGTGAATCCCTTCATCGAAACAATCCTCGGCGCCGAAGCTGAATCGCGCAATCGCCCCTTCCGGGCGATCTGCGACACGATGAGCATTCCCGAACTGCAGCAGGCCTGCGAGGAGTTGGAGATCTTCCGTCGCCAGTCCTCGAATCTGTACGAGCGCGTGCGCGCGACGCTGTTCCTGTACGCGGCGTACCGCCTGTACTTGAGCGAAGCCGCCGAATTCAGTGCAACGGGTCCGATACCCTATCGCGGTTTCGCGGACTTGCTGGAACGCCGTTTCGAGGAGGCGATCGCCTGTTTCCAGGAAGCGGTGCGGCAGGAGGGGCCGAGCGGCTCGCTGTTCAGCGCGCTGGCCGAAGCGTATCATCACCTCTCGTTTCAGACGTTGACGAATCAGGTGCGCCGGAGCGTGCGTGCCAGCCGCGGGAATCAGTGGATGTTCCGTGTGGGGCATCCAGCCGATCACCCCTTGCGCCTCCGGCACGAACTTCTGCGCCGTCCCGAAGGCAGCGCGCTGCATCCCATTCTGGCCGAAACGACGCCGGTCCGGCTCGACCTCAGCCACAGCGGGTGGTCGGACATTTTCTTTCTGGGCATGGATTTCCCGGAAGGGGCGCGGGTGCTCAACATCTCGGTCGATCTGGGCGTTCATGGGCGCGACCTGGAGATCAAGCCGCCGGTCGAATCCTACGTGCGCGTAATCAACGAGCCCCTGTTGCGGGTGACGAGCATCGACCTCGAGACCACGAAAGACATCACGGAACTGCGCGATCTCTTCAATTTCGGCAACGACTACCTCAGTCTCCTGAAAGCGGGCATCATCGCTTCCGGCCTGATTCCGCCCTCCTTCGAGGGAACCGAACATACCGTCGGGCGCATCCTGGGACAAGTGGTTGGACCGGGCATGGGCCTGGAAATCGTTACGAAAGTCAACGACATCCCCAAGGGTTCGCGCCTTGCGGTGTCGACAAACCTGCTCGCTTCGATCATCAGCGTGCTCATGCGCGCCACGGGGCAGACTGCCGCGCTCGAAGGCGCGCTCAGCGAGGAAGAGCGCCGCTTAATCGCGTCGCGCGCCATTCTCGGCGAGTGGCTGGGCGGCTCCGGCGGGGGCTGGCAGGATTCCGGCGGGATCTGGCCCGGCTTGAAAGTGATTCAGGGGGCGCTGGCGCAGGAAGGCGATCCGGAGTTCGGGGTGAGCAAGGGCTGCCTCCTGCCGCGGCACCGGATCCTGGGCGCAGAGGATTTGCATCCCGAGGTGACCGAACGTTTGGCGGCGTCGCTCGTGATTATTCACGGCGGCATGGCGCAGAATGTTGGCCCGATTCTCGAGATGGTGACGGAGAAGTACCTGCTTCGCGGCGAGTCCGAGTGGCGGGCGCGGCACGACATGCGCGGCATTTTCAGCGGCATTCTCGAAGCGTTGAAGGAAGGCGACATCCGCAAACTCGCCGCATGCACCACGCGCAATTGGAATGAACCCCTCAAGACGATCATCCCGTGGGTGACGAACCGCTTTACGGAAACCATCATCGCGCGCGCCGCCGAGAAGCTGGGCAGCGACTTCTGGGGTTTCCTCATGCTCGGCGGCATGTCCGGCGGCGGCATGTGCATGATGGTCGCGCCCGAACGCCGCGCGGCCTTTCGGGACGAGATCCTCGAGATCATGCGCGCGGCCAAGAGCGAACTCGAGGACGCGCTTCCCTTCGCGATGGACCCGGTGGTCTACGATTTCCGGATAAACATGGCGGGAAGCACGGGCCGCTTGCTCACGGGCGACGCGGCCATCATGCCCGCGCGCTACTACGCGTTGCAGGTGCCGGAACTGGTCCGTCAAGATCCCGTGTCCGTGCCTTTTGCGCGGCGCGTTGAACTCGACCACTTCACCGCGCGCTGCGATCGCCCCGAGGAGACCTACCGCATCCTGCGCACGCTGGTCAGCAACCTGTTCCGGGTTGGCGGTTCGGCGACGCAAGGGGAACGGCGGGCCTGGGACGAAGTCTCGGATCGCATCAAGCGCGAGAACGGCTTCGATCCCATTCAGCACGAACAGACCCGGGAGGATCTGCGCGCGGGGCGCATCGGGCTGGCACGAAACCGGCTGCCCGTGGACACGGACATCCGCGACGTGGAGGATCGCGACCTCATCACGATGGGCGGCAACAAGAAGCACCGCAAGCTGGGGGAGGCGGCATTGCGCGAAGGGCGCGTGGCCGTGCTGAGTCTGGCGGGCGGCGTCGGGAGCCGCTGGACGACCGGCGCCGGTGTGATTAAGGCGGTAAATCCCTTCGTAATGATGGGAGGCAAGCACCGGAGCTTCCTCGAACTGCATCTTGCGAAGACGCAACGCGTTTCCGAGCGTTACGGCGCGCCCTTGCCGCACCTTATCTCGACGAGTTTTCTGACGCACGACCCCATCGAGAAGCATCTTGCCCTTAACGGCCGCTACGGGCACACGGGGCCGCTCCACCTCTCGCCCGGGCGCTCGATTGGCCAACGGCTTATTCCCATGGTTCGCGACCTCGTGTTCCTGTGGGAGGAAATGCCGCAAGAAACGCTCGACGAACAGAAGCAGAAAGTGCGCGAGGCCGTGCGCGCCTCGCTCATGGAATGGGCGCGTGCCAAGGGCGAAGGCAGCGACTACGCGGACAACGTGCCGGTGCAGCGCTTCAGCCCGCCCGGGCACTGGTACGAGGTGCCGAATCTACTGCGCAACGGCGTGCTGGCCCGGGTGCTTGCGGAGCATCCCAACGTGGACACGATCATGCTCCACAACATTGACACGCTTGGCGCGGACCTCGATCCGGAGGCCCTGGGCGCGCATCTGGCCAGCGGAAACCTGTTGACGCTCGAGGTGGTGCCTCGACGCATCCATGATCGCGGGGGCGGCCTGGCGCGCGTGAACGGGCGCCTGCGCCTGCTCGAAGGCCTGGCCCAGCCGCGCGAGGAAGATGAACTGCGCCTGCGGTATTACAACTCGCAGACCACCTGGATCCAGATCGACGCCCTGCTGGCGCTCTTCGGGCTGACGCGCGGGGACCTGAACGGCGCGGAGGCCAAGATTGCCGATGCGGTGCGCCGCATGGCCCGGCGCATGCCGACGTACGTAACCATCAAGGACGTGAAGCGGCGCTGGGGACATGGGCAGGAGGACGTATATCCTGTGGCGCAGGTTGAGAAACTCTGGAGCGACATGACCGCCTTGGCGGACGTGTCGTGCGGGTTCCTGGCCGTACCGCGGCAGCGCGGGCAGCAGCTCAAAGACCTGAATCAGCTTGATCCGTGGGCCAATGACGGCAGCAAGGAGTATGTGGCGCGCACCTGCGGATTCCTGGAGTGAAGCGGCGCATCGTCCGCGCGCGGAACAACCAGGCTATTCCTGGCCTTCCGCGCTCTCGTTGATGATCGTCACTGAGATCTCGTCGAACGTATTTTCAGCTACGATGACCGGGCGGCCGCGCTGCAGGCTGTACGGGGCATCCGCGTACACATAGAAGACCTCATAAGAACCGGGGTCAACCTTGGCCGTGGCCACACCGCCTGCGGGGATGTTGGCGTTCCAGCCCTGTTTGCCGTCGCGCAGGCCCACCTTCACCGCGCTGTTTCCGGAATTCCGGATATGAA
>CAILVY010000313.1 GCA_903837785.1 Candidatus Hydrogenedentota bacterium
CGAGTACCGCAAGCACATCGAGAAGGACGCCGCGCTCGAACGCCGCTTCCAGCCCGTCTACGTCGGCGAGCCGAGTGTCGAGGACACAATCGCCATTCTGCGCGGGCTGAAAGAGCGCTACGAAGTCCATCACGGCGTCCGCATCCAGGATGCCGCCCTCGTGGCCGCCGCCGCCCTCAGCAAGCGCTACATCTCCGACCGCTTCCTACCGGACAAGGCCATCGACCTGATCGATGAAGCGGCCTCGCGGCTCCGCATCGAAATCGACAGCATGCCCTACGAGATCGACGTGCTCGACCGGCGCATCCGGCAGTTGGAGGTCGAGCACCTCGCCCTGAAGAAGGAAAGCAACCGAGCGGGCCGCGATCGCTGCGCGGCCGTCGATCGCGAAATCGCCAATCTGCGCGAAGAACTCAGCGGGAAGAAGAGCCAATGGCAGGCGGAGAAAGAGGTCATCGAGCGCATTCGCGGGATCAAGAACGAGATGGACGAGGCCAGGCGCCAGGCCGAAATCGCCGAACGCCAGGGCGACCTGGGCAAAGTGGCCGAAATCCGCTACGGCACCCTGAACGACTTCCAGCGCAAACTCGAAGCGGAAAACAGCCGCCTCGCCGAAATCCAGCAGCAGGGTAGCTTCCTGAGCGAGGAGGTCACGGAAGAACACATCTCGAAAGTGGTTTCGAAGTGGACCGGCATCCCCGTGGACAAGCTCATGGAAGGCGAAATGCAGCGCCTGCTCCAGCTCGAAGAGCGCCTCGCCGCGCGCGTCGTCGGACAGGAAGACGGGCTCCGCGTCGTGGCCGACGCCGTCCGGCGTGCACGGTCGGGCCTCAAGGAACCGGGGCGACCCATCGGCTCCTTCATCTTCCTCGGGCCGACCGGCATCGGAAAAACCGAACTCGCCCGCGCGCTCGCCGAACTCCTCTTCGACGACGAAAACGCGATGATTCGCATTGACATGTCCGAGTACATGGAGCGGCACGCCGTGTCCCGCCTCATCGGCGCGCCCCCGGGCTACATCGGCTACGAGGAAGGCGGCCAGTTGACCGAGGCCGTCCGGCGGCGGCCCTACAGCGTGATCCTGCTCGACGAAATCGAGAAGGCCCATCCGGACGTCTTCAACATCCTCCTGCAGGTGCTCGACGACGGCCGCCTCACGGACAACCAGGGCCGGACCGTGGACTTCAAGAACGCAGTAGTCATTATGACTTCGAATATCGGCAGCGAACTCTACCACCAGCCCGGGATCTCCGAGGCAGGCAAGCTCGAAGCCGTTAACGCCCTGCTGCGCAAGCAGTTCCGGCCCGAGTTCCTCAACCGCGTGGACGACATCGTCATCTTCCACGCCCTGAAACGGGAACACATTCGCCGGATTGTGGATATACAGATCGGGCGCTTGGCGAAGCGGCTCGCCGAGCGGCGCCTGACACTCGAACTGACGGACAACGCCCGGGATCGCCTCGCGGACGAAGGGTTTGACCCAGTCTACGGCGCCCGGCCCCTCAAACGGGCCATCCAGCGCCTCGTCCTGGACCCGCTCGCCCTGGAAATCCTCCGCGGTGGCGTGTTGGAGGGTAGTTGTGTTATAATAGATACGGACAACGACACACTGACTTTTCACATGAAGCTGCCCCAAGCGGCCTAATGTGGCATGTGACCGTAAGCCGGCTTCTGAAGCCGGCTAACCCTCCTCGAGGCCGGACCTCTCCCCAGGGTCCGGTCTCGCATTCTGTGCGGCGCCCCCCATCCGCCCCAATCTGCAGGCCGGCAAAGCCGTCTTGCGTGTCCCTCCCCCGCCTGCTAAGCTGGCGCCATGACCACGCGCCGCGCCAAACACGAGCCGCTCCCCGCCAAGGCCTTCCTGCCCATGTCCCGCGTCGAAATGGAACACCTGGGCTGGGACGCGCTGGACATCCTCCTCGTGTCGGGCGATGCCTACGTCGACCACCCCACGTTCGGCGCGGCCCTGCTCGGGCGCTGGCTCCAGGCGCACGGTTATCGCGTCGGCATTGTGGCCCAGCCGCGCTGGGACACCCCGGACGATATCACGCGCATGGGCCGGCCGCGCCTCTTCGCGGGCGTGACCGCGGGCGCGCTCGATTCCATGCTCGCGCATTACACCGCCTTCCGCAAAAAGCGGCACGACGATGCCTATACCCCCGGCGGCCGGCACGGTGCCCGGCCCAACCGCGCCTGCATCGTCTACACGGGACTCGTCCGGCAGGCCTTTCCCGGACTGCCCGTCGTGATCGGCGGCATAGAAGCCTCGCTCCGCCGCGCCACGCACTACGATTTCTGGTCGGACGCGGTCCGGCGCTCGATACTCCTCGACAGCAAAGCCGACCTGCTCGTCTACGGCATGGGCGAACGCCCGATACTCGAAATGGCCCAACGGCTCGCCGCGCACGGACCATCCTGCGATTGGCGCGGCATCCCGGGCACGGCCTTTGCCGCGAAACACGCCGATACGGCCTGGCAGCCGGCGGACCGCGAATTTATCCCCTTTCCATCCCACGAGGAAATCCTGGGCGATCCCGCGAAGCTGATGGAGGCCTCGTTGGCGATGGAACGGCAGGTCCATCAGGGAAACGCCTGGGCGGTGCAGTCCTGTCAGCAGCGCGACGTGGTCTTCACGCCGCCGGCCGCGCCCCTCGCCACGGAAGAACTGGACCGGCTCTACGGCCTCCCCTTCACCCGGCAGCCCCACCCGATCTACCAGGAACCCATCCCCGCCGTGGCCATGATCCAGTTCAGCGTGACCACCCACCGCGGCTGCGGCGGCGGGTGTTCGTTCTGTTCGCTCGCGCTGCATCAGGGCCGGCGCATCGCCTCGCGGAGCGCCGCTTCCATCGAGGCCGAGGTGGCAGGCCTCACGCGCCACCCGCAATGGGCCGGGAGCCTCTCCGACGTCGGCGGGCCTTCCGCGAACATGTGGGGCGCCCGATGCGGCGCCCCCGCGTGCACCCGAACCAGTTGCATGACCCCGAAACTCTGCCCCCACTTCCACGCCGATCAGGCCGTGCTCCTGCAACTCCTCCGGCGCCTCCGCGGACTCCCCGGCGTGAAACACGTCCGCGTCGCCAGCGGCATCCGCCACGACCTCGCCATGAAAGACGAAACCTATCTGCGTGCCCTTGCGGAGGAATTCACCGGCGGCCAGCTCAAGCTCGCGCCCGAACACTGCTGCCCCAACGTGCTCCGGCTCATGCGCAAACCGCCCTTCGAAACCTTCGAGGCCTTCCTCACGATCTTCGAGCGCGAATCGCGCCAGGCCGGAAAAGAGCAATACATCATCCCCTACCTCATCAGCGCCTTCCCCGGCTGCACGGACGACGACATGCGCGCCCTCGCCGACTGGCTGAAGCGCCGCGGCTGGCGCCCGCAGCAAGTCCAGTGCTTCATCCCCACGCCCGGCACGGTCGCCACCGCCATGTATCACGCCGGCATCGATCCCGATGGCCGCCCCATCCCCGTCCCCCGCACCGACGCCGAACGCCTGCGCCAGCACGCCATCCTCATGCCGGAACAGAAATCGGGCAAGAGAAGATAAACGGGAGACGCGGCGCCCCGCCCTGCATGCTCCCCTTCGCGCGCTTCGCGCCTTGTCCGCCTTGGCGGGCTTTGCGCGAACAAATCCCAATCCGCCGCCGGCCGCTTCACGAAGGAACGGCGTATTTTCCGTCATGCGCCGGTCTGCCCTGCGGATGCGCAAATCCACGTGGGGTAACAGGAGCCGAGAGAGAGGGCAGCCCCTGCAGGCAATTATCTTGTGCGCGATGGCCATGTTGGGCGCGGGGGGCGATTGGCTCGTGGATACGCAGCAACGCCCGGCGGTGCTGGAACTGCGCGCGGCGCAAAAGAGACTCGTGCCGCGGAACGGGCTCCTCGAGCGGGTCTTCCGGCTGGAAGCGAATTTTGTGACTCCCCGCTGCACGAACTTCATGACGACGGGCAGTCTCACGCGGCTATTGTGCGAGAGGGGCCGACGCGTGCTGCAGACCGCTTGTGCGCCAGTGTTCGAGGCGATCCTCGAAGGATTTCGAACTGTCGACGGAACTGCCAAGGTTCTCCCAGGGCGCGGCTTCCCACAGGCGCGCCGTTCCGTCAGTGTGTGCGGTAAGGATCGCGTGACCGTCCGGGCTCCACTCGGCCGTGGCAATCCGCTTTCCAGGCGAAAGAGTCAGCAGGTCATGGCCCAGCAGATCCCAAACCTTCACGGTATGATCGGACGACAGAGTGAGGATGCGGCGGTTGTCGGGCGAAAACGAAGCATCCAGGACAAAGGCACTGTGGCCGACCAGCACGGCCTCCCGCTCGCCGGTCGCGACATCAAAGAGTGTTGCCGTACAGTCAAGCGATGCGGTGATGACGTGTTTGCCATCCGGGCTGAAGCGCGCGGTGAAGAGCCCGGCCCCGCAGGCGAGGAGACGCTGTTCCCGGCCGGTTGACGCTTCCCAGATTCGGGCGGTGCCATCGGGTGAGGCTGTCAGGACGCTCCTGCCGTCGGGGCTGAATTTCGCCGCGGTGACATCCGCCAGATGCCCCGCCAGGGAACAGAGGCGGCGGCCGGATACGGTCTCCCAAACGCCCGTATCCGTCCGACCGTGACCGCTTATGGTAACCCGGGCACCGTCCGGACTGAACGAGATTGCGTCGGTGCCCCCGTGACAATCCTCCAAGGCGACTATTTTCCGGCCCGAGAGGGCATCCGCCACAAAAGCTTCATCGTCAGTGAAGATCAGCGAACAGCGGCCGTCGGGCGATTCACAATCGCCCCGAATCAAGGCCCCCGAATCCAGGATCAGGTTGCTGTGCATGCCGCCCACGCGCTCGATGGAATGCCGCAGCGCCTCGGGATTGGCGGTCGCAGACCACAGTTCATGCCCGGTTTCCGACTCCCATACTTTCAGCAGGCCATCCATCGACAGGCTGTGCACGCGCTTTCCATCACGGCTGAACACAGAGTGCAGGATGGGCGAGGAGTGCCCCCGAAAGACGGACACCATGCCGAGTGTCTCGGCGTCCCAGACTTTCACGATTCCGTCGTAGGCTGAAGTGACGATGCGCTTCCCGTCAGGACTGAACCACGCGTGCGACGGGAATCCGTCATGCCCGTGCATCACGCGCCCTTCATGACCGATAACGCCTCTGCGGACGGGCCTCCAGAGGGTAACCGTGCCGTCTTCACTCCCAATGGCGATGCGCGCGCCGTCATCGCTGCAGGCGGCGCAGAAGAATGTGCCCCCGGTGGTGTTCTCGAGGACCGCCAGCAGTTGCCCGGTCGCGGTGTTCCAAAGGCGGGTCACGCGGTCCTGACACGCCACCAGAACACAAGATCCGTCCTTGCTGAAACTGGCCGTGGCAACATCCAACGGCTTGACGTCGAAGGTGTGCAGGAGCTTCCCGCTCGCGAAATCCCACAAGACAACACGATCCGTTTGCAGCGAGACAACGTTCTTCAGTGAGGGGTCGATAATCTGGCTGCCTGCACAGGGTCCGGACATGCTGTCCAGCAACTGCCCCGTCCGGGCGTCCCAGCTGCGCACCTTCCCGTCCGTCCCGCTGGTGACCAGTCGGGCCGTGTCTTCACTCAGCCGGCCCATCAGAATCTCGCCCTCGGAGCCAGTGCAACGTGCAAGGAGACGGCCGTCTGAGGCATCCCATATGCACGCTGTCTTGTCGTAATGAATAGTCAGGATTCTGGAACCCGGGCATTTCAAGTCGATTCTCCTGGCGGGCGATCCTCCTTCAGGCCGGAGTGTCAAGAGAGGCTTTCCAGCGGAGACATCCCAGATACGCACAAGCCCGGTCCAGCCTGCAGTGCCCACGCATGTTCCGCTGGCATTGAACGCGACGGCGTACAGAGGCCCGGCGTCCGCCGGGAATGTACTCAAAAGCGAACCGTCCCGCATGTCCCACAGGCGCGCCGCGCCGTCACCGGAAGACGTGGCTATGCGGTGAAGCGGCTCCATTCCTCCATGATCGAATGCGATGCCGCTGACAAACGCGCCATGTCCCCCGAATTCGCAGGTGACATACCCTTCGGAGTCCGCCCAGGTCTCTGACATCAACGTACCGGGCCTGCCGTCCGCAAAGGCTTCCGGCGAAGGCTCCGGCCGCGCGCTCCAAGCCTGGTCGGCCAGGTAACCCCATTCCCAGTTGCGGAGTTGCGCCGGTGCATCCAGCAGCGCCTTGCGCGCGGTCAAACGGCAGCTCTGCTCGACACGGATGGCTGCCAGTTGAATGTCGGCCAGATAACGCCCGTGCTCCGCTGCCCCTTGGGCGGCGGAGGCCTGCCTGTGGAGCGCCTCCTGTTCCTCCGCCCGTCGGTATTCGCGAATGGCGAAACCCGTGATGGCAAGAATGGCCGTGACGCCCAAACCGAGAACGGCCAGCGCCTGCTTGCGGCGCCGCCGGCTTTGCCGGGCGGCACGCCGGGCCTCTTCCGCCTCCGCCAGCAGCCTGCGCCTCGCCTGCGCCTCCTCCCGGCGCATTTCAAGCGTCCTCAAGCGCTCAGCGATCTCGTTGGCGCTTTGCAGGCGCCGTTCGGGCTTTCCGTCCACACACAGGCCAATGTCCTCACGCAGAAATTCGTCCTCAACATCCCGTTCCCAGCCGGGGGCCACGGCATGGTCAAAGCCCGCAATCACCATTTGATAAAGCACCACGCCCAAGGCGTAGATATCCGACAGGGTTGTCGGCGGCTTTCCTTCCAGCAGTTCCGGGGCCATATAGAGCCGGGTGCCGCTGCTGGAGTCCCCGCCCGATGCCATGAACGTCTTGGTCAACCCGGCGGCCGTGATTCCCTGCGCCTGCAACGTCTCCGGCCGCGTGATCATGCCTATCCCGAAATCCGTCAGCCGAATCCCCGGACATGGGCCCCGGTCCTCCACGATCAGGATATTCTCGGGCTTGATGTCTTTATGAAGCACGCCCACACTGTGCGCCGCCCCCAAGGCTTCCGCCACCTGTGCCAGAATGCTGAGCCGCACGTTCATCGGCACGGCCTCCAGACCACCCCGGGCCTCCGCCCAAGCCTTCAAATCCCCGCCCTCGGTGTATTCCGCCTCCAGGAAATAGGGTGGGCGCTCGAACTGCCAATCCAGTACCCGGGCAATATCATCCCGTGTTCCCAGCGCCTCCTTCAGAAGGCGGAACAACACGACCTCCCGTTTGAGGCCGCGCACCCGTTCGAGTTCGAAGCAGAACTTGAATACCCGTTTCTCGCGGGTCTTCTCGTGGACAGCCAGCCAGACTTCGCCAAAGCCCCCCTCTCCCAATTGCCGCTGCAAGCGCCAATGGTCATGGCCGGCCACGGCCAAACCCACGGCGGGCCGCCAACCCAGCGTCTCTTCTTCTCCCGGGGCAACCGCCCGGCGCACCTTCCCTGAGTCCGGCGGCGCGGCCAGCGGCGATACACCCTCGAGGCCCGCCTCGCAGATCTCGATCGCGTCTTCGAATCCGTGCGGATAATAGGAACCGTGTGCCCGCCATGCGATGGGTTCGCCGACCTCGGCACTCCCGAGCCGCTGCCGCGCACTGTTGAACACGGCGGACGACATCAGAACCTGCCCAGGCAACGCCAGCGATTGAATGCGTGCGGTCAGGTCGACCGCCAACCCCTCCACGCGCAACATCCCCTCAAGAGTATGGCTCTCGGTCACCTCGCCCATGTGAATGCCTACGCGCACCTTCGGCAGCCCGGAGTCCTGGGCGTGGACCTGCTGGAGGCGAATCGCAAATACGACCGCCGCACTGGGCACTTCAAACGTGAGGAAACACCCGTCTCCCGCCCAGTCCACCACGCGTCCGTCGCTTTTCTCCCGTAACCGATTGACCTGAGATCGGTGCCGGGCGATCAGTCCGGCCGCAATGTGGTCCCCTTGCTCGCTTTTCAGTCTGGTGGACGCGACCAAGTCCGTGAAGACCAGCGTCAACAACCGGGCGCCCGCAAGAGCATTGAGCATCGGTTCATCCCCTCGCACTCCGCGATTTGGCACAATAACCGTGCACTCAACCGCGGCCCCTACGCAACCGCACCCCGTTCAGGCTTATGCCGTTGCCACGTCCTGGTGGACGGCTGCTTTCTCGAACAGATTCTCTTCACGCCGCCAGGCGCTTTCCACAATGATGCGTTTGAGCGTGACCAACTCGGCATCGGTAAAGAGCTGCCGCGCCACCGTGCCCAAGTCCTGCCAGGCAAACGTCAGCACGCTGCCGCCAACCACCACCTCCACCGTTGCGGTTCTTTTCCCCTGCGGTGTGAACAACTGCAACTCGCCCAGAACATCCGGCGCCTCGATGTGTTTCACCGCTTCCGGATCCTCCCCGGTACGCACTTGAACCATCCCCTCGAGCACCACGCACCCTGTTCCCCCGTCCATGCTGCCCTGGTGGAACAACAAGTCGCGGCGTGACACGCTCCTGGACTCCGACACCCACAGGAGAATCATGCCAAACCGCGACCGCATTCCTTCCGGCAACGAGGTGACCAGCGGCGTTTCCAGGATCCTTTCCCGCATCAACTTCAGTTCCATGTTCGTTCCCTCCCTTCTTGTCACGGGGTACGGAAACCACGGGCCTGTTTTTGCTGACTTTCTCGGCTTCGTTTCCGGACCGGAGCATATCGGTCCATCGCCACCCTAAGCCATTTCATTGTGACACGGGACGCTTTGACTCTCAACTACTTTATTTGGCGTCAGGACCGCTCCGACGCCGGCGCGAAATTAGCCAGCCTGGGCTCAGGGCCGGAGCAAAGCGCCGGCCCGCCGCCCCGGGTAACCAAGAGCCAAGGTCGATCCGTGGTGGATAGAATCAGAGTCGGACCTCGACAGGCCCGGCGGCGAGGTCAGCGGGGTTCGGCCTCCTTGCTGGGTCGATCGAGGCTCGCGACCCTCTGCGGGCGGCGGTAGGGGATCAGCATGGGGACTTCCCGCTGATACTGCCGGTATGTGTCTCCGAATGCCGACACAAGATCCCGCTCTTCCAGGATCGTCCCCACCACACAGATCCACCCCGTCCACAACAGGTTGAAAAGGAGCCGGTCCATCGTCAGCGCCGGACACGACCAGATCATGAGCAGCATGAAGAGATAGAGCGGGTGGCGCACCCACCGATAGGGACCCACGGCCACAAAGGGCTGCGGGCGCGGCTGCGTGCCCCGCAAGCGATGGCGAACCGGCGTCATGCCAAACGGATCAAAATGCCGGAAACTCCGTATACCCCATGCAAAGCCCGCCACGGACAACAAGAAAAGCGCGTGAAACGGCACGCGGCAGGCGCCCCCGAACACGACGATCGTCTGTTCCGAACGCTGCCAGAACACCACAAGCGCCAGCAAGACCAGGCTTGAACAGATGGCGTAAACCGCGTCCCCGTATTCCGCGGGCACGCGCCTTGCCTGCCAGCGGCGATACGACTTGCGGACCATGACGCTGTGCTGAACAAAAAACAACAGGCACAGCCCGGCGTCTAGGAACAAGGCGTTGCGGGTGTTCATGGCGAGGTCTACCACGTTCAGCGAACCCACGCAAAGGAAACCCATGAAGAGGAGCAGCGAGCCCCACCCCAGCACGCCCGCAAGAACCATCATCGTGTACGCGGCAAGCCTACGCTCCGGCATCGATCACCACCCCTTCCACGCCAACGGATTTCGCCGGCGTTTGCGCCTGCGCGGCCCACGCAGACTCCCTCATGCACTCCCGCCCCCACCCACCGCAGGCGGCCTGTTCCCATGATAGTCAAAACAGGGGCGGCCCTCAAGGCTCCGCTGTGTTCAGCGTCTTTTCCGCACCGTCGGGTATCCATGAAGCAGCACGGACTACTGCAAACCTACTGGAAACCCACCTGCGCGGGTATGACGGTGATGTGGCTGAAGACGGGGGCAAGAGGTTATCATTACCCGACAAACGGGAGACGAAGCACATGCGATATTGCCTGGGCATTCTGTGGTGGGCGGCCGCCGTGGCCGCCGCCGCCGCTGCGCCGGTCATCTACTCGACCGACTTGTATCATCCCCACAATGACCCGGACGACCACTACGATCTTCTCACATTATTCTCCTTGCCCGAACTCGATGTGGCCGCCGTCATCATCGACATGGGTGAACCCGGAAAGGGGCGCGCGGGGCTGGGCGCCGTCGCACAGATCTGCGCGCTGCGCGGAAGGCACGCGCCCGTGGCCGCAGGCTTGATTGGCAACCTCGACTCGCCCGAAGATCCCGCCCTGAATCGGCCCGCCGAAGAGCAGGCCGGCATCGAGCTCATCCTCAAATCGCTGCAGGAGGCTGATCACGACGGGCGTGAGCATAGTTCCGGACACGTATCCC
>CAILVY010000314.1 GCA_903837785.1 Candidatus Hydrogenedentota bacterium
CGAAGGCGAAGGCGAAGGCGAAGGCGAAGGCGAAGGCGAAGGCGAAGGCGAAGGCGAAGGCGAAGGTGAAGGCGAAGGCGAAGGCGAGGGCGAGGGCGAGGGCGAGGGCGAAGACGGTTGCGGCTGTGACGGCACGATTAACGAACTCGTTCTCGAGTATTTCCGGTCCTGCAAAGCCATGGTCCACATCTACCCGAAGGACATGGACCTGGGACCGCTCTTCGAAGGCGAGGTCGCACCGGGCGCACAGATCACACTGCAGGGCGCAATCCTGGCGCCGGAAATCTATGTCTTCGTCAACTATCAGATTGACTCGTTGATTCGCACGGACTGCGACGGCCAGGTTGGTCCCGGCTTCCTGATCGGCGACTTCAAAGTGGTTTCGGGCAAGAGTGACAACGGACGCGAACTCTGCCCGGTCGTTCCGGAGTATGTGTGCAAGGCTTGTGACGGCGGCGTGAGCGAACTGAGTTTCGAGTACCTCGGCGAAGGAGAATGCATCCGTCTCGAAGTGATGTCCGCGGACGGCGATACGCCGTTCTTCTGGGGCTGCGTGGAACCGAACAAGGAGCTCACGGTGAACGGCCCCGGCATTGACGGCCTGATGCCGCCCGAGATCTCCGTGTGGGTTGGCGGCCAATATGTGGGGAACATCGATACCAGTTGTGCAAGCCCCGTTGGCCCGGGCATCGCGGTGGGCCCGCTGCTCGTTACGGGCGGTAAGAGCATCAACGGCGGGTACCTCTGCCCGGTACAGTATTAGGCTGTGAGCCGGCGGCAGCCGGCCAAGAGCTGAGTTGATTTCCAGGGCGGTCCGAATCGGGCCGCCCTCTTCTTATGCGCGTGCATTGAAGGCCGTATTTCGGACGGTGGCCGGCTCCAGATCGTGCGCAAGGCCCGAACGCCGCGCACCGCCTCAGTCTCCGGTCCAGGCACCGATGAGCACCGCCGTGCTCCGGGCAACCGGGGGCGTCGCGGCATTGTCGTCCGCGATGTAGCGGATGAACTCGACATGTCCGTCCATGTACAGGACATTGCATCCGCCCGGAACATGATTGAATTCCGCCACGGCGACGCCCGCGCCGATCAGGTCCAGCATGATGAAAATGGAGCTCTGTGCCTTGGAGCCGGCGGCCGGGTTGTTGATGTCGGTGATCAGGAAGCGTTCGATGCCCTCACGCAGGCGATACACGATATCGCCGCCGCCGTTCCCGTGGCCCGCGCCCTCGTATTCGCCGGAGATGTCGATGTCCTGATCTACCAGCCCCATCAATTCGAGCCCCCGGTGATTCAAGTAGGGCCCGAGCACGCGATTGCCCAGGCTGTTCAGGCTCGCGGCAAACTGGATGGGGACAAGTTCGGTGGCGGCCAGCGGGGTTCCGCCCATCGCCGCGGCCAGGGCGTTGAGCATGGGATAGTTCGATGCGGCGGCGTGCCCATCGCTGGGCCTCAAATCGCTCATGACCCAGCCGAAGTAGGCGTAACTGCTGTCGGCCTTGTAGGGGTTGCCGGCCGGGGTCGACAGGAATCCATCCTCAATGACCATGTCCTCGACCGAGTCTTTGGCATCCGACGGACAAAACATGATGCCGGGGTCCGTCCAGTACTCGGGATAGAGCAGCGTCGTTTGCGGGGCCACTGCAATGCTATCGGAGATCTCCGGGTTCGGTTGACTGTGCCGGTTAAAGACACGCCCCGTCTGCATGTAGGGGTAACGTTGCCCCGCCGACTCACCGGCGTAAAGCTTATAGATGATGCCCCACTGCTTGAGGTTGTTCTGGCACGAGGCCCGGCGGGCGCTCTCGCGGGCCCGGGCCAGGGCCGGCAACAGGATAGCCGCGAGAATGCCGATGATGGCTATGACGACCAGCAGTTCAATTAGCGTGAAACCCTTTTTCCCCATAACCCGAACCCTCTGATGTTGCCCTCGCCCCTAAACCTCACTCCCGGACTCTGCTCCCTGGGGTGCGCCCATAGTCTCTGCGGAAGCAGCAATCGAAATCAAGGTATTCTTCGGACGAGGCTCGGCGGCGCGGACGGAAAATTGAAAGTCCGCGGCGTCAGCGGCTAGATTCCAGGTCCAAACGTGCGCTCATTTGGGGGAATGCCCGAGAAGGCCGGGGCCTTCCCGGCTGTCCCGGAAGGGCCTGAGTTGTACCGCGCAAGGAAAGGACGGGCATGATTCGGCAAGATCGAAGGACATTTCTGAAATTGGCAGGGGCGGCCGTGGCCGGTGCGGGCCTGGCGGGTCCGATCATGGCAGATGAGGCGAAATCCGGCGACGAAATCCGAGTCCGGATAGAGGGGCCGGCGGACCCGCTGCTGTCGAGGACTTTCGGGATACTCCAGGACCGCATTGCGATGCGATGTTCCTCCAAGGTGGTCCTGGCCCCATCGGACGCCCGGATAGTTCTTGCGGTGGACAAGATCCTGCCGCTTGAGGGATTCCGCATCGAAGAGGCGGATGGTTCCCTGCGCATTTGCGGCGGCTCGCCGAGGGGGCTCCTGTATGGCGTCGGGAAATTCCTGCGGACGAGCCGGTATGAGGGCGTCTTCCAACCGTCGTCCTGGCGCGGGGTGTCGGCGCCTCAGGGCCTGGTGCGCGGCATGTACTTCGCCACGCATTTTCACAACTGGTACGTTCAGGCGCCGCAGGCGGAAGTCGCCCGTTACATGGAAGATCTGGCGCTGTGGGGCGTGAACGCCGTGATGGCTGTCTATCCGATGATCAATCTCCAGGGCTGGGACGACCCGGACGCGGAACCTGCCATGGCCATGCTGCGCCGCTACGCCAGGACGGCGAAAGAACTGGGGCTTCTGTTCACGACCGGCGTGGGCAACACGCTGTTTATCGGCGCGCCGGATTCCATCCGTGCGACGCGCCTTCCGGATCCGACCGGCCGCCGGGGAAACAGCGGACATCCCGTTTGCCCGAGCGATCCGGCCGGCCGCGAGTACATTCTCTCGAACACTCGCCGCCTCTACGAGCGCCTTTCCGACATCGGCCTGGACCTCGTGTGCTACTGGCCGTACGATGAGGGCGGGTGCGCCTGCGACAAGTGCATGCCCTGGGGCAGCAACGGCTATCTGAAGCTCTCCCGCGACCTCACACAGCTCGGCCGCGAGATCTTCCCGAATCTGAAAACCATCCTGAGCACGTGGATGTTCGACACGCCGCCCGAGGGCGAATGGCAGGGCCTGAGCGACGCCCTGGCCCGCGGCGAGGACTGGCTGGATTACATTCTCGCGGATGCGCACGAGGACTTTCCCCGTTATCCGCTGGACACGGGTGTGCCGGGCAAGCGCCCGCTGCTCAACTTCCCGGAGATCAGCATGTGGGGCAACTCGCCGTGGGGCGGCGTGGGCGCCAATCCCCTGCCCGCCCGGTTTCAGCGGCTGTGGGACCAGGTGAAGCACGTGGTCCAGGGAGGCTTTCCCTACAGCGAAGGCATCTATGAGGACATGAACAAGGCCGTAAGCGCCCAGTTCTACTGGGACCGGGACCGCTCCGCCCGCGCGACGCTGGAGGAATACATCGGATACGAGTTCGGGTCCGGCGTGTCTGGCGATGTGTTGTCTCTGGTGGAGATGCTCGAGGCGGCGGCAAGCCAGTCGTATCAGAAGCAGCCCGTGGACGCGGACGCGGCGCGGCGCGCACGAAGCCTGGCGGATTCCGTACATGCCCGCCTTCCCGAATGGGCGCGCAGGAACTGGCGCTGGGAACAGATCCATCTTCGTGCCCTGCTGGATCAGGAGCGATTCGCCGGCGGCGGCCTGCATACGCCCGAAGCCGAGGCCGCCCTGCTGCGCCTCATCGAGCTGTATCACTGCGAGCTGGAAACCAACGACCCCTATCATCACCGGGTGCGCCCCAAATCGCAACGCGCCGTTTCCCGCAACGGAGAGAAATGAGCACGATGAATGGATTTGGCAATCGCCTGACCGCGGGCGATTGCAGCAGAAGGCGGCGATGAATCAGGTCTGCGAACGAACTGGAACCTTGCTCCGGACTGACACACGAATTGCACGGATCACACGGATGAGTACCGGACTTTGCACAGCAGCGCAAGCCGAGTTTCGCGATTCAGATCTCTTCGCCTTGTGCGTAAATTATCAATAGCCAGATGTCGAGAATCGAGGGCGGCGCGATATTTCCCGGCCAAGGCAACAGAATCGTGGCTAGAATCCGCGGCAGAGTGAGATGTGATTTCGAGGCAGCAAGGCCAAATCCATTGTCAGGGTTTCGATGGCCCGCAACGCTTGTGTCGCCATTGGGCCGGCGCTATCCTGAACCCCCGAGGAAAAGTTGAGCGCTTCGTCGTAGGCGAAGGCCGTGTAGTAATAGGTCGTTCGTGGCGAAACGTTCGTGTCTGTGTGCGTCGTGCCGGTGCCGTCATAGACGGTCACGCCATCCTCGGGCGAAGTGGGGAAAGCATCTTCCCTCCTTTGAATCCGCACGGCGGCAAAGTCTTCATCTTGCGGATTAATCCACCGTAGAACCACGGACAAAGGGGACAGGCTTCCCTGGGCCGAAAACCGCATGACGTTTCCCGGCGGAGTGGTTTCCTGTGGTTTGGCCGAGGCTTGCGAGCCCGAGGCGTAGTTCGGGACTTCATCGTATGCGAAGATCGTGTAGAAATACGTGGTTCCATTAGTCACGGTTTCGTCGCTTTGCTGCTCGCCGCTGCCCCTGTACACGATCGTGCCGTCCGTGGGAGACGCAGGATAGGCTCCTTCCCGACGCACGACCACTACGCCCGCGAAGTCCCCATCGTCCGGGTTATCCCAGTCCAGGGCAATCATTCCATCGTCCGGTGTGGCCGTGAACGAGCTGGCATTCGGCGGCGGCGTTACGTCCAGTGGGGTCGCCGAGATGTGGACGCCAACCGAGAAGTTCGGCACCTCGTCATAGGCAAAGGCGGAATAGTGGTAAGTCTGACCGGCCACAATCTTCTGATCAACCACGGACTGCTCGATGCCCTCATACACGAGTACCCCGTCCGTCGGCGAAGTCGGAAACGCATCCGTCCTGCGGAGGATTTTGACGCCGGTGAAGTCGGCGTCAGATGGGCTCTCCCAAGAAAGTGCCACCTCCCACTCGGTGGCCTCGGCTTCGAATCGGGCGACGTTGGCGGGCGGGGTTTCGTCTGGCGGAATCCGCACAGGGATTGACCTGCTGATGGTGTTGGCCAGACTGACCGAGACTTGAAGTTCCTCGCCTTCGCGCATCTCGATGCCCTTCATCAACGCAACGTTCGCGATGCCTTCGTGCACCGTTCCGCGCCCGATAGGCGTCAATCCCGCGCCCGTTAAGCTCTCCCGAAATACCGTCACCGTGGCCCCCTCGGCCTCGCACGCAACCTCGAGCGCAGCCCCCCCGGCGATTTGGACCTGCACGGCATCCGGCAGGGACCAGCCATAGGGCCATTGGGTCCAGATTTCAAGTGTTGGGTCGCCAAAGGCATGCCACATGAGGATTTCGTCATAGGAGGCGCCGGATGAGATATCATCCCCGGCGGTTGAGGTCCCGGCGCAGTTGATCTCGCCCAGCAGGTAAAGCTTGGCGTGATTGAGAATGTCGCCCAGACGCAGCTTGGACTCATTCCCGCCGAAGTACGGCAGCGCGTCGGGCCAGATCGCATCTGTGAAACCCCGCAACAGCGCGGAGTTGCACCAACTGGGGCTGTTGCGGGTGTCTGCGAGTGCGGCGACCGCGCCACCGCCTGACTTGCGCAGCAGGGCTTCCACCAGGTTCACATCATTGAACGGTTCAGCACACGTCTCGGTGTCATACCAGCCGCTGGCACAATTCACGCTGAAAACCACGGGGAGCAGTTCGCCGTTGACCAGGTAATTCTCCACGGTAGACGTGCTGAAGTTCGGCGTAACCCAGGAGTAGTAGGAACCGTGATCCCGGTGAATCACGAGGAAGCGGCCCGCATTCCAGGCAGCCGTGATCTCGTCGGTCGTGCCTTCCCACTCGAAACCGCTGTTGGGGTTGAGATCCGCGGGAAGGGGATTGCCGTCGTAGTATCGTGCCGGCGTGATCCCGGAGCCGCCCGTTTTCCTGTAAATCCGGTCTACCAGTTTTCCGTGCCGGATCATGGCGTTACGCGCGAACTCCGCCGCTTCGACAAAGGTGCGCGAGTCGGTTCCGGGCTCGCCGGTATCGGTGCGGCAACACTGGAACTGCGCGGCAACGGCGGCGTTCCTGTAAAAGGCCATATCTTCCGGAGGCGTTTGTTCATAGGAGATGATCTTGTTGACCAGGATTGCGGCCTCTTGCAGCGTGTCCACCGGAATGCGGCCCACGGCGAACTCCGGCAGCAGTTCAAAGGCCTCCCCCGAAACACATGCATACCGCCAGTCCGAAGCGATTGTCGCGCTGCCGAGGAGGAAGGCATCGAGATCGCCTTCTACATAGAAGGTCGGCACGCGGTCCGAGTCTCCAAAGAGCAGAATGTAACGGGGCCGGATGAACACGCTCTGATAGCGCTCCTCGATAAACACATCTATGCCCTGGGGACTGTCTGGTCCCGGGCCATCGCCATCGATGACGTCGAAGACATTGGTCACGATGCCCTTCGCATTCTTCCAGTCGGCCAGACGCTGCGCCTCGGCACGCAACGACGGAGGCGTCAAGATCAGCAACTCCTCGCCCAGCGCTTTCGGATCGATCTGCAATGGTTCAACATACTCGAACACATCTCCTGCGTTCAGGATGACCCCTTCGTGCCGGCCCGGTTCACGTTCAAATGGCCCCAGGGCGGCCTCGGTCAGAAACGCATTCCCGCCGTTGAATCGGATTTCCGCATGCACGTTCTCGAACAGCATGATTTCATCCGTCATGGGGTTGTATTGGCCCGCGGCGACCTCGAGCAGAAACACGTGCAGGTCGCGGCTGTAGCCCAAATCGGTTAGTGAGGCCGGCGCCGGCGGATACGGTGCGTCTGTGGCGTACACGGACGCATCCAACGTGAATTCGCGATCCGCAAAAGCATCCTGGTCCACAGGTTGGTACTGGGCAGGAATCACGTTCATCTTGAACATATGGGCCGGACCGAGTTCCGTAACGAGGGCCGCGGTGGCGCCACGCGGCGCCGCGATCAGGCGCCGAAACACGGGCACCGCCGGTTTGCCAGGGGCGCCCGTGACCGGGTCGGCGCCAGGCACGAACAACTGGGTGAACACCTTGCCTTCCGCTTCAACCGTCAGGACTCTCGGTTCACCGAACCGAAGATCGGCAACCGCCTGAGTGTTGTCCGAGGCCCATTCATCCAACGTGGCGTCAGCCGTTACCCCGACGCGCGCCAGATCGGGACATTCTTCTTTGGCTGGAAGTTTCTCCGCCATCGCGTAACGGATCATATAGCCGCGGTTGAAGAGGCCTTCCATCGTGGGCTGTGTTTCCGGAACGCGCAGGTCCTGAACCTCATCCAGGTATCCCACAATCGTCTGCGCGGCGGTGCATGGATCGCCGCTTCGGTATTCTTGTGTGGCTTGCGCCAATCGGTCCACCAGCTCACGGCGCTGGGCAGCATCCAGCGTATCATCGGGCAGCTCGGCAATGTCGCCCGCGAGCTGGTCCATCTCGTCCAGAACTTCGTGGTGGGCCCCCGCGGCCGTTGGCACGGCAGTGGACTGAACACCGGCCGCGTAGTTCGACACTTCATCATAGGCATAGGCCGCATAGAAACAAGGCGTCCCGTTGGCCAGCCCTGAATCCGTGCAGCCCTGCCCCGCGCCTTCGTACACCAAGGTACCGTCCGAGACGGAACTTGGATAGGCGTTCGTCTTCCGTACCACGCGGACTCCCGCAAAATCCGCGTCGACGGGATTCAGCCAGGACAACGCAACTTGGGCATCGCCGGCAAGCGCCGCGAAGTTGCTGACGTTGCCGGGCGGCGTCGTGTCACGTTCAGGCCGGGGACAACCCATTACGAAAAGAATCAGGAATGCCGTAAGCAGGCAGAGAAACAAAGACATGGACGTTGAATTCTGCTTAATGGCTTTGCTGGAAAGACAACACCGCACGGCAGCATCCTCCTTCTCCTGGAATCGGAGCACATCCCTCTGGAAAGATACTAGCAGGTACGGCCAGGAGAGTCGAGACGGCAGACTGTCCTGTGGGACGATGACTCTCCCTCCGCGTTGCGTCCAAAGAAGTGTCCGGCCGGCAGGTCGCACCAGCCTGAGTTTATGGGCCGACTATACTGTTTTCGCCCGTGCGCATGCCGGGGCCGTCGGCAAATGCCATGGAACAGGGCATAAGAGGCCGTCCCGGAAGCACATGAGGATGCCGGACTCATCACAGAGGCTTCCGAAACGAACACAGGAAGACAACCAGACATTTGCTTAGTGAATCCGGGTTCGGTCTTTGGACGGCGGGAATGGAACTGTTGCCCTGAACACTGCATAATGGACGAACACGGCTCTTGAAACTGGGAGGTAAAGACCATGGCGAAGAAGAGTGACCTGACGCGGCGCGGATTCTTGCGGACAAGCATGGCGGCCGGTGCGGCAATTGGATTCCCCTATATCATTCCCTCGTCGGCCTTGGGAAAGGACGGCCATGTCGCCCCCAGTGAACGGGTCGTGGTGGGGTGCATAGGCGTCGGCAACCGGGGAAATGACGTGCTGGGCCAGACGCTCCAGTGCAAGCAGGCCCAGGTGGTGGCGGTGTGTGACGTGAAACGGGACTGGCGCGAGAAGACCGCCGCCACGATCAATGATTTCTACGGCAACAAAGATTGCGCGCTGTACAACCATCACGAGGAACTGGTCGCCCGGACGGATATCGATGCCGTGAACGTGGCCTCGTGCGATCATTGGCACGTCCTGCATGCCTTGGCGGCCGTGCGTTCGGGCAAGGGCGTCTACGTGGAGAAGCCGCTGGGAATCACCATGGAGCAGGACCAGGTGCTGCGGGACGAGGTGAAGCAGCGGAACGTGGTATTCCAGTTTGGAACGCAGCAGCGTTCGGATCAGAAATTCCGCCATGCCTGCGAACTCGTGCGCAACGGGTATATCGGCAAGATGCACACGGTCTACGTGTGGGCTCCGGCAAGCAGCGCCGGCGGCTTTACGGAAGAGGCCCCGGTGCCCGAAACGCTGGATTATGAGCGGTGGTTGGGGCCGGCGCCGTTCGTGCCGTATACGAAGGAACGCGACAGCAACAAGTGGTGGTGGTTCAATTCCGATTATGCGCTGGGGTTCATTGCGGGCTGGGGGATCCATCCCGTGGATATCGCGGTGTGGGGCGCCGGGGACGCCATGCTGACCCCCTGTTGGATCGAGGGCACCGGCCAGTTCCCCGCGGAGGGCTTCTGCAACACCGCGACGGACTGGAACATCAGGATCACCTACGACAGCGGGCTTGTCGTGGAATTCCGCGCGCAACCCGCGCCGGAGGATTGGCTGCAGCGCTTCCAGGCCGATAAGGGGCATGGCACGGCCTTCGTCGGCGACAAGGGCTGGGTGCAGGTGAGCCGGAGCGGTTTAAGCGCCTCCAACGAGAAATGGAAGAAGGAAACGATCGCCAAAGACGGCACGCACCTCTACGAGAGCAAGAATCATGTCTGGAACTACATCGAGTGTGTTCGTGAAGGGAAAACGGCCATCTCGGACATCGATGAAGCCCTGAAAGGCGACCTGTTCTGTCATGCCTGCGATATCGCCATTCGCTTGAAGCAGCGCGTGCGCTGGGATCCGCTCAAGGAAACGTTCCCCGAGGCGGCGGAGGCCCGGGCACGGATGACCCAGCCCATGCGCGCGCCCTGGAAACTGCGGGCCTAACGGGCTCTCTTCACAACGAGTTCAGGAAGCCTGCACTGCATCACGCAATGTGCGCGGCGCCGGGAGTGCATCTAGCCAGCGGGGTACATTGCCCTGCCTGTACTCCTGGAGTCTCTACGGAAGCGCGGCATCCTTCAGGCCGAGGTCTGCTGCGGCGGCCTGGGCGAGCGCGATCGCGCCCAGGACGCCTGCCCGGTTGCCCAGCCCCGGCGGCACGATATAGCGGTCGATATCCTCCAGGAGGACCGGGGTCCGAATGTAGTCATGAAGGATTTCGCGGACGTGCCGGCGCACCTTCGGGAAGAGATGGGCTTGCTCCATGACACCGCCGCCCAGGATGATGCGCTGCGGGCTGAGAATGTAGATCTGCGGCACCAGCCCATGTGCCAGGTACTTCGCCTCAAGGTCCCACGCGGGGTGGCCGGGGTCCAGTGCTTCCGCCTTCGTCTTCCAGCGCTGTTCCATGGCAGGCCCGGAGGCCAGCCCTTCCAGGCAATCCCCATGATACGGGCACACGCCCTCGAACGGGTCTTCCGTCCGGTCATGCGGGGGGAACACGTGCCCCATTTCCGGATGCATCAGCCCGTGCAGCAATCCGCCGTTGACCATCGCGCCGCCGCCGATCCCCGTCCCGATCGTGACATACACGAAAGTGTCCAAGCCCTCTGCGGCGCCCCAGCGGTACTCCCCCAGCGCCGCCCCGTTGACGTCCGTGTCGAAGCCCACCGGCACGCCCAGCGCCTCGCCGATGGGGCCGGCCAGATTCGTGTGCGCCCAGCCCTGCTTCGGGGTGGTCGTGATATGACCGAAAGCCGGCGATGCGGGGTTCGGGTCGACCGGCCCGAAGGAGGCAATGCCGATGCCGGCCAGCGTGCCGTAGAGCCGCTGCATCGAACGAAAGAACTCGATGGACCGGCGGATGCACTCCTCCGGGGACGTCGTGGGAAAGCGCACTTCCTCCCGCACATCGGCCGGGCCCGTGCCCACGGCGCACACGAACTTCGTTCCACCCGCTTCAATACCGCCGCACAGCGACACGATAGACCTCCCTCCACGTTGCGAACGGGAAAGCGGCTGACAGACAAGACAGGCCACCCCTCCCTTTCCTTATGGGCAGATTATACAACTTCCACCCGGGTGGTCCCCGGCATATTTTGCTGCCCCTTTGTGAGATGCAGCATAGCCAACCGTTTCAACGAAATACAGATCAAGTCGTTCGCAACATTTTGGTATGTTTGCATCGTAAAGAATGCTGACGTTACCAACACATCATGCCAAGTTGCTAACCAACGCCCTTCATTCGCACGCATGAACTTAGGCTGCCAACTTTCTTGCGCCATATTGCCTCGCACAAGGCACCTTGGCGTACAGGTTCTCCTAACCACAAAAATAGATGATGGCAGTGTTTTGTCCGCTATTGCATTTCAAGACTGCTTAATGCATCCACGGTACCAAGCATCCTCCAACATATGGACTTTGTAATTTGTTTTAGTTCGCTCACCCGTTTTACATCAGTTAATTCGCCGAGGCCTTCCGGGTAATCAGAATTTATACGGATGAGCTTGTCCAGGAGATCCCTGTTGATAGAAAGGGTATGCGCTGCCTGATTTCGGAGAGTATTAAGCAAGTCGAGAGATGGAATGATCAAAGGATCGAGCGGAAAACCGAGCATGTGAATCAGAAGTTCCTTCTGCCTATAGGTGAACCGTTCTTCGTCCAGTGCTCCCTCCGACTTTGCCATGAGATCTATGAACTCATTTAGCATGAATTCTGTAACCAAATGGCACTTCAGAATCGCAAGATCCAGCCGCCGGACGGACGAGACATGCTCTTTGATGATCGCCTCCAGCCTCGTCGCCAAGACGTCCAGCCGTTTTCTTCGCTCTGTCGGGGTCACATAGTCACTTTTTTCCACGCCCCAGTGACCAACCCTAAGGTACTCCTCGGCGTCCTTCAAGTTCGGGCGTTTGCGTTTTAGTCGGACCAAAGTCATACCAGTATCAAACTCCATGTATCACCCGGAAATTGGAAATTGCGAATAGCCGCCATTTTTTGTCCTATTCCAACCCGTACTTCTTGATCTTGTACTGGAGGGTGGTACGTTTGAGTCCGAGGTGTTCGGCGGCCTTGGTGCGGTTCCAGTGGAACTTGTCGAGGGCGCCGCGGATGAGTTCGGATTCGAGGCGGTCGGTGCGCTCGATGAGGGAGCCGGTCTCGTCCTGGGGGGCGGCAATGGGGAGCGGTGCGGACTCGGCCTGGAGGAGTTCGGGGGGGAGTTCGTCGCGGGTGATGCGGTTGGCCTCCGTGAGGACGACGCCGCGCTCGATCA
>CAILVY010000315.1 GCA_903837785.1 Candidatus Hydrogenedentota bacterium
AACCAGATGTTCCCCGTCTCGGAAGAGGTCCTCGAGCCCGATGGCGGGGTCGGTCAAGAGCATGGCCCCGGCGGCCATGGCCTCGAAGACGCGCATGTTCACGTCCTCGTTGTGGGCGGCATTCACGACGATCTTCGCCTGGGCGTAGATCTCTGCCATCTCTTCGGGCCAGAAGGTTCCGATCTTGCACTGGGGGAAACGCTCGGCGATCGCGCTGAGCAGGCGCCGCCTGCGTCCGCCGTCCTCCGTGTTGAGGCTGCCGACGTAGGCCACATCATAGATGCGTTCACGCGGGGGGATATCGTGCAGCGTGGGGGAGCAGGCGAGGGGGAGCCACTGGACGTGTTTGAGTCCGGCGCGGTGGAAGAGTTCGAGTTGGGCCTTTTGCGCGATAAAGACGAGGTCGAAATGGCGCGCTATCTCGAGGCGCGGCTCGATCGCGACGTGGGTGTCGATGAGATAGGCCACTTTGGGCATTGGCAGGAGATGAAGATTGCCGGGGCATCGTATTCCGGAATCGATCCACAGAAAGCAGTCGCCCCGGTAGCCTTGCGGTAGGGCGCGGAGCAACGCCTCGCAGGCAGCCTCACCGGGCAGGGGGATTTGATGCTCGGCGTAGGGCGGGATATCCCCGGCGAACCCCCAGCCTCTCAGGATTTTCTCGGGCAGGCGCGGTCCGATGCTCAGTACGTTGTGCTGCGGTCGGGCCGCAAATTCAAAATAGCGTGCCGTCGTGAAGGGCGAGGCCACGTAATGCAGGAGGATATTCTTGCGCTTGCTTCGGCGCGGCAGGGAGGGGCGCACCGGCTTGTTGTCCGCAGCCTCGAGTATGGCCTCGCGCCAGTGGTTGACGAAGGCGCTCATGGGGAACTTCGCTGCGACAGTTTCCCGGCCTCGCGCGCCGAGCTCGCGTGCGCATTCCGCATCCTCCAGCAGGGTCTTCAAGCGCCTCCGAAGCACGGGGGCACTGTAGGAGAGGAATCCATCCACGGCATCCGTCAGGGGCGAAGTGTGGTTTGCCAGGGCGACGACGGGCATCCCGCAGGCCATCGCTTCGAGCATGGCGAGGTTGTAGCCGTCTTCATAGCCCTCCCGGGTCACGTGGAGCAGGCACCGGAGCGTGCGGTAATGCTGCAGCAAGTCGTCGAAGGAGGCGGCCGGCGTTGCCTGCGGCATTCTGGGGTCGTGTCCGAGGACGCGGTTGGGAAGCCCCTGGCATACGGCCTCCTGGAAATCGACGTCGAACATCAGGTTCCGGGAGCGCATCACATTGCCGACCCGGAGGATCTCCGGACGAGCGCCGTCATATCCGCCGTACGCTTCCACGTCGATTCCCGGAAGAATCACCCGGCCCGGCACGCCATAGTCGTCGCGCTTGGATTCCGAGATGAACACAAATTCGAAGTAGTTGCGCAGCCCGCGGATGAGCCGGTCCAGGACCTCGACCGGATCGCCTTGATCCGTCGTGGCGTTTGTACGGAGAAAGGTCCGGCGATTGTGGCAGACGAGCAGCTTCGCGCCGGGGGCTTTGGCCACGTCGAGGGCGTTGCTTTCATTGTGCGCGATGATGACGTCGTAGCGGCCTTGTTCGAGGGCTTCACGCCACTGCGGTTCATCGATGAGGGCGAGGTTCTCGGGCTTGGGGCGATGGGCGGTGTTCCAGATTCGGCCCAGTTGTCCCTGGGCGTAGAGGCCCACGTCGAAAGGGAGTCCGGTCTTGGCCATCAGGCAGAGATAGGGTTCGTGAAAGTTGAAGGTGAGGATGCGCGGCGGCGCCATGATCAGCCGGGGGCATGCTGCCGCAGCAGCGCTACGATTTGGGCCTCCTGTTCCGCGCGCGGCGCCAGTTCGTATTCGAGCAGATCGCCCAGCAAGACACAGTCGCCATCCTTCAGCGCCTGCGCGGCCTCTTCGAGGAAGCTGTTTAATTCCTGTTGGACCTGTGCGAGAGAGCGCCCCTCGAGGAGCGTCTGATCGACGTCAATCGCCAAGATCCGCGAGACAAGGGCTTCACGCCGCTTGATGTGGCTCCACATTTCGGCGAGTTCCTGAAAAGGCTCGAAGCCGTCCATCGGCGACTCGCCCTGGAAGACCTGCGCGAGGCCCTGGCACGCATTGGGGAGTTCCGGGAGGACACTCTCGATTTCGCGCAGGCAGTTCATAACCATCACGAGGGTTTCTTCTGAACCCACTTCGATCGTCCCGACCCCGGAAGCGGGCAGGTCGGCGAACTTGCTCGAGATTTCCTCGGGCCGGACGGCGCGCCCGTCGACGGAAAGCGAGACGATGTCGCGGCCGTTTTCGCGCAGGAAGTCGGCGATGGCACTGACGGCCGCGAGCAGGCTGGGCGGCTCGCCCTGCATCTTGAAGTTGCGCTGTCCATCGATGATCACGTCCATGTGCCGCTTCCTTTCTAACGCGGAATGAGATTCGAGAGGTCTTCGACATGCGCGGCGGAAGCGGCCTGGGCGTTCTCGGCCTGAATCGCCAGATAGACTTCACGCCGATGGACCGCCACGGAACGCGGCGCCACGATCCCGATCTTCACCTGGTTATCCTTGAGATCGAGCACCTTGACCTCGATGTCGTTTCCGATCATGATGCTCTCATTCTCCTTACGCGTCAGTACGAGCATGGCTTGTCCCTCCGTGGCTCCCGCGCCTTGGGTGCGGCTTGCGCAAGGAAAAACTGAACCGGATAATCGCTCCGCTCCAACACCGCCTGCTTGCCCAGGCGATGCTTCCGGTTCACAAGAATGGGGGCCTTCAGGTTCGTCCGGATCTTCGTTCGATCCTCCGGCACCACAACCAGCGTATACACCTCCAGATCCTCGCTCTTCGAGGCCGCCAGTTCCGCCAGTTCATGCTGGCCCAGCGGCACACTATACTCGGGAATCAGATCGGCCGGATTCATCAGCAGGAAGGCCAGGTCGCCCGATTCGCTGGACTGGAGCCAGCACACCCCGCTGTTCGGGGGGCCGGGCAGCAGCACGAAACGCCGGTATTCCTGAAAACCGATGATTGGCTGCGTAAAGGTAATCACGGACTCGGGATCGACCTCAATCGTCCCGAAGCGTGTCGTCTGTAATTGCATACTCGACCTCCGGCCCACGTCCCTACGGGGACCAGTATGCACTAAGGTTCCCCCGCGAAGCAAGAGAATTAGACGAAAACTGTCCAGGGGCGTCAATATTCTCTTTGCGGCAGCGGAGGCATAAAAAAACCCCGAATCCTTGCGGATCCGGGGCAATTGGTAAATGGTGCCCGAGGCGGGACTTGAACCCGCACACCTCGCGGTACTGGATCCTTAGTCCAGTGTGTCTGCCAATTCCACCACCCGGGCGTGCCCTGATCATACTCCACGCCCGGGAAGAATTGCAAGCGCGGAACGCGGCGCCGGCCGGATTCGTCCCGCGGGGCGAACGAAGTTCCGGCTAGTGCCGTGCGAAGGCACAGATGCTGTCGACGAGGTAGTCGACGCCCTCCGGGGTGAGTCTCGGATGTATCGGCAGCGTGACGAGTCGATCGGCCAGGCGATCGGCGACGGGGAACTGGCCCTTCCGGAAGCCGCGCTTCTGGAAGGCGGTGGTCCAGTGCAGCGGAATATAGTGGGTGCCAATGCGAATGCCGCGTTCTTCGCGCATGGCGTAGACGAAGTCCTCCTTGTTCATGCCGAACACGCCGGGATCGATCTGCAGCGGATAGAGATGGAAGACGTGTTTCCGGCCAGGGAGCACGGCCGGGAGCGTGAGCCCGGGAACGCCCTGCAGGCGCTCGGAAATGTGAGCGCAGATCTCGATGCGCTTCTGATTGAGGGCATCGAGTTTCTTGAGTTGGGCGCTGCCGACGGCGGCCTGGATGTCCGTCATGCGGAAGTTGTAGCCGCAGTCATCGAAATCCTGCCACCAGAAGCGCTTGCCCATCGGGAGCTTGGCCTCGTCGAGGGAGCAGTACTTCGTGCTTTTGCCGTAGACGCGCGTACAGTGCGAGCGGTACAGGGCGATGCGCTCGAAGAGATCCGCATCATCCGTGGTGATGATGCCGCCTTCGCCGAGGGTGCTCATGTTCTTCTGTTCGTGGAAGCTGAAACAGCCGGTGGCGCCCATGCTGCCGGCCTTGCGCCCGCGGTATTCCGCGCCCACGGCATGGCACGCATCTTCGACGACGGCAAAGCCGTGCTGTTTCGCGAGGGCGAGGATGGCGTCCATGTCACAGCACTGCCCATAGAGATGGACCGGCAGCACGGCCCGGGTATTGGGCGTGATCTTCTTCGCGAGTTGCTCGGGATCCATGTTGTACGTGACCGGATCGACATCCACGAAATCGACCTCGGCGCCGAGCGTGGCGCCCGCGGCGGCGGTGGCAATCCAGGTCAAGGGGGTGGTGAGCACGCGGTCGCCGGGCTTGATGCCGAGCCCCACGAGGGAAAGGAAGAGGGCGGCGGTGCCGTTGGAGCATGCGCGGGCGTACTTCACGCCGCAGTAGGCCGCGAAGTCATTTTCGAACTGGATACAGGCGTCGCCGGAGGTGGGGGCGTTCTTCGCCAGGACCTCGAGCATGGCCTGCTGTTCCTCGGCGCCGTACATCGAGCCGAACTTGCTCTCCAACTCAAACTTGATGGATGCCATGGGAAATGAGCCTTTCGGTATTTGTCTTCTGCCAATGATGAAACTACTTCTCCGCCAGGACAAGATCAAGTGCCTCGTCCAGCGTACGCATCGGCGTGGCGAGTGTGGCGCGGGCTTTGCGGTTGTCCAGGCTGGCATCGCGGGGCCGCGGCGCGCGGCCGGGGATTGCGCTCGGATTCTTCACGTGCACGAGGTCCCTGGAGAAGCCCAGGCGTTCGGCAATGTGCTGGGCCATGGCGAATCGGTTCAATCGGTCGCAGCCCGCGAGGTGCAGGTAGCCCGTGAAATCGCCCGCCGCCAATTCGAGGAAGGCGCGGCCCAGCGTGATGACGTCGACCGGCGTACGGATTTCCTCGTCAGGGAAGCCGACCTCCCTGCCCGCTTTCAGGGCGGCGATCGTCTTGGCCAGGAATGAATTGCCGGCGCCGATGACCGGGAGGCCCATCACGAGGGAGAGTCGGGTGATGATCCACGCGCCCGCCTCCTCCTGAACGGCCTGCTCCGCCCGGACCTTGGTTTCGGCGTAGAAGTTGAGGGGGCCGGGGCAGTCCGATTCGGCGTACATGCCCTTCGTGCCGTCGAAGACCGTGTCGGTCGAGAGGAAGATCATTTTCGCGCCGTGTTCGCGGCAGAGACGGGCCACTTCGCGGGTGACGCCCACATTCACGGCCTCGGCAATGTCTTTGTGCTCCTCGCAGAAATCGATGTCGGCCATGGCGGCGGTGTGGATGACCGCCTCGGGCCGGGCGTCTTTGAAGACGGAGCGGAGGCGTTCGGTACCGCGCATGTCAAAGACCTGCCAGTCGAGTCCGGGGCGCTGGTAGGGGACCTCATTCAGCGCCAGCGCGCTGATTTCCCAGGTTTCGTCCGCCTGTCCCAGGATGCTGCCCGCGACGAATCCATCGGCTCCGGTAACCATCAATCGCCGTTTCATAGTCAATCCTCGTTCCCTGCTGTTGGGCGCGGCCCTCCCGCGCGTGTATCCGGCAACTACGATGCGGCGGCGCGAGGGCGCCGGCACGCAAGGAGAAAGTCATCCACCCATGCTTTGCGGACATTGTACCGGACTCAGTCGATCAAATCGAAGAGCCGCTTGGGCTTGGGCAGTTCGCAGTCGCTCCACTGGGTGAAGAGGAGGGGGCGGTAGACGACGTGAACAGGTCCCTTGCGCGTGCCCTGGGTCCATGCGGCGAGCCCTTCGAGGCCTTCGGAGGCGGCTTCGATGATGGGCAGCCAGACATGCGCGCAGGCATCGTTCAGGACGGGCGCGTTTTCCGAATAGGTCCATGCGACCACCTCGACGTCCTTGCCGATGGTCCGTCCGGCGCGCCGCATGCCTTCGCGCAGGTTCGAGGCGTCCTCCGTGGCGCTGCACTCGATCAGGGCGGTCACGCAGGGGTCGGCGAGGAGGCGGTGGACCATGCTGGCAATGTTGTGCGCGCCGAAGGTGACCGAGCGCACCAGGTTCTCGTCGAAGGGGAGGCCGGCCTCGTTGAGGGCGCGCAGGTAGCCCCGCTGGCGTTCGAGGCCGGGCTGGTAGCCTTCGAAGGCCTTCAGCATGGCGATGCGCTTGTGGCCGCGCTCGATCAGGAAGCGGGTGCTGAGATAGGCCCCCTCCTCGTAGTCGACCGTGGCGCAACTGCACTCCGGCAGCGAATCGAGGCGGCCGAGGGCCATGTAGGGCACGCCGGAATCGTGGACGCGCGCAATCACGTGGTCATCCAGCGCGAGGGGTCCGCTGACGACGCAGGCCTTGTAGAGGTGCTCAAAGACGCCGCGCGCATAGTTGGCATGGGGGCCCAACGCGTAGGGATTCATGTCGAAACTGATGTATTCGCCGTTGCGGCCGAAGATGCGATAGAGCTCGACGAAGAGCCAGACGAAGAAATTCTGGCTGATGGGCACCACGTTCATCGGCGCGGGCAGGATGACCCCGACGCAGGCGTTTTGTTTGCCGCGGAGGGTGCGCGCCCCGATATGGGGATGAAAACCGACCCGTTCCATGATGCCGAGGATGCGCGCCCGCGTGTCACTGCCCACACCGCCCTTGCCGTTGAGCACCCGGCTCACGGTTTTCGCCGATACGCCCGCTTCCCGGGCGATATCGTAGATGGTCCAGTGGCTCGTTGACATCCTAAACACCCCGAATGGTAACCGATGACTAAAACTATACAGGATAGGGCATCGACTGTCAAGCGAAGGGAAAGCGGCTGATTATGGGTCAGACTGCCCCAGACTCCCTGCTCCGCCGGGTTCTTGACAAAGCGAGAAAACAGTGATAATCTGGACGACGTAGTAATCGATGACTACATGAGGTACCAAAAGGGGCGCGAAGTTCAACGAGAAGGAGATCCCAGATGAAACGCACCGGATTTACCCTGATTGAGCTGTTGGTAGTAATCGCCATTATCGGCATACTGGCGGCGATTCTGTTGCCGGCGCTGGCGCGGGCGCGGGAGGCGGCCCGGCGCTCGAGTTGCCAGAACAACCTGAAGCAGTGGGGGCTGGTATTCAAGATGTATTCGAACGAGTCCAAAGGCGAGCGGTTCCCGCCGATACAGTTGGGTTCGTACCTGAAGCAGGATGGCACCTACCGGGCGGTGATCGACGCGGGCCCGAACGTGTTTGTCCTCTACCCTGAATACCTGACGGATCCCATGATTGCCTTTTGTCCCTCGGATGCCGACCTGGTGCAGACGGTGGAATTCGCGAAGGATGAAGTGACGCACGAGTGGTGCTTCGGCTATGCCGCGAATCATGGGGGGAAGTGCGCGCGCGCGATTGACGAGAGTTACGGATACATCGGGTGGGTTCTCGACAAGAACGGGTGCAATGATGCCCAGGCGTCCATTGGCGATTATCCCGGGCTGATAGCCCTTGCCGGCGCGCTGGAAGTCACTCCGGACATGAGCATTCTGTATCCCGCGCAAATCGCGGATGTCTTTGATTACTTTCTGTACAAACTGGTGGTGGACTATTCGATGAATGTCCCCAACGGCATCTTCCCGCCGGTGGACGAGGACGCGGAGGTGGCCGAGGGCCTGGGCAATGGCGGGACGGGCAGCATGGTCTACCGCCTGCGCGAGGGCATCGAGCGCTTCATGATCACGGACATCAACAATCCGGCCGCGACGGCGAAGGCGCAAAGCACGATATTCATCATGTTCGACCAGTTGGCGACGAATCCCGCCGCCTACAACCACATACCGGGCGGGGCGAACGTGCTGTACATGGACGGCCACGTGCAGTTCCTGAAATATGATCAGTGCGGCGAGCCCCCCGCGAACCGCGGCATGGCGTACCTGGTTGGATTGTTGACCAGCTAATGAGGACGAAGACTTCGAACAGATGACGACGCGGCAACAGGCCGGGTCAAGACAAGAAGAGCACAAGAACGGGTGGCCAAAAGCCGCCCGTTCTGCGTTGAGGGCCGCTCAGTAGGCGGGATGGCACCGGCGTCTTTGGACCCGGACGTTGCGCCCGGGCGCCGGGAGGGGGACGGGGGACAAGAGACCCATGGAATCTGTCCCGCAGGGAGCTTCCGGAGGCGCTTGAAGCGGCATAACGGGCAGGAAGCGTCTGGCGGAAAGGGGGTTAGCGTAGCATGAGGTAACCGATAACTCAAGCAGAGCTCCCCGCGCAACGATTCCCGAAGTCCCTCCCGGAGCATCGAAATTGACCGAGTAATAAGACAGATGTGCGCCAAGAGAGAGAAAGCTTGACATCGCCATGGGCCTGTGGTATCATCGGTATAGAGTAACCGATTACCATTCGTGTATATGGATCGGTCCTGGTC
>CAILVY010000316.1 GCA_903837785.1 Candidatus Hydrogenedentota bacterium
AAGGAGCAGGCAGAATGAGTGGAACCAAGGAGAATGTCAAGATCACGGCGCTGGAGGTCGAAAACCTCAAGCGCGTCAAGGCGGTGGCGCTGTCCGTACAGGACCGGGCCCTGACCGTCATCGGCGGCCGCAATGGCCAGGGAAAAACCAGTGTGCTGGATGCCATCATGTGGGCACTGGGCGGGGACCGGTTCAAGCCGACGAATCCCGTCCGGTCCGGACAGGATGAAGCCTATGTCAAGATAGACCTGGACAACGGCGTCACAGTCGAACGGGCGGGCAAGAACGGGACGCTGAAGGTGACCAGCAGCCGCGGCAATGGCGGTCAGGCCCTGCTGAATGAGTTCGTCAACCAGTTTGCCCTGAACATCCCGCGCTTCATGGCGGCATCGAGCGCCGAAAAGGCCAAGATGCTCCTGGACGTGTACCCGGACCTCGGGAAGGAATTGGCTCGGCTGAACGCGGAGGCCAAGCGCCTGTTCGATGAGCGCCACGCCATGGGCCAGATCGCGGACCGCAAGGCGAAGTACGCGGATGAATTGCCGTGGGACTTCAGTTTGCCGGAGGAACCGCTGAGTGGTGCCGAGATGGCCGCCAAGCTCCAAGCGGCGCTGTCGGTCAATTCCCGCAACCAGGCCAGGCGCCAGGAGGCCGTACAGGCCGAAGAGTCGGTCAAGGCGGCTCTCTACAGGACGCAGAGCGCACAGAAGCGCGTGGGGGAGTTGAGACAGGCCCTGGAGGAGGCGGAGAGTGCCATGGAGTTTGCGCAGCGGGAACATGCCCGATTGCAGAATGAACTCGGCGCCGCCCGCAAGACGGCCGCTGAACTGCAGGACGAAGACACCACGGCGATCCAGAAGGAACTGGAGCACATCGACAGCATCAACGCGGCGATCCGGTCAAACCAGTCGAAGAAGGCCGCCCAGGATGAAGCCAACTATCTCAAGGCCCAGTACCAGGCCATGACCGAGAAGCTGGAAGCGGTCCGGGCGGATCGGATCAAGCTGCTGGCGTCCGTGCAGATGCCGCTGGACGGTCTGTCCCTGGATGAGAGCGGCGATCTGATCTATCGGGGGCAGCCGTGGGACTGCATGTCCGGGGCGGAGCAGCTTCGTGCGGCGGCGGCGATCTGTGCGGCCGTGAATCCGAAGTGCGGGTTCGTGCTGCTGGACAAACTGGAGGCGATGGATCCTGACAGCCTGGCGGAGTTTGCCGGATGGCTGGCGGAGCGGAACCTCCAGGCGATCGGGACCCGGGTGGGTACCGGTGACGAATGCAGCATTGTGATCGAAAACGGAGAAGTGGTCGAAAAGAAGGAGGAGTTCAAGTTCTAATGAAAAGCGAGCAGATCAACGAAATCGCAGTGGCACTGGCGGCGGCCAGCCTGCCGAATCCGAAGAAGACGCACACGGCGAATGCCGGGAAGTACTCGTACAACTACGCCCCGCTGTCTGAAGTGGTGGAACAGGTCCGCAAGCCGCTGGCGGATCAGGGGTTGAGCTACACCCAGATCGTGCAGCAGACGGAAGCCGGGATCACGCTGGTGACGCTCCTGATGCACAAGTCCGGGCAGTGGATATCCGGAAACTACCCTCTGCCGAAGGGCCTGGACTCCCAGGACATGGGGAAGGCGATCACCTACGCCCGGCGGTACAGCCTTTGCGCGATTCTCGGGATCGCAGCGGAGGATGATGACGACGGCGCCGGCGCGGTCCAGGGGGAGCACCGGCTGAAGGAAGAGGAAGAGGAAGCCAAACGGGAGGAAGCCAGAAGGCGCTTGGATGCGGCGAAAGCCCAGGGCCGAGTGAAGGATGCCTACACTGGAAAAACGTTGGCACCTGGACAGGAACCGAATCCAGAGGCCAAGCCGGAAGCGAAGCAGGAAAATCCGGAGCCGCCGAAGGATGACGGGATCGCCCCGGAACTGAAGGCGCTGATGGTCAAGGACGGCATCGATGCCAAAACCATCAAGGCGTTCTTTTTGGCGAAGCGTCACTATCAGGACACGATGGAGGTGGCGTCGCTGCCAACTGACTACATCAAACTGATCACGAGAGAGGATAACTGGTTGAAGGTAAAGGCATTTGCCAGAAAAGGAGTGTGACATGAGCGACAAGAAACAGACAGGTGACGGGTTTGGATGGGATGCCAAGTTGGATCCTGCGGAAGCGGAGCGCAAGTATCCGATTCTGCCGGAGGGATTGGCGATGTTTGCGGTGACCAAGCTAGAGCGCAAGCGCCAGGAGTTCGGTAAGTTCGGGGTCCAGAACGTGGCTGTGGTGACGGCCATGGTGACTACGTTTGTGGAGGAGTTTGATCGCGAGAAGTATGCAGAGAGCGCTGAGGTTACGATTCAGTTGGCGCTGGTGAAGCAGTTGCAGTGGAAGTTGCTGCAGTTTTTCACAGCGATTGGCCAGAGGAAGCATGGCGACAAGGGGATATTTGCTCCCGACTGGTCGACTGTGGACCAAGCTGTTGGGCGCTGCAAGGTGGCGCACCGGACGTTTCGGAAGAAGGACGGATCGGACGCGATTGCCAATGAAATAGCGGAGTTCCTGGAGCCGGATGATGCCCAAGAAGACGGGAACCTGCAGTTCTGAAGAAACCATGAGACAGGCAGGAAACACGGCGGGGAAACTGACCGGGCAAGAGGAACGCCGCGCACGCCCGGCGGCCGCGCGGCCTGCACGCTTCCTGTCCTGTTTCTCCAACGACACGCTTCACGTTCAGCCCGGACGCGAAGCGGGAGGGATGTAACGTGCAAGCGATGGCTGGGCTTTCCTATTCTTCATTTCTCGATGCCAAGCTACACGTTGGATCGGATCACGGCTTTGACCCGGTATGGATGCCAGACAGCCTTTTCCCGTTCCAAGTGTCGCTTGTCGAGTGGGCTTGCCGGAAAGGGCGAGCGGCGATTTTTGCCGATTGCGGGCTTGGCAAGACACCAATGCAGTTGACATGGGCGGAGAACGTGGCGCGCAAAACGGATGGGCGCGTGCTTATTCTCACTCCGATGGCCGTGGCATTCCAGACGGTCAACGAGGGTTCAAAGTTTGGGATTGAAGTCACACACAGGCGGGACGGTCTGCACGACGGAGACAGGATCGTCGTCACGAATTACGAGCGCCTTCACCACTTCAAGCCGGACGATTTCGCCGGGGTTGTTTGCGACGAAAGCAGCATCCTCAAAAACTTCGACGGAGAGACACGCAAGGCCATCACCGACTTTATGCGCAAGCGGCCGTACAGGCTGCTTTGCACTGCGACGGCTGCGCCGAATGATTATGTGGAACTTGGAACCAGCGCCGAAGCGCTCGGGGTCATGGAACGAAAGCACATGCTGTCGCAGTTTTTCACGCACGATGGCGGGGATACGTCAACATGGAGAATCAAGGGGCACGCACGCGAACATCTATTCTGGCGGTGGGTATGTTCTTGGGCCAGAGCGTGCACAAAGCCATCTGATCTTGGGTTTCACGATGGCGCATTCGCTTTGCCTGCACTGTCTGTTCGCAATCACGTTGTTTCAGCGCTGAAACCATTGGACGGATACCTATTTGACCTCCCGGCTATCGGACTGGATGAGCAGCGCAACGACCTGCGCCGCACGATTGATGAACGATGCGGAATGGTGGCTGACCTGTGCAACGCGAATGACGATCCATCGGTATGCTGGACGAATCTAAATGCCGAGGCAGAGGCTATCACAAAGGCAGTTCGCGGGGCTGTGAACGTGCAGGGGTCGGATAGTGATGACTCCAAAGAAGAAGCGTTCTCGGCATTCGCCAATGGACAAATCCGCGTGATCGTGAGCAAGCCGTCAATCGCCGGATTCGGTCTCAACTGGCAGCACTGCGCGCACATGACGTTTTTTCCATCGCACTCGTATGAACAGTATTATCAGTGCGTGCGTAGGTGCTGGAGGTTCGGCCAGCGCCGCGAAGTCACAGTAGATATGGTGACAACTGACGGGCAGCAGAACGTATTGCGAAATATGCAACGCAAGGCCGATGCCGCATCAAGAATGTTTGAGCAGCTCGTGGCGCTGATGCGCGAAGAACTGCATGTCACGAAAACAACCGGATACACAAAGAATGAAGAGGTGCCGTCATGGCTGTGCGCGACCAAGTAATTACAGACCGCTACGCAATCTATAACGGGGATTCGTGCGAAGTGCTGCAGGCAATGCCATCGGCCAGCATCGACTTCAGCATTTTCAGCCCGCCGTTTGCGGATTTGTATTGCTACAGCGACAACCCCGCAGACCTTGGCAACTGCCGGACCTATGATGAGTTCTTTCAGCACTTCGGATTCATCATTCACGAGTTGGCGCGCGTCCTAAAGCCTGGCCGGTTGTGCGCTGTGCATTGCATTGACATCCCAGCCATGAAGGAGCGCGACGGATACATCGGGATCAAGGACTTCCCTGGCGACATCGTGCGGGCATTTCAGGCGGCGGGAATGATCTACCATTCCCGGCACGTAATATGGAAAGACCCGCTTATTGAGGCGACCAGGACGAAGGCCTTGGGGTTGATGCACAAGCAACTATGCAAAGACTCTACGGCGTGCAGAGGAGGCCTCCCCGATTACCTTCTAGCGTTTCGCGTTCCAGGTGAAAACGCAGCTCCGGTGGTTCATCCGGACGGACTCACGCGATACTGCGGGCGAACCGATCCTGGGGGGGAAGGCATCAAGAGATCTCACAACATCTGGCGGGCATACGCATCTCCGGTCTGGATGGACATTCGCCAGACGCACACACTGGACGCGCGCAAGGCGAGGGACGCTGACGACGAAAAGCATCTTTGCCCGTTACAACTCGACGTGATCGAGCGTGCGTGTGTGTTGTGGAGCAACCCCGGCGAGGTCGTGCTCACGCCGTTCATGGGTGTGGGCAGCGAAGTCTATGGGGCCGTGCTGAACGGGCGTCGCGGAATCGGCATTGAACTGAAGCCGTCGTACTACCGGCAGGCGGTAAAAAACCTTGCGGAGTGCAAGCCGTGCGCAGAACACGGCGACCTGTTCGAGAAGCCCAACAAAAGCAGCACCTTCGGCGCGTAGCGACGTAAGGTGCCTGCACTGGTTGGGGCTTTTTCCGGCTCCTACCAGTGCCAAAAAAAAGATGAAATTGACT
>CAILVY010000317.1 GCA_903837785.1 Candidatus Hydrogenedentota bacterium
ATGGCGGACGGCAAGCTGCCGTTTGCAGGAATGCCCCGCGTCATCGGCGGGCGGTACGGTCTGTCGTCGAAGGAATTCATCCCCGCCATGGTCAAAGCGGTGTATGACGAACTCGCAAAGAAAAATCCGAAGAATCATTTCACCGTCGGCATCAACGACGACGTGACCCACACTAGCCTCGCTTACGACGTGAATTTCTCGGCGGAGTCGGACAAGGTGGTGCGCGCGGTATTCTATGGGTTGGGCGCGGACGGAACGGTCGGCGCGAACAAGAATTCCATCAAGATCATCGGCGAGGAGACGAACAACTACGCGCAGGGCTATTTCGTGTATGACTCGAAGAAGTCCGGGTCGATGACGACCTCGCACCTGCGTTTCGGGCCGAAACCCATCCACTCGACCTACCTCATCACGAAGGCCAATTTCGTGGCCTGCCATCAGTTCTCGTTCATCAGCATGACGGACGTGTTGAAGCCCGCTGAGCCCGGCGCGACCTTCCTGCTGAACAGCCCCTTCGGGCCCGAAGAGGTGTGGGATCAGCTCCCGCGCATCACGCAGCGGCAACTCATCGAGAAGAAGCTGAAATTCTATGTGATCGATGCGGTTTCAGTGGCGAAGCAGGCGGGCATGGGCGGCCGGATCAACACGGTCATGCAAACCTGTTTCTTCGCCATCAGCGGCATTCTTCCGCGCGACGAGGCCATCAAGGCCATCAAGTACTCGATCAAGAAGACCTACGGAAAGCGCGGCGAATCGGTCGTGGAGAAGAACTGGGCCGCGGTGGACATGACGCTGGACAAGCTCTACGAAGTGGCTGTCCCGGCCGAAGTGAGCAGCGCGTTTGACCTGCGCCCGCCCGTGCCGACGGAGGCGCCGGGCTTCGTGCAGGACATCACCGCGAAGATCATGTCGGGCGACGGCGACCTGCTCCCCGTGAGCGCGCTGCCGGTGGATGGGACCTACCCGAGCGGGACCACGAAATGGGAGAAGCGCAATATCGGCCTTGAGATTCCCACGTGGGACACGGAAGTGTGCCTCCAGTGCGGCAAATGCTCCCTGGCCTGCCCGCACGGCGTCATTCGCGGCAAGCTGTACGATCCCAAGTGCCTGGACGGCGCGCCGGCCACTTTCAAGTCCGCGGAGCCGAAGTGGCGCGAATACAAGGATCTGCGCTACACGCTCCAGGTCGCGGCGGAAGACTGCACGGGCTGCGGCGTGTGCGTTCAGGTCTGCCCCGCGAAGAACAAGCGCGAAGTGCGCCTGAAAGCCATCAACATGGCGCCGCAGGCGCCGTTGCGCGACGCGGAGCGCGAGAACTGGGCCTTCTTCCAGCAGTTGCCGGACTTCGAGCGAGGCAAGCTGAACCTCAACCAGGTCAAGGACGTCCAGTTGCTCGAGCCGCTCTTCGAGTTCTCGGGCTGCTGCGCGGGCTGCGGCGAGACGCCGTACGTCAAGCTGGTTTCGCAGTTGTTCGGCGACCGCGCGATCATCGCCAACGCCACCGGCTGCTCTTCGATTTACGGCGGCAACCTGCCGACGACCCCCTGGGCGATCAACAAGGACGGGCGCGGCCCTGCCTGGTCGAACTCCCTCTTTGAAGACAACGCCGAGTTCGGTCTGGGCATGCGCGTGGCCGTCGAGAAGCAGTCCGAATACGCCCTCGAACTGGTCGAACGCCTGCGTGACGCGATTGGCGGCGAACTGGCCGACGGCCTGAAAGGCGCGGATCAGGGCACGGAAGACGGGATCCAGGCCCAGCGCGCGCGCGTGAAGGCCCTGAGAGAAAAGCTGGCCGGGAATGCGGCGCCGGAAGCGGCAGCCCTGCTGCGCCTCGCGGACATGCTCGTCAAGAAGAGCGTCTGGATTATGGGCGGCGACGGCTGGGCCTATGACATCGGCTACGGCGGCCTGGACCACGTGATTGCGTCGGGCCACAACGTGAACATTCTCGTACTCGACACGGAAGTGTATTCGAATACCGGCGGCCAGTGCTCGAAATCGACCCCGCGCGGGGCCGTGGCGAAATTCGCGGCCGCGGGCAAGCCGGGCGGGAAGAAGGACCTCGCCCTCATGGCCGTGCAGTACGGCAGCGCCTACGTGGCCCGGGTGGCCATGGGCGCCAACGATGCCCAGACGATCCGCGCGTTCCGCGAGGCGGAGGCCTTCAACGGGCCCTCGCTCATCATCGCGTACAGCCACTGCATCGCCCACGGCTACAACCTGACGATGGGCATGGAGCAGCAGAAGGCCGCGGTGCAGTCGGGCCATTGGCTTCCCTTCCGCTTCAATCCCGAGTTGCGCCGGCAGGGCAAGAACCCGTTCCAGTTGGACGCGAAAGAGCCGACAATCTCCCTGGACAAGTACATCTACAACGAGACGCGCTACAAGATGCTGACGATGAGCGATCCGGACCTGGCGAAGGAACTGCTTCACCAGGCGCAGGATGACGCGGGTTTCCGCTGGAAGCTCTATCAGCAGATGCAGGCGATGTATGAACCCGAAGGCGGCGCGCCGGCCGGCGCCGAACCCGCGCAAGCGGCCGAATAACGCGGAGGACATCCCAATGATTGACCTGAGCACCAGTTACCTTGGCATGAAGTTGAAGAACCCGCTCGTGGTGTCTCCGTCGCCGCTTTGCACCCGGGTCGACAATATCAAGAGCATGGAAGACGCCGGCGCCGCCGCGGTGGTGCTGCACTCGCTGTTCGAAGAACAGCTCACCTTCGAGAGCCAGGCCCTCAACGCCAACCTCGCCCAGGGCGAGAACTCCTTCGCCGAGTCGCTGACGTATTTCCCGGAGATGTCCGATTACCGGCTCGGACCGGATGCCTACCTCGAACTGATCCGCAAGGCGAAGGCCGCCGTGGACATCCCGATCATCGGCAGTCTGAACGGCGTCTCGACCGGCGGCTGGATCAAGTATGCGAAGCGCATGCAGGAAGCGGGCGCCGATGCGCTCGAACTGAACGTCTACTTCATCCCGACGGACCCCGAAATGACGGCGGGACACGTCCGCGAGATGCACGAGAGCCTGCTGCGCGACGTCAAGTCGAACGTGACGATTCCCGTCGCCATGAAGATCTCGCCGTTCTTCAGCTCGCTTCCGTATTTCGCGCGGCAGCTTGAGTTGGCGGGCGCGGACGGCATCGTGATGTTCAACCGATTCTATCAGCCCGATTTCGATCTCGAGAACCTCGAAGTCGTGCCCAACTTGAGCCTGAGCAGTCCCAGCACGCTGCGCCTGCGGCTGCGCTGGGTCGCCATCCTCTGCGGACGCATCAAGGCGGACATGGCGATCACGGGCGGGGTTCACACGGGCGAAGACGTGGTGAAGTGCATGATGGCCGGCGCGAAAGTCGCCATGATGACCTCCGCACTGCTGAAGTTCGGCATCGGCCATCTGGCTACGGTGCAGAAGGATCTCTTCCGCTGGCTCGAAGAGCACGAATACGAGTCCATCGAGATGATGCAGGGCAGCATGAGCCACAAGTCGGTCGCGGAACCGGCGGCGTTCGAGCGCGCAAACTACATGCGCGTGCTTACGAGCTACAGCCCGGGCATGTAATCGAGCTTTCTTTCCGGAAACGCCGGAGGCGGCCGCGCAGGACGGGGGCCGCCTCCGGCGCGGCCTTTTTCCCCCGCCGGGTGGCGCAAAAGTAGACTTGCGCGTCTACCCATTTCCAGCGGCATTTCCGCCTTCGTTCCTCCCGGATTCCCAAACGGCGCATGCGCCGCATTTCTTCACAAGACCCCCGTTTTTCCGCCTATCCCGCGTTTCTCGCGCCTTGCTCCGCGAGCCCCACCCCCTCCGTTGCGCGCCATGCGGCGTGCAATGCGCGCGCAGGAAGGGTAAGCGGGCGCAGGGGCGCCCGGAAACACGGAGAGCAGGGCATGCGGCAACGGGATGTGATTGCAGACCTGGACGAGACCTGGCCGGAGGAAGCGGCGTTGCGCCGCTTGCTCACGGCCGGATTCCGGCGGATGTTTCAGGGGCAGGGGGTGCCTGATTCGCCCCTGTTGGCATTGCGGCTGCGCGACGTGCTTTCCGCCTGCTTCCTGGTGCGGCATCTCGAGCGTCAGATGCATGCCTTGAGGCAGACGCCCGCCGCAGCAGACGACGGGACCAAGACCCGAGCCGAAACGGAAGCCAAAACCGGAGCAGGAACTGGGGCCGGAGCAGGCATTCGAAAACCGGCACCTACCCCGAAACCCAGGCTCGAGGGGGAGAACCCTTTGCTGCGCGTCGAATTGCTCTTGGCAGATGCCCACGGCAAGGCCTCAGAACGATGGAGAAAGACCATGAAAGAACTCGAAGAGCACTGCGCGAGCACGGGCCGCCCGATGACGGGCGGGCTCGCGGAATACATGAAACCCATTATCAAAAAGGCGAATGCGGCCTTGGCGCAGGCCAAGCTGGAGGAGGAAGAGCAAGAAAACTCTTGACAGGTGCGCCAGGGAATGCGTTAAAATGTGGATATGAAGCGGGTTTGGGTAACTCTAGCGGTGGTGGTCCTGCTTACTACGCTAAGCACGGGCTGTGTGCACCGGGCACCGGATGCGGGGAAACGGGTCGAGCGCACTATTCTCTGTACCGGTTACTGCCCATGCGGCAAGTGCTGCAACTGGAAACGGACCTGGTACGGGAAGAAGGTGGTGGCTTCGGGGCCGAACAAGGGCAAACCCAAGAAGGTCGGCCAAACGGCCCGAGGCACACAGGCGAAGGTCGGCACCATCGCCGCGGACACCTCGATCTACCCCTTTGGCACCCGGATGTTCGTTCCGGGCTACGGCTACGGGGTGGTGGAAGACCGGGGCAGCGCCATCAAGGGCCATCACATCGACCTCTTCTTCCCCAAGCACACGACCGCCGCGAAGTGGGGCCGGCAATCCAAACGCGTGCAAGTCTGGCTTCCCCGGTAGCGCATTTCCGGCGCATCCCAATTCCATGAGGTCTCGCGGGGATTTGTGTTTCTGCGGGCGGCTCCATGAGAGAACGGGAGACTACAGCGCGGAAAGGCGTGGAGTATGGAATCAGACGGGATACGGAACAAGCTCCTGAAACACGGATTGAGTGCGGCGGACGCCGGGTGTTGGCTGCACCTGCAAGACCGCGAGGCGTTCGCGCGGGAACATATCCAGGACCGGGACGGGAAGCCCTGGACCACGCGCGCGTACCAGCGGGCGTCGCTGGAATCCTCTGCATCGCGCAAGGTGCACTGTGACGGTCGCGACGTCGGCAAGACGAGCGAGATTGAGATTCTGGCCTGTTGGGCCCTGGTGGCCTGCCCGGACTCCGAGATGCTTATCGCCACGCAAACGGAGAACCACCTCTTCCCGTTGATGTCGCGCATCGCCCGGCGCTTCGAGAGTACGCCGGAATTTGCCGGCTCGCTCGTGGAAATGCGCCGCTCGCCCTCGTGGTACCTCCGCTTCATGAATGGGTTTGTCTTGTGGGGGCGGATCGCGGGGCCGCGCGGGGTCAATTTCCAGGGGATGCACGTGCACTGGCAGATTGTCGATGAGGCCCAGGAGATGACCGAGACCGCCTGGGGCGAGTTGTATCAGGGATTGAACGGGGACGGGCGGCGCTGGGTCTATGGCGTGCCGAACGGACTCCGCAACACGTTCTACCGCATGACCACGATGCAGGAGGCCGAGCAGTACAACTGGCCCAGCGCCTTGAATCCGGAATTCACGCCGGCCAAAGACGCGGAACTCGCCCTGCTCTACGGCGGGCGCTCTTCGCCCGGCTACATTCATCGCGTACTCGGACAACACGGCTCGCCGATGCATGCCGTATTCTCGCTCGATGACTACCTCGAGTGCGTGGACCCGGGGATGGGCTGCGTCGATATCCGCCTGGGCGAGGAGGACACGTTTGTGGCGCCGTTCGACTGTGCCGAAGGCCATTACTACCTCGGCTGCGACCTCGGTTACGCCCGCGACCCGTCAGAATTCGTCGTCTACCGCGATGCGCCGCCGCACCTCGTCAACGTGCTGCGGCTGCACCTCGAAGGCGTAAATTACGCAAAACAGATCGAGATTATCCAGGAACTGGACCGCGCCTACGATTTTCACGGCATCGGCATCGACTGCGGGAACAACGGCCGCGCGATCGCCCATCAGCTCATGGCGTTCAATTCGCTGTGGTGCGAGAAAGTGCGCGCGTTCGAATTCGGGGCGGCCATGGATCTCGATACGTTGCCGGACGGCTCCGTGCCCCGGCGCCGGGTCAAGGAGTACATGACCGAGTTGCTCCAGCGGCGGATGACGGAGCGGACGATCGTGTTTCCGCCGTGCCCGGACCGCGAACAACAGTACGCCTCGCACACGTACTCCGTGAACGCCGCGGGGCAGATCATCTACGAAAAGGGCAACGACCACATCATCGACGCGGACCGCTGCGCCCTGCTCCGGCACTATCTCGATACCGCAGACGACTCCTCGTCCGCCATGCTCGGCGTGGAATTGAAGGGGTTTTGACGGGTTTCTTCCCGTAGGAACCGATCGTATTTGAAGGTAAGCGGGATATTGCCGGCGGTCTCCATTTCGGGCCAGACGCATCAGGCGGTGCGCATCAGAATGTCCGAGTGAAATCGCAGGCACATTGCAGCGCTTTCCGGCAAGCCGCAATTGTGGCTTGGCGAATACAGCCACCGCGGAGGTGGCGCCTGTGCGCGGTTCGGTCACTTCGCCAGTATTGCGAGCAGTGCTTCGAAGCGGCCGGCGCTGTCTTTGAGCCCGCCGGACCGGTTGCGGGCGAGCCAGAGTTGGCGGAATTCGGGGATCATGGGCGCGAACTCGGCGGCGAGGGCGTGACGCTTGTCCGCAGGCGCTTGTGACGTGGGGACGTTCCCGGCTTCGAGCCGCGCCGTGCCCAGCTTGCAGGCGAAACGCATCAGCCGCGCGGTGAAATCGAATTCATGGCGGATCAACTCGGCATCCGGCACGGCCATCTTCGCATTGGGCAGGGACGCCATCACGTTGTCGATGTACGCAATCGTGTCCTGCAGTCCCTTTGGCGTCAGTTCGCCGGGCAGCTTGTTCTCGATGCTGTGGGACAGGAGCAGATAGAAGATGCTGTTGTTCCCGGGCATGACGCCGCACTTCTGATAAGCATTGCCGAGGTCGAAGGCAAGCTTGCCCATCACGCCCGCGGCATCCTGAAACACGAGCACGTCCAGCGCATGCGTGATGCTGATATCCTTGTTGCTGGCGCTTGCCCAGCTCATGGCGGCGCCATAGGCGAAGCCGAGATAGGAGGCGGGCAGGAACTGCCAGTGGCCGCCGTCGCCCCAATCCGTGACGAGATAGCCAATGGCGCCGTTGGCGGCGCCGTTTTCGGCGGCATTGCGCAGGTTGGCCACGGCGTTGTCTGTGCGGCCGGCGAGCGAGTTCCAGGTCGAGGTGCCGGGGACGACGTAGAAGGGGATGCCGGATTCGGCGAACTTCTTGCCATGCTGCAAGAAGGGATGCTTCGCCTCATAGCCCCATTCCATCGCGATGACGCCTTTGGGAACCTGCGGGATGAGTTCGGGGTGCTGCATGATGATGTCGCCCCAGAACTGCATTGTGCGGCCCTGCGCCGCGACGAGATCATGGATCTTCGTGATGAAGCCGAGATAGACGCGGCCGACGCCTTCCTTTTCGCACGCTTCCTTGCTGCGGCCCTTGCCGAGGCTCCAGGTCTCGTCGCAACCGACGTTCACTTGCTTGCTCGAGAAGTTGGGAAGCATGTCCGTGTACATGTCCTCGAGCAGCGCGATGCTGCCCGGATCCACCGGACAGAGGTCCTCGCTGCCGCCGTCGGGCATCTCGCCGAGATGCTTGTATTCCGGGTGCTGGAGCCAGCGGCCCATGTGCCCGAAGGAATTCTGATTCGGGACGAGCTCGATATGGCGCTCCTTGCAGTAGGCATCGAGCGCGCGGATCTGCGTGGCGGTCATGGGCGAGGCGTCATCCCAAACCGTGTGGTGGTTGCGATAGGCGAACGTGTGTTCCGTGTACAACTGAAGCTGGTTGAACTTCCATTCCGCCATCTGGTTCACGAGCGCGTAGAGCGACGCCATCTCGGGAACCTTGTCGCGCGCCACATCGAGCATAATGCCGCGGTTGGGGAAATCCGGCCAGTCCTCGATGTGCAGGCAGGGCAGCGAGCCGGTCCCCGCGGATTGCCGGGCAATCTGCGTCAGCGTGGCCATGGCATAGAAGAGCCCCGGTTCATCCGCGCCCACGACATCAATGCCGTCCTTCGAGATCGAGAGCAGATATCCTTGCGGATGCGGCATGGCCTGGGCGTCCCGCTTGAGTTCCACGGCGTACGGCGTGCCGGCGTCTGCGCCGGGCGTGCAGCCAACCTGATCCAAGATGCCGCGGAGATGATCCGTCCACGAGCCGACGGAGGCCTCGGATACGCCGGTGATGCTGACACGCTGGCGGTTCCAGAGCGCCGCGCGGCCGCCCTTCACGTTCAGCGAGCGCGGCACGGGCAGAAGGACCAGTTCGCCCGGCGCCGCCTTCGCGGCGGGCGCGGCGGTCGCTGGCCCCGTCCCACAGCATTCCTTGTGGGCCGCGCACCCGCACACGGCAATCAGCCCCAAGACCACGGCCAGCGTCCAAGCATATTTCTTCATGGTTCTTCTCCTTCGCGCACGGGATTCGCCCCGAGGGCGGTCATGATAGCATACACGGCGGCCGGTGGCCGTATGCCGGCAATCACCAGTTGTCGAGGATGGACGTGGCGCGCTGGCGGATGTTCGGATCCTGATGATTCTGTTCGACCGCGCGCAGGAAATCGTAGGCGGTTTGATTGTGGATGCCGCGCGCCGTGTCCACTGCGCCCTGGAGGTCTTCCTGCCACATGCGCGGGTCGGACAGAAGTTGCTGTGCTCGCCGGTCCTGATGCACGGCGGCCAGCGAGACGAGCACTTCCGCGCGCTCGGGGCCGGGGTTGTTGTTCGGGCCGCTCAAATCGGCCTCGATTTGCCGGACTATCTCGGCGAAATGCTGCGAGATCTGGTTCGTGGGCAGCGAGGCGACCTGATAGCGGATCAGGTCGTACGGATAGTCCAGTTCCGTGAGCTGATCGTCCCGAAACCTGAGCAGGAACTCGAAGGCCGAGCGGTCCCGGATGCGGGCCAGGATCTGGATGGCCGCCTCGCGCTCCCGATCATTCCGCGTGCGGTCGTTGGCAATGCTGCCCATGAACCGGATGCCCGCCTCGCCGTGCGCGGCCATCTCGATGGCCAGATTGAACATGTCTTCCAGGTTCCCGAAGAGTCCCCCGCCATTCGAGAGAATCTTCCCCAGGTCGTTGTCCCAGCGCGCGCGCATCTTTTCCGGGGGGATGTTCTTCGCCGGGGCCGACTCGAAGGACTGTTTCATCGCGAGTTGGAGATAGTCCCGGCCCAGGTTCTTGCGTTCCTCCTCAATCTGCGCCAACTGCTGCCGCAGTGCCGCATTCTCCTCCTTCAGCTTCTCCACGTCGCCCGCGCCGGCCAACGTGGCCGAGGCCGCGGGACGCTCCGGATTCTTCGCCGGCTTCGTTTCGCCGGCTGTATCCGCGAAGTGCCGGCCCGCGAGCCATCCGGCGGAAAATGCCGCCGCGACGGCTCCCACGATGATCAATCCTCGCAGCCAGTGTGACTTCACGGCAGGAGTCCTCCCACGCGGCGGTCCAAAGAGCGCGGCGTCTGCTTGGCACATCTCCCGGGGACTGCGTATTGGCAGTATCATGTGCTGCCATCATTGGCACGCCTCCTATTATGTCACTTTGTGCTCGAACGGATCTTCATGGAATGCAACGCGCCCGGCTGGGAGAGCCGGGCGCGCTTGTTGCGGGACGTTGTGGGGACTATTCGGCGATGGCGGCCTTCACGCCGGGGAGGGGATTGCCGTCGGGCGCGCGGAAGCGGGCGCAGGCGCCCCACTGGCCACCCTGTTGATACACGGCGATCAGGAGCGCGTTGGCGCCTTCCTTGAGCTGGACTTTGATCTTGTCCTGGCCCGGAACGAGGGGCCGGCCGACATTGACGCTGTCAACAACCTCGCCGTTGAGCCAGACTTTGACGCCGTCGTTGCTGCCGACTTCGAGCAGGGCTTCCTGGGCCGCGGGCGAAGTCACCGTCGTCCGGAGATACGCCACGCATTCGCGGGCGTTGTCCGCGATGAGCTGGAGGTCGGCGACGAAGGCCGTGTTCTGTTCGGCGCCCGTGCCGACCGCCATGATGCGCCACTGCCCTTCGCCCTTTTCCGGCGGGAAGGCCGTTTCGAAGAGCTTGGCGGCGTTCTTGCCTTCCTCCGCGTAGGGGCCGCTGACCTCGAAGGCGGTGATGTAATCCTCAAAGCCTGCGACGGCCTTGACGATGGCATCGGCAACCTTCTTGAGGGGTTCGGGCGTGCCTTCGGCGAGGAAGGGCTCGGCGACCGCCTTGGCCTTGTCCGGATAGGCGCCCGCGATGCTTTGGGCGATCTTGAGTGCGGCATTGCCCGCCTCACCCGCCACTTCGGGATCCGCCTGGAGCTGCTGGGCCAGTTCGAGCGCCTTCGAGGCGGGCACGCCGGCCAGGCCCGACAACGCGGCCTTCTTTTCGCCGGCGTTCTTCAGCATGCCGAGCACTTCGGCATAGCGCGCCACGAGTTCGGCGACGGGGCGGTCCGAGACAGCGCGGAGCAGGCGGATGTAGCCCTTGACGGCTTCCGCGCGCTCTTCGTCAGACTTGGGCGCAGCGGCGGCGGCCTTGAGGTCGTCGAGCGGCGCGGCGTTCGGCCAGGCGCCGAGCTTGTTCAGCGCGGCCAGGCGGACTTGCGCGTCCGCGTCCTGGAGCGCCGCGCGCAGGGTTTCGAGCGACTTGGCGTTGGGCACCCCGCCCAGGATGCGGATCAGGGAGAGCCGGAGTTCAGGCGCTTGCGTGGCGGCCAGCTTGGCGAGCACGGCGTCCGCGCGGACCTCCTCTTTCACGATCCGTTCGCAGACGGCGGTGATGGCGTTCTCGACGGGCTGGCGGCCGGCGTCGTCCTTGGCCTGTTCGAGCGCGGCGAAGAGGGGCGGGAGATCCGATTCATCCGCCATGGCCTGCATCGCCTTGAAGACCTCGGAGCGGACCACTTCGTTTTTGGCCAGGCCGAGCAGTTCGCCCTTCATCTCGACGGCGCGGCGGTCCGTAAGGGCGCGCACGGCTTCGACGCGCAGTTCGTCCTTCCCGCGCTTGGCGATGCGCAGCAGTTCAGGATTCACATCGCGGCCGGGCAGCGTGCTCAGGCTCGTGCGCGCGGTGCGCTTGAGGTCGCCGGAACCCTCGACGGAGAGCTTCAGCAGCATTTCCGTGCAGCGGGCGTCGCCCAGGCGGCCCAGGGCCTTCAGGGCGGCCAGGCGCACGGCTTCATCGCTGCTGTCCGCGGCGGCACGCACGGCGGCGCCGGCCGCGGAATCGTTGCGATCGGCCAGGGCGTCAATGAGCATGATCTGGTTTTCGGGCGTGGCTTTGGCCAGCATGTCGGCGATGGCCTTCGTGGCGCCCGCGCCCGGCAACACGCGCTGATCGCGCACGTAGCCCGCGGCCACATGGACCAGTTCACGGTCCGGGTCGCCCAGGGCGGCGACAATCTGCGCGAGCGCGTCCTTGGGTTGCGCCTGGATCAGTCCGCTCAGGGCGGCGGCCCGGATGTGGCCGGGCTGGCCCGCCGCGGCGAGTTCCTGGAGCCATGCCACGTCGCCGAGGCCTGCCGCGCAGGAGAGGCAGGCATCCGCCACCGCAGCCTTCAACTCGGGCGCGGCCGAGGCGAAGGCGCCGTGCGGGGCTTGGCAAGCAGCTTCGCCGCCGATGCTGCCGAGGGCGTAGATGGCCGCGTTGGCCACGGCCTTGTCCTGGGCGCCCATCAGCTCGATGAGTCCGGGAACCGCGTCCTTGTCGCCGCGTCGGGCGAGTTCGGTGATCGGGCCGAGCTTCATCGCGTCGGGCAGGGTCTTCAGGGCGTCGCGCAATGCGGCGGCCGCTTCCGGCGCGGGAATCCCCTCGAGGGCGCGCAGGGCGAAGTCGGCCGTTTCGGCATTGCCGAGGAGTCCCGTGAGCGCGGGAACCGAGGCGGCCGTGCCCATGACCGCCAACTGGCGGCCGATGAAGCGCTTGGCGTCGATGGGCGCGGCGCCCGCGAGCATCTCATCGAAGCGGGTTTCGAGTTTCTGTTTCAGGGCCGCGTCGCTGTTGGCGGCGTGGACGGCATTCAGGACGGTTTCCAGGGCCAGACGGCCCTGTCCGAATTCGTATTTCGCGAGTGCGTCCAGTGCCTGATCGAGATCAGCCGAGGCCTGTGCCCCTACGGCGCCCGCCAGGACCAGCGCGATTGTGAGCGAGATAAAGCGTTTCATCGCGTTCTTCCTTTCTCTTAGAGGTGCCACGGGCTGCGCATGGACGGAATCAGCATGCGGTTGGCCTCGTCGTCGTTGATGAACTGTTCCTTTGCGGGGTCCCAGCGGAGCTTGCGGCCCAGGCGCATCGCAACGTTGGCGATGTGGCACATCGTGGCCGTGTGGTGGCCGACCTCGGCGGGCGCCTTGCACTCGCCGCGCGTCTTCACGTTCTCGATGAAGTCGAGGTGGTGTCCGCGGCTGCGGCCGAGGTGCAGTTCATTCGGCCCGATCACTTCCTTGAGCAGCGAGGCGGGTTCGGCTTCGAGGTCGCCGCCGTGGATGTGGATGAAGATCCAGCCGTCCGTGCCCTCGAACTTGATGCCGCGCGTGCCTTTGCTCTCGCCCAGCAGGCGGACGCCGTTGGCGTACTCGAAGGCGAAGCTGTAGCTCATGGCCGTGTTGAAGAGCCCATCCTCGGGGAACCAGCCCTGGCCCTCGATGGACACGGGGCCGGTGTTGTCGCTGCCGTTGCCCAGTTGCGCGAGGTCGATGATGTGCGCGCCGCGGTCCGTCATTTCGCCGCCGCTGTAATCGAGGATGTAGCGGAACCAGAAGTGGCAGCGCTTCTCCGTGTAGGGTTCGAGCGGGGCGGGCCCGAGCCACATGTTGTAGTCGAAGCCTTCGGGCACGGGCATCACCGGCTGCGGGCCGATGGGCGCGTGATTGTCAATCGGCAGGTTCACCCGGATCGTGTGCAGCTTGCCGATGCGGCCGTTGCGGACGAGTTCGCATGCATAGCGCGCATTGTCGCGCGAGCGCTCATGACTGCCGGTCTGGAACACGCGCCGGTATTTCCGGACCGCGTCCACGATGGCGCGTCCCTCGGGCACGGAATTGGCCGCCGGTTTCTCGCAGTAGATGTCCTTGCCGGCCTTGGCCGCCGCGACGCTGACCACGGCATGCCAGAAGTCGGGCGTGGCGCACATGATCGCGTCAATGTCGTCGCGGGCGATGACCTCGCGGAAATCGTTGTATTCGCCGCAGCCTTTGAAAGAGGCGTCATTCTTCTTCGCGTAGAAGTCTTCAACCATCTTCTTGGCCTGCGCCCGGTGCCCGCTGTCCACGTCGCACACGGCGATCATCTGGACGTCCGGCACGTTCATCAGCGCGCTCATGTCGTAGCGGCCCTGCCCGCCCACGCCAATCGACGCCATCACAATGCGGTTGCTTGGCGCCACGGCCCCGTCGAGGCCCAGCGCGCGGCCCGGGATGATGAAGGGAAACGCCACTGCGCCCGCCGAGGCCGCAGCCGTTCTCCGTAGAAAGTCCCGGCGCGAAATTGCCCGTTTCTTAGCCATAGATTCCTCTCCCGAAGTGTTAAGTGCACGAGTTGGCAATGCGTAATAGTGCCCCGAAAAGACCTGCGGCGTCAAACCTGCGTTCACACTTGGGCAGCCTGCACGGGCCGCGCTGGAGGCCGCGGCACAACCCACTTTGAACAGACCCCGCCAAGAAGAGTAAAACAAGGCTTTGGGAAGGAGCCACGGAAGAACCGATGACGCACGAACATCTGGAGGAAGACGCGCTGGCCCTGCGTCCCCGGTGGGCCGCACGCTGGAGCGACGGACGATTGGCCCTGCTGCTGTTTATCGTGGCTGTGCTCTTCGGAATGAGCTATCTCGCGGTGTGGACGAATCCCCCCGAAGGTTACTGGCAGGCGTGGTGGCTCGCGCCCTCCGTCATGATGGCCACGGGCCACGGCTTCGTCTATCCCGAACCTGCGCCGCAGCCGCTCCTGGACTTCATGAATCGCAAAGTGGATCGCCTGTCCGCGAACGCGATTCCCTTCAATACGCCCGTTCGCGACATCAGTTTCTTTCATGAAGGCCACCGCTATCTGCTCTACGCCGTGGCGCTGGTTTGGCGTCTGTTCGGCGTCTCGTGGAAGGCGCTGCTGCCCTTGTATGGCGTGCTGTGCGGAATCTCGGTTGTGGCGGCGTACGGCGTGTTCCGGCTGGGCATGAACCGGCTCTTCGCGTGCTTCCTGGCCCTGTTGTTCATGCTTTCTCCCGCGCATCTCAGCGCGCTTCCCCTGCTGCGCGATTACGGAAAGGCGCCGTTCATGCTGGCGGCGATCTTCGTGATGGGCTGGATCATCGCGCGGCCCATGAGCCGCGCGCGGCTGCTCGGCCTTTCCGCCCTGCTGGGCTTGTGGCTGGGGATTGGCCGGGGCTTCCGCATGGACGTGCTCGTATGCGTGCCCGCGGCGGCGCTTGTGCTCGCGGCGTTCATTCCAGGCGCGTTCCGCGGCACGCTGCGGCTGCGCCTGGCGGCCGTTCTTGTCCTGCTCGTCAGCTTCGAAGTGGCGGCCTGGCCCATCCTTCATCCGAAGGCCAGCGCAAAGACGTCGGCCCATCACGTGCTCGGCGGCTTTGTCGAGCCGTACGACGTGCCCCTGGGCATCGGAATCACGCCGTACACCTGGATGCCCGTCATGAACGACTTGTACATGTTCTCGTATGTCGAGTCGCAGGCACGCATCTTTGGCAAGGCCGAGGGGCCGATGCCCTATCAGAGCCCCGCGTATCAGAAGGCGGGGTTGCGCTATCTCTCCTCGTTGATCACGCAGTTCCCCGGCGACGCCGTGACGCGCATGTACGCGTCGGTGTTGCGCATCCTCGAGCAATCCCCCACCCGGTACAACCGCTTCGATCCGGATGATCTCCGGGAGGGCGACGACTTTGTCCGGGGTGTGTGGGGCGCCACGTGGCCGTTGCTCGCGCATCTTGCCCGCTTTGCCCCGCTCTACGCAGCTCTGGCGCTGCTCTTCCTGAGCGCGGGAAGCCTGCGCCTGGGAGTCGCGGCGCTGTTCATGCTCTTCTACTTCGGCGGCTACAGTTGCCTGCAATTCTGCAACCGCCACTACTTTCACATGAGCATTCTCCCGTTTTGGGCCTTCGGATTCGTGGTTAACGGGGCACTCTTCTGGGCTGCCGGCCTGGGCAACGCGGAGAAGCGGCGGCGCCTTCTCACGAACCTGAAGAACCCGATGACGTGGTGGCGCCCGCCGGTCAAGCGCCTGCTCGTCTTCGCCGCCGGCGCGATCGTCGTGATTGCCGCCCCGCTGGCCGCCGCACGGCTGATCCAGCATCCCCGGGTGATGTCCCTCTATGAACGCTACAGCCAGGCCGAACTCGAGCCGCTCGACGTCGAACGCGTTCCGGATTCGCCCCGGCCCGGACTCACCCTGTTGAAACCGGCGGGACTCTTCGGCGATACGGCCGCACCAGGCCGCGAATCCTGGCAAACCCATCCGGAGGTGCTCGTAATCGAAGTGGAGGACGCCCCGGGGAACGACCTCTGGTTCTGGCCCCGCTATGCCGCCCCCGTGGACACGATGGATTTCACTTACTATCCTCGCAAGGCGCGGCTGTTCGCGCCGAATGGCGGCACGGCGCGCCGCTTCCTGCCCGTCTTCGAGGCGCCCGACCAGTTCTTCGTGGACGGGGGCGCCACCCTGACCGGCGGCCGGAAGTTCGAGGGCCTGGCGGTCTTGTCCGACAGCCTCGCCCATGTGAAGAACGTGTATCGCGTGAAAGACCCGGCGCAGCTCGGGCTGATCATGGAATTGAGCTTGGCGGAGGACTGGCGCAGCATGCCCTGGCATCAGACCTTGCAGCCCTATCCATTGCCTGCCCCCGTGCGGGCCTGTGCCGCGCACCGCGACAATCTCCTGCGCAATGGCGGCATGGAACGATGGGATGCGGGCAGCGAGCTGCCGGCCCTGTTCTATCCGCCCGGCGATGGATCGAGTGTGGCGAAGGAAGAAGGCTGGGTCGTCGAAGGGCAGTTCGCCGCGAAACAGACCTGGGCCAGGCTGGATCCGCAGGCAACCTTCGACCGGCGCTTCCACGCGATGGTTTCCGGACTGGAACCGGACACGCTCTACGAATTCTACGTCAAGGCCAAGAATCCCTCCAAGGGCCGCGTCGTAATCGACGCCTGGCAGCAGCTTGAACCCGGGAAATTCGCCCGCATCGCCACGAAAGTCGTCGCCATCGCGCCCGGCGCCAATTTCGAAGAGACGCTGGGCCAGTTCCGCACGCCGCCCGGCAAACGTGCGGCCGTGCTTTTCTCCGCCTATCTTCCCGGAGACACTCCCGCGGACGCGTTCCCGCTCACCATCTACTGGGACGACTGGCGGCTGGTCCCCGCCCCCGATTATGGCGAGGTCCGCCGGTGGTAGGACGCGCGGCATAGGCTACGCCCGCTCCACTTCTGGAAAAAGCCTCGCCCGTCGCGTATCATAGTTATTTCCTGTTTGGGCCGGATGCCAGGGGCTTTGCACAACAATGGAATACCGCATCGAACGCGATACGATGGGGGAGATGAAGGTTCCGGCGGACCGCTATTACGGCTGCCAGACCGCCCGATCCCTCGTGAATTTCCGGATTGGCGGGGAGAAGATGCCTGCCGAACTCATTCGCGCTCTCACGTTTGTGAAGAAGGCCGCCGCTCTCGTGAACCGCGATCTCGGCCGGCTCCCCGAAAACCTCTGCGGCGCCATCTGCCAGGCGGCGGACGAGGTCCTCTCCGGAAAGCTTGCGGATCATTTCCCGCTCGTCATCTGGCAGACCGGCAGCGGCACGCAAACGAACATGAACGTGAACGAGGTCATCGCCAACCGCGCAATCGAACTGCTCGGCGGGGCAATGGGCAGCAAGTCGCCGGTGCATCCGAACGATCACGTGAACATGTCCCAATCGTCCAACGATGTATTTCCCGCGGCAATGCACATCGCGGCCGTCGAGCAACTCGAGCGGCGCCTGATTCCCGCGCTCGAATCGCTGCGGCGCGCCCTGGACGAGAAGGCGAAAGCCTTCCAGGACATCATCAAAGTGGGCCGGACGCATCTCATGGACGCCACGCCGCTGACGTTGGGCCAGGAATTCTCCGGCTATGCGCAGCAGGTGGCCTACGGCATCGCGCGGGTCGATTCCGTCCTGCCCAAGCTCTGTGAGCTGGCGCTGGGCGGCACGGCCGTCGGCACGGGGCTCAACGCGCCCAAGGGCTTTGCGGAGCAGGCCGCCGCGAAAATTGCCGAACTCACCGGCCTGCCGTTTGTTACCGCGCCGAACAAGTTCGAAGCCCTGGCCGCCCACGATGCGCTCGTCATGGCCCACGGCGCGCTCAAGACGCTCGCGGTCAGCCTCATGAAGATCGCCAACGACGTCCGCTGGCTCGGCAGCGGCCCACGCGCCGGGCTCGGCGAACTCGCCCTCCCCGAAAACGAACCCGGCTCCTCCATCATGCCCGGCAAAGTGAATCCGACCCAGTGCGAAGCCGTCACGATGGTTGCGGCCCAGGTCCTCGGCAACGATACGGCCGTCAACGTGGCGGGCGCCTCCGGCAACTTCGAATTGAACGTATTCAAGCCGGTCATCATCTTCAACGTGCTTCAGTCCATCCGGCTCCTGGCGGACGCCGCCGATTCCTTCCGCGAACACTGCGTTGAGGGCGTTCAGGCGAACGAAGCGCGGATTGCAGAGCACCTCGGAAACTCCCTCATGCTCGTGACGGCGTTGAACCGCGTCATTGGCTATGACAACGCCGCCAAGATCGCCAAGGCCGCCCACGCCAACGGCACCACGCTCAAGGAGGAGGCCGTCCGTCTCGGCCTGCTCTCCGCCGAGGACTTCGACCGCGTGGTCAATCCGGCAAAAATGCTTGGGCCCGCCTGAGAACCGCGGCTGCCCGCCGGCATATGCATAATTCCGAATTAAGAGAAAAGCTTGAGGTAATCATGTCGGACGTAAATGCTTTCAGACGCACCCTTGTCACGAGTGCGCTTCCCTACGCGAATGGCCACATTCATCTTGGCCACATCGCAGGGGCGTATCTGCCCGCGGACGTGTACGTCCGCTACAAGCGGCTGAAGGGCGAGAAGATCCTGTATATCGGCGGCTCCGACGAATACGGCGTGCCCATCACGCTGACCGCGCTCAAGGAAGGCATCACCCCCAAGGAAGTCATCGACCGCTACCACACCGCCAATGCGGACGCGTTTCAGCGGCTCGGCATTTCCTACGACATCTACGGGCGCACCTCCTGGGACCTCCACGTCGACACGACCCAGGCCTTTTTCACGAAGCTCTACGAGGGCGGTTACGTCTTCTCCCAGGAGATGGAGATCTGGTATTCGCCGCAGTTGGACAAGTTCCTGCCAGACCGCTATGTCAAGGGAACCTGCCCCCAATGCGGTTACGAAGAGGCCAACGGCGATGAATGCGAAAGCTGCGGCGCGCAGTACGCGGCCAAGGACCTGGTCCGGCCGCGTGCGAATATCCCCGGCGACACCTCCACGCCTATTCTCCGCCAGTCCAAGCACTGGTTCCTTGATCTGCCGAAGTTCACAGAACGCCTCAAGACGTGGCTGGACAGCCATCCGGAATGGCGTGCGAACGTCCGCGGCATCGCTTACGGCTGGGTGAACGACCTGCGCGCGCGCTGCATCACGCGCGACACGGACTGGGGCGTGCCCATCCCGCTCGAGGATCCGGACGCCGTGGGCAAGCGCATCTACGTGTGGTTCGATGCGCCCATTGGCTATGTCACGAACACCCGCCAGTGGGGCATCGACCGGCATTCGGACGAAGCCGCCTGGCAGACGTGGTGGAAGAATCCCGACACGCGCCTGCTGCACTTCATCGGCAAGGACAATGTCCCGTTCCATGCCGTGATCTTCCCGGCCATGCTTGTCGGGCAGGGAGATTACATCCTGGCGGACAACGTCGTCGGCAATGAGTACCTCAACATCTTCAACCGGCAAACCGGCAAGGAGGAGAAGGGCTCGAAATCGCGCGGCAACATGATCAGCGTGAAATGGGCGCTCGAACAATTCGCCCCGGACGTCATCCGCTATTATCTTTGCGGCATCGCGCCGGAATCGAAGGACTCGAGTTTCGATTGGGACGACTTCCTGCTCCGGTACAACGGCGAACTGTGCGACGTGGTTGGAAATTTCGTGCATCGTTCGTTGACGATGACGGTGAAGAACTTCGACGGGAAGGTGCCCGAGCCCGGGACTCTGGATGACGAAGACAACGCCATGCTCGCCGCGATTCCCGAACAAGTGGACGCGATCGCCGAAGCGCTCGAAGGCTTCCGGTTCCGGCAAGCGCTGGAGCGGCTCATCGATCTCGGGCGCAAGGCCAACGTCTATTTCGACGCGAAAGCCCCCTGGGTCACGCGCAAAACCGACCCGGTGCGCACGGCCACCACGCTGTTCGTCTGCTGCCAGATCGTGAAGGCCCTGTGCCACGTCATGGCCCCCTTTCTGCCGGATGGCGCGCGCACGCTCTCGGGCGTGCTCGGCGTTGCGCTCCCGGACGGCGGCCCGGACGGCGGCCCCGACGGCTGGAACGCGGCCAAAGAGGCCTTGCCCGCCGGCTCGGCGCTTCAACCGCCGCAAATCCTCTTTCCCAAGCTCGACAAGGACCGGATCGCCGAACTCGCCGAGGCGCACCTGCGGGGGGAGGCGTATTAGCGGAACCCGCAGTGCCGCTCAGCGCGCATGATCGCGCACTTTCGGAGAAAGATGCGATTTGCGATGGGCGGCTTCGTCTTGAACCGGCCATCCTGTTCCGCGGCCGGGTCAAGGCCGGCACCGCCCGCGGCACGAACTACCCGCCCCTCAAGTTGGATTCAGGCCGGGCGAATGTTATGATTTGAGCTTGCTGAACGCGGTTTACTGCGGTGGGCGCCTGCGCCCGCCGAAACTACAGAAAGAGGAACAAGAGAGATGAAGAGAATTGCCTATTTCTCAATTCTGATGGCCTTTGTGCTGGTGCTGGGCGCCTGTGGCGGCAAGAGCGACTCGGACAAGACGAAGATTCCGCCCCCCACGCCGCCGGCGCCGGGTGCACCCGCGGCCACGGCTCCTGCAGCGGCCCCTTCCGCGCCGGCGGGCCCGGCGAAGGATGCCCTGCATCAGAAGCTCGTCGGCTCGCACTGGATGGTTGGCGATTTTGACGTAACCTTCCAGGATTCGGAGAGTGTGCTGCTGAAGGGCGGTCCGCTCGCCCAGGCCGCGCCCAACGGGCTCAAGGCCAAGTATTCCTATGAGAACGGGATCATCAAAGTCACGGCCATGGGCACCACGAAGACCGGCACCTGGGACGGCGACAAACTGGTCGTCGACGGCAAGACGGGCGAGCGCCAGTCCCAGTAGTCCACGCCGCATTTCATCACAGGTTCAAGGGCAGTCTCCCCGGAGGCTGCCCTTCCTTCTGAGGCGCGCCGCGCCCCCGCCTTCAACGGACCCCACACGAGGAGCAGATCATGCCCCACTTCGATGCGGAACGCAGCATGGAGTTGCAGCAACTCCGCAACCGCGTCCAGGAAATCGGCGCGGCCATTTTCGACCCGCGGATCCCCCTGGCCGATCTTCAGGCCTGCATCACGGGGCTTGGCCATGGCCCGGGCGAGGTTCCAAAACGGGGTTGGAAGCCCTTCAGGCGCATGACCCGCTGGGGCCGCCACGACGAAACGACCTGGTTCCGCATGAAGGCGGCCGTGCCGCCCGAATTCCGCGGGCAGCGCGTCGTGGCCATCCTCCGCATCGCTGATCACACGCACATCTCCGGGATCGGCCCGCGGGAAGAGGCGGGTGAGGCGCTGGCCTACGTGAACGGCGTCCCCTATCAGGGAATCGACCGCAATCACGATTTCATCGTCCTTACTGAACGCGCCAAAGGCGGCGAGGTCTTCGAGATTGCGCTCGAAGCCTGCGCCAGCACCCGCTTCGACGCGAGCCACGTCTTCACGACGGCCGACCTCGCCGTGATGCGGAAGGACGTCTGGGATTTCTACTGGGACGGCGAGGTCTATCTCGACGTGGTCGAAGCGCTCGAGAAGAACAGCGAGGCCCGCCGGCGCCTGCAATGCCTGCTCGCCGATGCCATCCGGCAGGTGGACCTCCAGCATGCGGGATTGCCGGCCTTTTTCCGCTCTATTGCCGGGGCGCGCCAAACGCTGCTGCGCGGCCTCGAAGACTTCCCCTCGCAGGGCCTGGGCAAACTCACGCTTATCGGCCATTCCCACATCGACACGGCCTGGCTCTGGCCCCTTCGCGAAACGCGCCGCAAGGTCGGCCGCACATGGTCCACAATGCTCCGGCTGATGGAGCAGTACCCGGAGTTCGTCTTCGCCGCGAGCCAGCCCGAACTCTATTCCTTCGCCAAGGAGAACTTCCCGGCCTTGTGGGAAGGCATCCGCAGGCGCGTGCGCGAAGGGCGCTGGGAAACCTGCGGCGCTTCGTGGGTCGAGCAGGACAGCAACGTGCCCTCGGGCGAGGCGCTCGTGCGCCAGTTCCTCTATGGCAACCGCTTCTACGATCGCGAATTCGGGAAACGCTCGCGCACCGCGTGGCTCCCGGACGCGTTCGGTTATCCGTGGTCCCTGCCGCAAATCCTGAAGAAGTGCCAGATCGACACGTTCTACACAATCAAACTGAGCTGGAGCCAGTACACGAAGTTCCCCTACAGCTACTTTCAATGGCAGGGCATCGACGGCACCCGAATCCCCGCCGTTATGCCGCCGCTCAATTACAACGGCAATCCCGTTCCGGCGGACTGCATCGCCCAGCGCGCCGAGTTCCAGCAGAAAGAACTCGTGGACGAGACGCCGTTCACGATCGGCTGGGGCGACGGCGGCGGGGGCACCACCCCCAAGATGATCGAGTATGGGCGGCGCCTGAAGAACATCGTGGGCGTGCCGCAGTGTGAATTCGGGCGCACGGAAGAGTGCCTGGACCGCATGCACGCCCGCGCGACCCGGCCGCTGCCGGTGTACAACGGCGAACTGTATCTCGAACTGCACCGCGGCTGTCAGACGACGCAGAGCCGCACGAAACGGAATAACCGCAAGTGCGAGTTCCTCCTGCAGAATGCCGAACTGCTCAGTGGGCTCGCGCGCATGAACGGCGCTGCCTGCGATCAGTCCGCATTGCCCGATGCCTGGCGCATCCTGCTCACGCATCAGTTTCACGACATCTTGCCGGGCTCGTCGATCACGCAAGTATACAGCGACGCCGACGAGAACTACGCCAAAGTCCGGCGCCTGGGCGAGGGCGTCCTCGCGTCGGCCGTCGCGCAGCTCGCGAAGACGATTGACACGTCGAGTCCCGGAACTCCGCTGCTCGTCGTCAATCCGCTGTCGTGGATGCGCGCGGACGTCGCCTGCGCACGGGTGAAACTGCCCGACGGGCCGTTCCACGTCGTGGCCTCCGATGGCTCGGTCGCCGCCAGCCAGAAGATTGGAAAGGACCTGCTCGTCTTTGAGACCGCGCCCGTCCCGCCGCTGGGTTATGCGGTCTATCACCTCGTGCCCGGCGCGGTGGAGGCACTCCCTTCCGGTGGACTCAAGGCCACCCCGAGACTCCTGGAGAACGAGTATCTGCGCATCAAACTCGACGATCGCGGCCGCTTCACGAGCGTGTTCGACAAGTTCGACGAACGTGAAGTGCTGGCCCCGGGCGAAAAGGGCAATGTGCTGCAGCTCTTCGACGATCGCCCGGCGCACAACGACGCCTGGGACATCGATCCCAACGTTGACGAGACGTACTGGGAACCGGGCGTGGCGGAGAACATCGAAGTGCTCGAGACCGGCCCGGTTCGGGCCGTCGTCCGCATCACGCGCCTCACGGAGAAGAGTGTCTTCACCCAGGACATCACGCTCTACGCCCTGCTCCCCCGGGTGGACGTCGTCACGCGCGTGGCCTGGCACGAGAAACGCACGCTGCTCAAAGTCGCGTTCCCGGTCGACGTGCTCAGCCCACGCGCCAGCTATCACATCCAGTTCGCCGCCATCGAGCGCGCCACGCACGAGAACCGCGATTTCGACCGCGCACGCTCCGAGGTGACCGGGCATCACTGGGCGGACCTCTCCGAAGGAAACTACGGCGTCAGCCTGTTGAACGACTGCAAGTACGGATACGATGTGAAGGGCAACACGCTGCGGCTCTCACTGCTGCGTTCTCCCATAGACCCCGACCCCGTGGCGGACGAAGGGGACCACGAGTTCACGTATTCCCTGTTTCCGCACGGCGGCGACTGGCGCAACGGCACAGTCCAGCAGGGCTGGGAACTCAACCAGCCCCTGCTAGTCTTCCCCGTGACGCCCCGCAAAGGCGCTGCGCCCGCGGTCTTTGCCGCGGCGAGCGTGGATGTCGACAACGTGATCATCAGCGGCATCAAGAAGGCCGAGGATTCCGACGCGCTCGTTCTCCGCGTTTATGAGTCGTGCGGCCAGCGCGGTCCCGCGGAAATTACCTTTGGCCGGAAGCCGCGCAAAGTTGCGGAATGCGACCTCATGGAAGAGAACGAAACGGGCGTTGCGCTCAACGGGGCGTCGCTGAGATTCTTCATCAAGCCCTACGAGATCCGCACGTTCAAGCTATATCTCGAATGACTCGCGGAAGACGCATGAAACCCCACGGGCAGATCCATTGCACGGCCCGCGAAACAGCGGAGCGACAACGCGCGGCACGGGCGAATCAAGGCGTTACTTGCCCATCTCCTGCAGAAACAGCGCTGTGATCGCCTGTTGATCCATCGAGGCGAGTTTCTCGATTCCGTGTTGCTGCGCGAGACTGTTGAAGGCACGCATGGCCGCCGCGTCGAGTTGTTCACGGCTCAACCCGGAAAGCTTGGCCATCACCCGTTCCTGTTCCGGCGTCAGCTTCTGCGCCTCGGCCACCCTGGCCAGCGCCGCGAACTGTTCCGGCGTCAGTTGGAGCTTGCCGCCGCTGGACGCGATGAGCGCCGGCAGGTTCTGCAGCTCGGGAGGAAGCCCCACAATCACCTGGCCGGTGTTCTCCGGCTTGACCGCGGTGCCGCGCAGCACCAGCTCCTTCGGTTTCGCTTTCTCCGCCGGAGCCTTCTCCGCCTTCGCTTCGGCCGGCGCCGCGGGCGCCTCGGCGCGAAGGATGGGCGTGGCGGGCTTCTGTTGGGCTTCCCGCGTCTTGTAGAAGCGGTCCTTGATCTCCTGCCGGGCCACGTCGTCCGCGGTGATCACCACGCCGCCTTCCGCCACCTTGCCCTTCTCGATGCTCACCACGCTTCCGCTTTCGGGAAGGCAGACGTAATACATCGATGCCCCCGTCATGACGTAGACGTCCTTGTACTCCTGTTCGCCGGCCTTCAGGCTGTCCGCGCCGCAGGCGGACGCGATCGCCAGCAATACCCCAACCATGCTCCAACGGCGCATTTCGATACCCCTCCCGGCTCGCGGCCTTTCCTGGCAACCCAAACGCCTTGTGCCTTGCTCGCCAACCACGATAGCACAAACGCTACGAAAAGGCATCCCCGAAAACGTGCCCGGTCCAGGCCGCGGGAGACTATTCGGGGAGCGGTTTGCCCTTGGTTTCGGGGACAAACCAGATAAGGACCATGCCCAGCAGGTAAATGAGCGTGATGACTGCGCCCATCCGGGCATAGTCCCCCCCGAAGAGCCCCACGAGTTGCCCCCCGAGCACGGCGCCCGCGGCGGCAAAGACGCGCCCGGTGTTGTAGCAGACGCCCTGGCCCGTGGCCCGCGCCCGGGTGGGAAAGAGTTCCGGCAGGAAGAGGGGAAACCACCCGTAGAAGGCGGCGGTGGTGGCGCCGGCCAGGAAAACCATCGTTTGGAACATGAGGCCATAGCTCAGGCCGGTCCGGTAGAGAATGCCGCAAGTAACGAGCGAAGAGACACAAAGCAGGAAGAACGCCGGCCGCCGCCCCATCTTGCCGCCGAGCAGCGGGCCGATGATGCAGCCCGTGATGGCGCCCAAGGCGGAGAGCATCGCGGCAAAGGCCTTGGCCTTGGGCATCGTATGCCCGACGAGCTGATCGACCCAAACGGGAATCCACTGCACGGAGGCCCAGGTCCCGATCAACGCAATCGAGGCAAAGGCAATGCCCAACAGGGTGTTTCTGAGATAGGCTCGGGAGAAGACTTCGCGCAAGGGCGCGGAAGGGCCCTTGGCCGCCGCGGCCTTCCAACGCTCGGATTCCGGCACGAAGAGCAGGATGAGAAACACGAGGAAGGAGGGCAGGATGCCGACCAGCCACATCCAGCGCCAGGAATCCGGCGTGACCGACACGGTTTGTCCCACGATCGCCACAAGGAGGAAGCCCACGTTGGCCGCGGCCCCGATTATGCCCGCCAGCAGTGGCCGCCAGCGATCCGGCCAGTACTCCATCACGAGCGCCACGCCGAGCGACCACTCGCCGCCCATGCCGAGCGCGGCGATGAAACGGAAGATGCCGAGATGCCAGGGTTCCGTCGCGAAATAGCCGAGGCCCGTGAACAACGAATACATCAGGATGCTCAACGCCATGGCGCGCACCCGTCCGATGCGGTCGCCCAGCCAGCCGAAGACGAAGCCGCCGGCCGCGGCGCCCAGCAGGAACAGCGCGGTGATGTTGCCCATCCACGCGCCCACAAACGCATCGACCTTGCTTCCGTCATGATGCATGCTCTGCAGGGCCGGGCGCGCCACGATCGGGAACAGGCCCATCTCGAATCCGTCGAAGAGCCAGCCGCCGAACGCGGCCAAGAGCACCTTCCATTGCGCACTGCCGACACGAGTATCCACGTTCGAGCCCTCCGGGTCTGCGCATCGTACCTGAGCCCCGCCGGCAAGTCCAGTCCCCCGCGCCGCCGCCAAAGAAATCGATTCCCTTTCACCTCCTGCATTGTCTAGAATCCCCCCGGGCAAAACGGGAGAACTGCTATGGCACGCAGAAACGACATCAGGAAAGTTATGATCATTGGATCGGGGCCGATCGTAATCGGACAGGCATGCGAGTTCGACTACTCCGGCACACAAGCCTGCAAGGCCTTGCGCAAGCTGGGCTACGAGATTGTGCTGGTGAATTCGAATCCCGCGACGATTATGACCGACCCGGGCATGGCCGACGTCACGTACATCGAGCCCCTTACGCTCGAGTCGATGACGGAGATCATCGCCAAAGAACGGCCGGACGCCTTGCTGCCGAATCTCGGCGGACAGTCCGCCCTCAATCTCTCTTCCGAGCTGTACAAGGCGGGGGTGCTCGACCAGTACGGCGTCAAGGTCATTGGAGTGCAGGTGGACGCCATCGAGCGCGGCGAGGACCGGCAGGCGTTCAAGGACACCATGAACCGGCTGGGCATCGAAATGCCGCAAAGCGAACTCGCCTACAGCGTCGAGGAAGCCGAGCGCATTGCCGAACAGCTCGGCTACCCCGTCGTGATCCGGCCGGCCTACACGATGGGCGGCACCGGCGGCGGGCTCGTGTACAACCTCGATGAACTGCGCGTTGTGGCCGCGCGGGGCATCGCGGCCAGCCTCGTCGGCCAGATCCTCGTCGAGGAATCGGTGCTCGGCTGGGAGGAACTCGAACTCGAGGTGGTGCGCGACGCGAAGAACCAGATGATCACGGTCTGTTTCATTGAGAACGTGGACGCCATGGGCGTGCACACCGGCGATTCCTATTGCGTCGCGCCGATGCTCACGATCGATCCCGCGCTGCAGCAGCGGCTGCAGAAGTACTCCTACGACATCGTCGAGGCTATCCAGGTGATCGGCGGCACGAACATCCAGTTCGCGCACGATCCGAAGACCGGGC
>CAILVY010000318.1 GCA_903837785.1 Candidatus Hydrogenedentota bacterium
CCGGGCGCGCGGTATAGATGTGCACCTTCGTCTTGCGGCCGGCGCGCTCGATGTCCACCTTGGCCACGCCCGTGTTGTAGAGGCGCTTCTTGATGTATTCGCGCAGCTTGAGATCTTCATGCAACAGGGCCGCATAGTCCTTGCCGGCGTACCAGATCGAGGACCAATTCTCGATCACGCCCAGCCGGAACCCGAATGGATGTACCTTCTGACCCACGGTGCTCTCCTCTATTCTTTCTCACTCAAGACCAGGGTGACGTGGCAGCTGCGCTTACGTATGCGCATCGCGCGTCCCCGCGGGGCATGGACGAAGCGGCGCAGGGTGCGGCCATCGCCCACCTGAATTTCGTGCACTATCATTTCGTCCGTGTCGAGCCGGGCGTGCCGTTCGCTGGCGGCATTGTCGGCATTGGCCGCGGCCGAGTCGAGCAGTTTGCGCAGGGGCAGCGCGGAACCCTTCACGGTGAAGCGGAGGATGGCGCGGGCCTGGGCCACGCTCTTGCCCCGGATCATGTCCGCCACCAGGCGCACTTTGCGCGGGGCAACGGAGAGATTTCGTAATTGTGCGGTTGCGGTCGCCATGCTTTAACTCCTACGCTGCTCCCTTGGTGCCCGGGTGGCCGCGGAACGTGCGCGTTGGGGCGAACTCACCCAACTTGTGCCCCACCATGTTTTCCGTAACGAACACGGGGAGGAAACTCTTCCCGTTGTGGACGGCGATGGTCATTCCGACCATTTCCGGGATGACCGTGGAGCGCCGGGACCAGGTCTTGATGACGCGGCGATCGCCGGTCCTCCGGGCCTTGTCCACCTTCTCCAGCAGCGGCACATCCACGAAATAACCTTTTTTCAACGAACGAGACACGCTTCGCTCTCCTACTTAGCCATTCCTGCGCCGAATGATGAACTTGTTGCTGCGGTTCTTCTTTGCACGGGTCTTGTAACCCTTCGTCGGCTTGCCCCAAGGCGTCACCGGGTGGCGTCCACCGGAAGTGCGGCCTTCGCCGCCGCCGTGGGGGTGGTCAATCGGATTCATGGCCACGCCGCGGACCTTCGGGCGCCGCCCCAGCCAGCGGGTCTTGCCCGCTTTGCCGGCGTGGATATTGCCGTGATCTTCGTTGCCCACCGTGCCGATGGTCGCGCGGCAGTCGATGCGGACGCGGCGCATTTCGCCGGACGGCAGGCGCAGGACGACGAATTCGCCTTCCTTGGCGAGCAGCTGGCAGCCGCCGCCGGCAGAGCGCACCATCTTGCCGCCCCGGCCGGGGATGAGTTCGACGTTATGCACCACCGTGCCCAGGGGGATGCGTCCGAGGGGGAGGCAGTTGCCGACTTCGAAGTCGACTTCGGCGCCGCTCAGCACCACCTGGCCGACCTGGAGGCCGTTGGGGGCGATGATGTACCGCTTCTCGCCGTCGGCATACGACACGAGGGCGATGCGGGCGGTGCGGTTCGGATCGTATTCAATGGAGGCAATCTTTCCGGGGATGCCGTCTTTGTCCCGGCGGAAGTCCACGCGGCGGTACATGCGCTTGTGGCCGCCGCCCCGGCGGCGCATCGTGACGCGGCCCTTGTTGTTTCGGCCGGCGCGGACCAGGTTGGGCTCGAGCAGCCCCTTTTCCGGGGAGTCCTTTGTGATCTCCGCGAAGTCGGAGACACTCATGCTCCGCCGCGACGCGGTGTAGGGTTTGAATTTCTTCAGCGGCATGGATGAAGCCTCCGTTAAATCAGTTCGATCTTGTCACCCGGCCGCAGGGTAACGATGGCCTTTTTCCAATGGGAGCGGCGGCCCGCGGTGCGCGAGGTGAACTGGCGGCGCATCTTGCCGTCGTAGTTCATCGTGTTGACGCGCACGACCTTGACATTCGGAAAGAGGGCTTCGACGGCCTCGCGGATCTCGACTTTGTTGGCCTTGGGATTCACGCGGAACGTGTACTGTCCGCCCTTGCTCAACTGGATCTGGGATTCTTCGGTGATGAGCGGCCGTTGGATGATGAAGTGCGGATCTAAGCTCATGACAACCGTTCCTCCAGTTGCTTGAGGGCCTCTTCCTGCACGATGACGCGGGTGGCGCCGAGCACGTCGACCGCATTGAGGTCGAGGGCCGTGCGCACGGTCACCTTCGGCAGGTTTCGGGCGGAGAGCAGCAGGTTTTGATCCATGCCCGAGGTGACCAGGAGGGTTTTCCGGTCTTCGGGGGAGACTTTGGCAATCATCTGCGCGAAGGGCTTGGTCTTCGGCGCCTCGACCTTCAGGCCGGTGAGGACACTGAGGCGGTCGGTACGCACCCGCTCACTGAGCACGCAGCAGAGGGCCTGGCGCCGGAAGCGCACGGGCACATCCTGGCGATAGCTGCGGGGGACGGGTCCGTGGACCGTGCCGCCGCCGCGCATTTGCGGTTCGCGGATGCTGCCCTGGCGGGCGCGGCCGGTGCCCTTTTGGCGGAAGGGCTTGGCGCCGCCGCCGCGGACTTCGTTGCGGTTCTTGGTCTTGTGGTTGCCCTGACGCTGGGCGGCTGCCACCGCCACGGCCACGGTGTGGACCAGCGTCTGGTTGGGATCGGCGCCAAAGACGCGGTCACTGGCTTCCACCGTGCCCTGGTCGGCGCCTTCCGTATTGATCAGCTTCAAGGAAGCCATGGTTATTTGGTCCCTTTCACTTTCACGCTATGCCTTACGACCACAAGACCGCCCTTGGCGCCGGGCACGGAGCCCCGGACCACCAGCAGGTTCTTATCCAGGTCGATATCGACAACTTCAAGATTCTGGGTCGTCACTTTTCCATTGCCCATGCGGCCGGGCATGCCCTTGCCGCGGATAACCTTCGACGGATAGGCGCTCTGTCCAATCGAACCCGGCGCGCGATGGAAGTTCGAGCCGTGGGTGCCCGGGCCGCCGGCGTATCCGTAGCGCTTCTGGACGCCCTGGAATCCCTTGCCCTTCGAGGTGCCGGACACGTCGACGTGGTCGCCCACCTTGAACATGTCCGTGCGGATTTCGTCGCCCGGCTTGAGTTCCGTGGCGAGTTCGACGCGGAATTCGCGCAGCACGCGTTTGGGGGCCACGCCCGCCTTGGCGAAGTGGCCCAGCGCCGGCTTGGTGCAGCGCTGCTCTTTGGCGTCCTCGAAACCCACCTGAATCGCTTCGTAGCCGTCTTTTTCAGTCGTCTTGCGCTGGACAACGGTACAAGGACCGGCTTCGAGCAGGGTGACTTCGATCCAGTGTCCTTCTTTTGTGAAGATCCGGGTGTTGCCCAGCTTTCGCCCCAACAGTCCAACCATCGTTAGGCCATCCTTACATTGTCGTAAGCTTCAACCGTTCGTGCCCGCCCGCTGAGGGGCAGGTCTGGCCCGGTCACTGTTTAATTTCCACGTCCACGCCGGCGGGAAGCACCAGCTTCATGAGTGCGTCCACCGTCGCCGCGCTTGGGTTCAGGATATCGATGAGCCGCTTGTGCGTCCGACTCTCAAACTGCTCGCGCGATTTCTTGTCGATATGCGGGCTTCGCAGCACCGTGTACTTCGAAAGGTCCATGGGCAACGGGATGGGTCCCCGAACGCCGGCGCCGGTACGTTGCGCGGCCGCGACGATTTCATGCGTCGATTGGTCGAGCAGCCGGTGATCGTAAGCCCGGAGTTTGATTCGGATTTTGTGGCTGGCAGCCATCGCTTATCTCCAAACGTTGCTTATGCGATAATCTTCGTTACGACGCCGGCGCCGACCGTGCGGCCGCCTTCGCGCACCGCGAAGCGGAGCTCTTCCGCCATCGCGATCGGCGTGATCAGTTCGGCCACGATCTTGATGTTGTCGCCCGGCATCACCATCTCCACCC
>CAILVY010000319.1 GCA_903837785.1 Candidatus Hydrogenedentota bacterium
CACCGCGGCATCAGCGCGAACACACCCCAGCCCAGGTATTCACGCGTGTAAGTGGCGTGGCGTTCGGGTTCCGAGGTCAGTTGGGCTCGAACCTCTTTCGCAAACTCGTCGTCGGGATTGGCTTCCAGCCATCGGCGCATGGTGAGCCATTTGGCCGCCTCGTATCGGTCCCAACCGTCTTGGTCAGCCAGAACCATTTCGACGACGTCATAGCCAAGGTTGCCGAAAGACGCGACAAGTTCTGGAAGTACGAGAAAGTCGGAGATTGAGTGGGCAAGACACCCCCTGGCGATTTCTTCCGTCGGCGGTAACTGCCGCCAGTAAGGTTCGCCGATGAGGATAATCCCTCCGGCGCGCAGGCTGCGCGCCAGGAGTTCGATGGTGCCGGCATAGCCCCCGCCGATCCAAGTGGCGCCGAGACAGGCTGCCACACCGACCTTCTCCTCAGAGACGTAGCCCGCGGCATCGCCGTGGATGAACGTGACTTGATCGGCGACGCCGAGTTCTTCAGCACGGCGTTTCGCTTGCTCGCTGAACAACGGACTCATGTCGATGCCGGTGCCGGTGATTCCGTAATCGCGTGCCCAAGTGCACAGCATCTCTCCCGAACCACTGCCGAGGTCGAGCACTCGGGTTCCCGGTTCCAGACGCAGCGCCGCGCCGAGCGTGGCGAGCTTCTCGGGGGTGAACGGGTTATGGATGCGGTGAGCGCTTTCAGTGATGTTGAAAATCCGTGGAATATCCAAAGCAGAAAACCTCCTTCGGGTTGTAAGCAAAGACTTCTACTTGTCCTGCTCGTAGGGATGAGGTGCTTCAAGATCCTGCAGCCTTACCTTCCAGTCCTCGTCTCCCAGAGAGATTACGCATTCCCATCCAACAGGATTCTGGAGCACAAGGTTCATATCGCGAAGGTCGAGCCAAATCCCGTGCATGTCGAGTTTGTCCTCGCAATTGAGCAGATGGTGCTTGAGACGCCACTCAACATCCTTGACAGGAGAAATCGTCAACTTCGACCTCGTGACGTAAAGCTTTTCCGATTTCTCAGAAAAGAGCTCCCAGCATTCTCGTTCAAGATGTATGGACAAGCGTTTTCCTCTCAGAGACGCATTTTTGCGGTCGAGGCGCGCATCGTGTAGCAAATGTGAGAGGAATTCTAGATCGGGAAACAAGTTACAACTATTGCGGAGCTCGTAAGCGACCTTCTTGGGCTCATCCCCGAAATACTGCCTGAGCAATGCCACAAAATCGATCTGTTTCTTCATTCGCCGCAGCCCCTTCCAACCCATTTTATCCGATTCTAAGTCAGGAGGAATTCGTATTCAATGCGTCTGCCAAGGGCGTCTGCCAAGGGCTGGCCGATTGATTACGCGCCCTTGAGGAACGGGATCAGCAGGGCATTCACTGCCGGCGGATCGTACATCTGCACGAAATGCGACCCTCCCGGCAGGTTATGGACCACAAGATTGTCGACGTACTTGTCAAGCGTGTCGTTGCAGGATGAATCGAGCGCGTGGTCATCCATTCCCCAGATGACGCAGCTAGGCGCCTTGATGTTCGGTAAAGTGGCCGAGCCACCCGCACTCCGACGGAACATCTGTTGCGGCAGGCCGCGGTACCAATTGATGGTAGCGGTCATGGCGCCCGGTTGCCGCCACGCGTCCACATAACGGTCGATATCCCTGTCCGACATGTATTGCGGAGGGACCAGCTTGCGGAACATTGAACGCAGCGCCTTGTAATGGTTGGCGCGAAGTGTCCATTCGGGGATTAGGGGCAACTGAAAGAAGAAGAAGTACCAGCTCTTGAAGATCTGCTTGAACCCTTTCCGGCACGCGTCCATATAGGCGCGGGGGTGCGGACCGTTCATGACCACGAGCCGCTCCACGCGCTCCGGGTACGCCGCGGCAAACGTCCACGGCACCGCCCCGCCCCTGTCGTGGCCGACAATCGCGCACCGCTTGATCCCAAGGGTATCCTGGAACTGCGCCACGTCCTGCACGAGCCGTTTCATGCCAAAGGGGCCTTGTTTGGAGGAGCGGTTGTATCCGCGCTGGTCCGGCGCAATAGCGTAGAATCCCGCATCCGCCAAAGCGGGCATCTGGTAGCGCCAGCTATACCAGAACTCGGGGAACCCGTGCAGCAGAATGACCGGCGGATTGGCCGGGTCGCCCATGGCCTCGTGGTTCAACGTGACCCCCTCGAACGTCACTTGGCCCGAGACGCTCCCCGCCAACCATTCGCTCATATCCGCTCCTCCTGGAGCGTCATTCTATCATCTGAGAGGCCAAGACTCTCTGCGGTTAACATGATCCGGGACTGGGTGGTTAACGGTCGCGGCAGGAATTTTCCTGGGGGTGCGGGCGCTAATATGTATTTGAAACCATATGGTTTCTGTGCCATAATTGGTCCATGAGTTGGGTTGTTGAGATTGGCGATGAGTTTGAGCCTGAGTTTGACGCGCTGCACGAGGACGTGCGGACGGAGATTTTGGCTTTGGCTCTTCTCCTTCAGCAATTCGGCCCACAGTTGAAGCGGCCCCGCGCCGACACGTTGAAGAATTCCCGGCACGCGAACATGAAGGAGTTGCGGTTCAGCGCCGCAGACGGTGAATGGAGGGTGGCGTACGCTTTCGATATCAAGCGTAAGGCCATCCTGCTCGTGTCGGGAGACAAGTCGGGCGTGGGCGAGAGGCAATTTTACCGCGAGTTGATCCGGAAGGCCGACGAGCGCTTTGACGCCCACCTTGCACGGATCAAGAGGAAATCGCAGAGGAAATAGGCATGCCTACGAACATAAACGACAAGCTAAAGAGCCTTAGCCCGGCGCAGCGCAAGAAAGTCCAAGACCGCGCCAGCCAGCTTATCGCCGAAGAAATGACCCTGCGCGAGCTCCGTCACGCGCGGAAGCTCACGCAGGTCCGGATGGCCAAGAAGCTGGGCATCAGCCAGGACAGCGTCTCTCGCCTCGAGAAACGCAGCAACCTCATGCTCTCTACCCTCCGGAAGACCATTGAGGCGATGGGGGGAAGTCTGTCGATTATCGCCCAATTCCCCGACCGCGAACCCGTTGTTCTCTCCGGCCTCGCCGGAGACGACAAAGAAATCTAGCGCACGCGCCTCCGGCTCGGACTGCTCTCCACGGCGGAAATCAGTTGTTATCAGTATGAATCGGGGGACTACAGGGTCAGCGGCGCAAAGATGGACAGGCCCCGGGCGACCGTGCCGATGACGGGTGCCGTGCCGTTGAACTCCTGATAGCGCACAAACTGGACGTGGCCATCCAGATAGAGCACGTTCGAGCCGCCCGGAACGTGGTTGAAGGCGCTCACGTCTGAAGCCACCTGATCCAGCATGATGAAGATCCCACTCTGTGCCTGTGCGCTGGCGGCCGGATTGTTGATGTCCGTGATCATGAAGCGCTCGATGCCCTCGCGGAGCCGGTACAGCGTGTTGCTGCCGCCGTTTCCATACCCCTCCAGCAGATCGCCCGAGATGTCGCGGTCGATTCCCGCCGCAATCCCCGCGTCGTTTCCGCCGACGATCGCAGAAATCAAGCCGGGGTTCTGCATCGCCTGCAGGAGCCCGTTGATGAACTGCGTGGGCGCCAGCATGGTCCCGTCAATGCTGCTCGTGTCATAAACCGCGCTGAGCACCGAGAGCAGCGGGGCAACGGGCGTCGTCCCGTATTTCTCGTCGCACCGGTCAAGGACCCAACCGAGATAGACATAGCTGGCATCGATGGCATCCATGCACTCGTCGACCCCCGCGGCCTTGTCCATGCACCACGACCCATCCTGATTCTTGGCCTTCTGCAGGGAGGAGCCGAGTTCCGGATCCGACGGGCAGAACGCGATCATCGGGTCATTCAGATACTCCGGATAGATCGCAGGAACTTTTGGGCCGATATCCAGGCGCACGCCGTGCCCTCCCCAGATATCGGGGAAAGACCCGAGTTGCACGGGCGGAAACATCATCCCCTTCGATTCATTGCCGTACATCTTGTAGACCAGACCCCATTGTTTCAGGTTGTTCTGGCAGCTCGAACGCCGCGCCGCTTCGCGCGCCCGCGCCAGGGCGGGCAGCAAGATGGCCGCAAGAATGCCGATGATGGCTATGACAACCAACAACTCGATCAGGGTAAAGCCTCGCCTCTTCATGTGCCCCGCTCCTTATAAGTTTGATGCGACCCGAAGGATACATGTACCGGACAGTGATTTTGTGCCCGACAGGCAACGGAAATCAACTGCCGGAATCAACGCTCCCCTTCTGCCGCTTTTCAGTCCTGTGGTGTGTGCGCCGGGCAGAGCGCCGGAAGACGGGTCCGACGGAAGCGCCGGACCCGTCCTCCGACTCACCGGTTACTTGTTGCCCTTGCCCCGCTCGATCCGCCTGATCTCCTTCGCGATCTTCTTCCAACGATCCTTTTCGATTAGACGGGCACTCTGCTCCTGACGCAGCGCCTGATAGCGGATTTCGCGCTGCAACTTGGCGTAGCTACGAAAACGATCCCGCTGCAGCGTTCCATCTTCAAGCGCGGCCTGGACCGCACAGCCGGGCTCACCCGCATGAGTGCAATCGCCAAAACGGCAGTGCGTCGCCAACGCCTCCACGTCGGAAAAGGCCGAGCCCAGCCCGTCATCCTCGGCCCAGATCTGGAGTTCCCGCATGCCGGGCGTGTCAATGATCAGGCCGCCGTTCGGCAACGGGATCAGTTCCCGATGTGTCGTCGTGTGTCTACCCCGGCTGTCGTCCGCCCGCACCGCCTGCGTCGCTTGGCGCGCCGTTCCGATGAGGGCATTTACGAGCGACGATTTCCCGACGCCCGACGACCCGAGAAACGCGCCCGTGGCCCCAGGCGGCAACATCGCGCGCAGCGCCTCCAGGCCTTGGCCGGTGGCCGCGCTCAGCGGAATCACCGGCGTTCCGAAAGCAACGTTTTCCACCTCGGAAACGAAAGAGGCAACGTCGGCGCGGAGGTCGGCTTTGTTCAGCACGACAACCGGCCGCGCGCCGCTGTCCCACGCCACGGTCAGATAGCGTTCGATGCGCCGGACGTTGAAGTCGCCATCGAGGCTGCTGACCGGAAAGACGATGTCCACGTTTGCGGCAACGACTTGTTCCTCCGTCCGATCCCCCGCCGCTTTCCGGGAGAAGCGGCTCCGCCTCGGAAGCACCGCGTGAATCGTTGCGGCACCTTCTTCCGGACGCGGCGCAATCGCCACCCAGTCGCCCACCGCGGGCCATTCCGTGTGGACGGGATGATCGAAGCGAAAGCGGCCGGAGATCTCCGAGCGCAGCTCGCCCGATTCCCCCAGCACGTCATAGGCCTCGCGATGTTCACAAGTCACCCGGGCCGGCGTCAATCCCTGCTCAAGAAACGGGCCAAACTCGCTTGCCCAATGCGCGTCCCACCCGAGCTTCTCCAACACGCTTCGGGGGGAGGCACAACTCTCCAGTGAATCGTCATCACGAATGATGCTCATTGCTGTTCTCCGTTATGAAATAGCATACAGTTTCGGGCATGGACGGAAAACGTGCGATGGCACACTCACAGGCTGGAAAAAAAGAACAGCCACCCCGGGATAGGCGGCTGGAAGGCAAGAAGTTGCACTAACCTCAGCGGTCAAACCGGGGGCGCGACATCGCACGATGCACTACAAGGGCCATAGCTGCGCCTCCCTTTCCTGTTGGAACCTTCAATTCATACACTGGTAGATAGTATATTACGCCGCGCGGCGCCAAGCAAGTTTCCCGCGCCCCCGTCCTGGACGAAACAGATAGCTGGCCCCATTCTCCGGCGGAGCGGCCGCCCTGCCCTTCCCGCGCTGCCCAGCACGAGCGAAACCACATTGCACCTCGCGGTGTCTGATTGCGCAAGCTCACCCAAGGGAGGAAAGACGTTGAAAAAGCCAAGTTCAGCACTATGCGCGTTTCTCGCGTGCGCATTCGTCATCGGGTTGGCCTATTACTCCCTTGCCTCGCTGCAGCCGCCTCAGGCGGCGCCAAAGGACGCGCCCGGCGACCAGTTTTCCGCCCATCGCGCCATCGCGCACGCCTTCGCCTGCTCGATGGCCTCGCACCCGGCCGGGTCCAGGAACAACGATCAGGTTGCCCAGTATATCCTGAAGACGTTGCAGGAGATGGGGGTCGAGGCCGAATTCATGGCGAAGCCGGCGGTTCACGGCAACTCCGTTCAACTCCAGCAGGCGGTGATAGGCCGGATTCCCGGCACGGCCAACACCGGCGCCATCGCTTTCAGCGCCCACTATGACTCGGTTCCGTACGGCCCGGGCGCCACGGACGACATGTCCGGGTGCATTTCCATGCTGGAGGCAGCCCGCGCCTTCATGAATCAACCGCGCATGCGCAACGACCTCTTGTTTGTCTTTGCCGACGCGGAGGAGGTTGGCGGCTATGGCGCCTCCGGCTTCTGCACCCATCCGCTGGCGCAGAACATCGGCATCGTGAACGAGCTTGACGTGCGCGGGGTCAAGGGGCCGGCGCTCATCTATGAGACTTCTCCGGGGAATGGCGCGATCATCTCCGAACTGCGCAAAGCCAGGCAGGAAGGGGTGCTCCCCATCACCAGTTCCCTCATGTTTGCCGTCTACGAAGCCTCTGTCTTCGGAAGCGATTTCACGAAATTCAAGAATGCCGGCATGAAGGGCTACAACGTCGCCTACATCGACAAGTTCATGTGGTATCACACGGCCAACGACTCGCCGGCCCACATCAATCCGGACAGCATCCAGCATTTCGGCGCGCACATCATGGGGATATCCCGGCACTTCGGAAACGTCGATTTCGCGCAACTGAACCTGCAGTCCCCCAACGACATTTACTTCAACACGCTTGGCTTCCATCTGGTCCAGTATCCGATGCGGCTCGCAACCCCGTTCGCCCTGCTGGCCGCCGCCACGCTGCTCGCCGTCATGGTCCTTGGCTTCCTGACACGGCGGATCTCCGCCGGCGGCTATCTTAAGTCCATGTTGCTCTTTCCGGTGGCCGCCCTGCTGGCCGCGCTGCTCGGGACCGCCCTCTTTGCCGCGGCCTTCGGTTTCCAGAATGTGCTTCACCTCTACCTCGTGAAGATCACGTACATTCCGGAACCCCGCGCCCTCTATGACGGCAATCTCTTCTGCAGCGCCATCGGGTTGATGGCGATCGCGACGACCGGCGCCCTCTACGCGTGGGCAAGCCGCAGGCTGCGCGCCGAGGAATTGCACGCGGCAGCGCTGACCTGGCTCTGCCTGCTGCTTGCCGGGCTCATCATATACCTCCCCGGCGGCAGCTACTTGTTCACATGGCCCGTGCTCTTCGGGGCGCTCGGCCTTGGCTTGCTCTATCTGGGCCGCCGCGAAGAAGGCCCCGGCGCGCCCGTCCTGCTCCTCGCGAGCCTCTTCGCAGCGCCCGCGCTCTGCCTCCTGCCACCCGGCTGGCAGCAGATGATGTGGATGATCAGCATCCTGGGTTCGCCAATCCTGGCCGTCCTCGTGGTCCTGTTGCTCCTCAATCTCATGCCCGTCCTGACCCTCTTGGGCCGGGTACGGCTTGCCTGGGCCGCGTGGCCCGTGGCCGCTGCCGCCGCTGTGGCCCTTCTCTTGCTGGGCCTGGCAAACGGCAAACCAAGCAAGGATCGCCCCTTGATGGATTCCGTCATCTACACGGCGGACCTCGACACTCAGCAGGCATTCTGGCTGAGCGAGGACGCGAAGGTCGATGAATGGACGAAGCAGTTCTTCCCGGACGGCACACGCGCCGCGATACAGGACGTGCTGCCGGGAAGAGAAGGCGACCATTTCCTGCGTGCGCCCGCGCCGGTCGCCGGCGACCTGACCGGAATCCGCTGCGACATCCTCAAGGACGAGATCCTGGACGGCAAGCGACGCATCACATTCCGAATCTCCAGCAATGACGCCCCCTTCGAAGTTAATCTGCGCCAGACACAAGGCCCAACGCCTGCAAGTGTGAGCGTCAACGCTATGCCCGTCTCGACGAAGCACGCGCCGTTTTCCATCCACTTCAAACTCTTGCCGCGCGAAGGATATGAAGTGGTTTTGGAAGCAACGCCGGGCGAGACGCTCGCATTTGAGGCCTTTTCATCCATCTACGGGTTTCCGCACCTCCCGAACATTCAGCCCAGGCCCGGCCATATCGTTACAGAGAACAACATCATGCGGAACGGGATCTCATTGCGCGGGGAGCACCTATACGTACGCAACTCCTTCAGCCTGCCCGCAACCGGGCAGGGAGTATGAAAGTCCTGAACACGTTTCTCCCGTGACAGCCCGATCGTCGTATCGGGCACTTGATCACGAAGAACCGCAAGCCCGCATCTCATAACGTGATGAAATACGAAGGGCGCGCAACCACATCGGCTGCGCGCCCCAATCTCTCGTTTTCTAGAATCAGTCTACATCCATTCCTTGGACCCGGTCCTGCACTCAGGAATCAACCAAACGCATCCATCAACTGCGGCATGGCGCGGCACACCGGCCATTCCGTCGGATACTTCACGAAAGTGACGTGGCCATCCATGTAAAGGACGTTCGCGCCGCCCGGAATGTGGCTGAAGTAGCTGAAACTGCCGTTGGCCGGCGTCCAGACCGTATCCCACTGAACCGGGATTTCACTCTGGGCTTTGGCGCTGGCCGCGGGATTGTTGATGTCCGTGATGAAGAAGCGCTCGATGCCTTCCCGCAGGCGGAACACCGTCTTGCTCTCGTTCTGTTCGTTCGTGAAGGGGATGTCCTTGTCGAAGTTCGCGCCCGTGAGATCCGTGTTGTTCACGACCGTGAGCGCGAGCGCACCCATGAAGCCCCCGTCAAACAGTTCGTACGCATTGCCCACCAGGGCATTCTGGTCCATGCCTTGCTTGAGAATGTCCTTGATGTACAGCGCCCAGCCATAGTACGTATAAGAAACTTCCCAGAAACGGCACGGATCCACCACGCCGCTCTCCGTGAACTTCTCCGCCTGCTGCTGGCCGTCGGCATCCGACGGGCAGATGATGATCTTCCAGTCGCTCATGTATTCCGGATAGACCGACTTGCCGTCAAAGAACTGGTTGATGTTGTTGGCCACGCTGCAATACACGCCGCCCACCGCGGTGTTCGGCAGCGTCCGCAACATCGTCGGGAATTTCATGCCGCTGCTTTCGTTGGAGTACATCTTGAAGACGAGCCCCAGCTGCTTAAGGTTGTTGGCACAACTGGACCGCCGCGCGGCTTCGCGCGCGCGGGCGAGTGCCGGCAACAAGATAGCGGCCAGAATGCCGATAATGGCAATCACCACCAGCAGCTCGATCAGCGTAAAACCTTTTGATGCCTTCTTCATGCGTACTTATCTCCCGTTGTTTCAATCCGTAAACCAATCCCTTTCTTACACGATGCCAACAAGGTCCAAGTTTCTCCCGCAATCCACGTTGCGGTCAAAGCATGCTAGCACGTTCAGGTGAATTGCGCAACGGCCTATTTTCTTATTTTTCATTATATCGGAAATATTAAACCCGGGGTGACGGGTGCCAATAGGCTGCATGGAACTCCGTGCATTGCCCGCCGCACTTTGCCAGAATCTGCGACGCCCATCCGCTTGCCCCTGGCCAAAGGCGGTATGGCATCGCATCATCGCCTCAACCCGGGGCCTGTCGATTCACAGCCCGGATTCGGCTCTTGGCTTCTTCCGACTACTTGAACACGACCCAGGTGAATCCCTCGGCTGCCAACGTCAATTCCACGTTCACGGCGTAGTCGCGCGTGAGCGAAATCACCCGGGGATCCTTGCCTTCGACACTTATTTCGGCCGTGTCCTTCAACCCGGAGTAATACAAGGGTACGGCGATCGTCCGCGTAACCGGTTCCTTCAGCGGATTGAAGGCGGCCAACAGGCCCTTGCACTCGAGCTTGGGATTGACATGCAGCATCCAATCCACGTCCCGCGCATCCGCGCGGCGGCCGTGGATGATGTCGCTCTCGAGTATGTCGCGATACGTCTTGTACCAGCCCACCCATTTGGCCACCATGTCCCGCGTGCGTTCGGTGTCGTAGAGGCGCGGTCCGCGGTAGCAGGCCTGTACGCCGCAGGCGAGGTTGCACACCAGCATCCGCTCATAGTGGTCGAGGTGCTCGTCAAGCGGTTCGATCGTGGCCGCTTTGCCGCCGCCGTGATATTCCGTGAGCGGCACGAACATCCAACCCATGGAAGGCGTCTTCTCCCAGGTGCCATCGAAAATGTTCTGGCGGGTATGGATGACTTGTTGCGCGCGCGGCAACGACCAGTTCGTCTCGCGGTAGCCCATGCCGGTCTTGTTCGACCCGGAGAGAAAATAGTAGTCGGGCACATTGAGATAGATGCCCTTTTCGCGGCATCCATGATAGAAGGAAGTGATCCGCTTCCACTGCTTCCACTGTGAATCGGCGAGCCCCGTGTGGCCGGGATGGGATGTCGAGGCGCACAGGTCGCCGGGATACGAACCGTCGTGTTCAAGCAGGGTGAAGCCCGTGCGCTCGAAGAAAGCGCCCAGCTTGTCGAAGTACGTGTTGCCCCACTCGCTCAGCAGGCAGGGGGAAGCCCCGAACGCGGGCTTCTTCCCTTCCGGCATGACCACGTCGTTCGCCTCGTCAATGTGCCGCGAGGCCAACAGCGAATAGCCGCCGATTTCGATGCCTTTCGATCGGGCATAGTCCTTGTATTCGGTCATCCTGTTCAGATTGCGGTCCGAAGTGTCCTCGGGATCAAATCCGCTGCCGAAGGTCAGGATAACCATCTCAAAACCGGTGTCGACGCATTGATCTATGGCCTTGAAAACCGTCTTGCGGTCCGCATAGCGCACATGCATCATCAACGGATTCTCCGTGACCCACGGCGCCACCGTGCGGTAGAAACGGCGCTGTGCCAGCCCGTTGCGCTCGCGGTCATAGCCCTCCAGCGGCATCACGAAGGTGCGGAACGAGACGAAATCGCCCCCGGGCGCAATCGTCTCGGCCGGGCCCATCTCCGGGCGGGTTTCCAACAAGCACGGAGTCTTCAACTCATAATTCACCTGTGTGGTGTATTCCGGATCCGCCATCCAGAACACGGAGTGCTTCGAAGAATCGGACGCCCCCATTCCAAGGAACGCATACTCGGTTTCCACAAAGAGATTCGGCGTCTGAAGGGCCATGTCCCGGCTTTCGACGGTTGAGCCATACTCCACCACGGCCAGGATTTCGTTCGTGAACGTCTCCAGCACAATCGGCGCCGCGCCGCTGTTGTGCAGGGTCAGCCACTTGCAGAACACGGGCAGGCCGTCATACAACTCATAATGGACGGAGACCGCGAAGGATGCCGCAACGCCCTCGGGCGTTGTGTAATCAAATCGCAGATGTGCGCCTTTGGGCGGCCACGCGCTGCCGGGCGCACCATGGCGCGCCTGATTCCAGCCCATCCGCGCTTCGACGGGCAGGGCTTCGACCCCGACGCAGCGCAAGCCCCCCGGGTCGGCGGTGAGCAAATCGAGGAACTCCTCGCTCAAGTAGGCGTTGTTCGGCTGGCCCAGAAGACCGCCCACGGGATAGTCCACCCCGTTAACCCGCAGCCGCGCCTCGGGCTTCACCGCCCGCAACAGGGCCTTGCCAGTGCGCAGGTCATCGAGCCCGGCCGTGGCGGCATTGGGCTGCATCCGAAACCTGCGCGAAACCAGGCCGTTGGCCAAATACACATCGCGCCCGTCAGCGCTTCGATAGGCTCCGGCAGGTCGGACCTCGCCGTCTACGAGCCAGTCACCCGTACAGGCCTTCAGTTCCGTGTTTCCCGCCACCGGCAACTGTTCCACGCCCTCGACCGCCCCCGTGCTCAGTGCGCCCGCCAGCAACAACAACGCTCCGATAATCATGGAAGAATCCTTTGTCCCTTCGCAGTCCCCGATTGCGTAGCTGAAATCATGCGCGGCCAGGCCCGGAACCGCCTTCTATGAGCCATCCCGGAAGGCCCCCTTCAGCATAGCAGTTCAAAGGCGATGGGGAGAAACTGGGCAACCGTCCCGAAGTCTGAATCCGACTCTTGGAGTAACCGATCGGGGCTTGACGCAGTCAAAGGACCGGGTTGGAGACGGGAGTCTGAGGGCCCGGCCCGGGGCGGGCCTTCTGCCGGGCGGCTGCGCATCCCCGCCTTCCAGCGGCTGCAGCTTCGGGTGGCGGCCTGCAGTGTCTGATAAGAACATTCCAGCATAGGGAAGAAGTAATGCACAAAGGAACCACGCAGTCCGAATGCTCCGAGAACGCAACGCGAGCAGAACAGCCGTGCCCCTTGCGGCTCCGTCTGTGGCCCGCGGTGCTCATCGTGCTCCTGCATTTGGGAGCCTCCGTCACAATCATCCTCGCCAATGCGACGAATGCAGGCACAGTGATCGGCATGGGCGTCGCGCCGTTGGCCGCATCCCTGCTGCTGATCCTCTGGTGGCTCGCGTTCAGCCGCGCGCCGCGATGGGACCGCGTCCTTGGGGTGGTCTTTTTTGTATTGGCCTGTGCAGGCGTCGTGTATGGACAAAGACGCGACGGCATCTTCCTGCTGATGTTTGCGATGCCCGCCATGACGATTGGCCTGACGGCCCTGCTCGCACTCACCGGGCGATTGCGTTGGCCGCTGCGCCGCGGGCTGTGCGTGGGTTTCCTTCTGCTTGTCGTGGCCGGCTCGGCTGCGGTGCGGGTCAACGGCTTCAGCGGCAGCATGGTTCCCCATCTGGCCTGGCGCTGGAACACGGCTGCCGTGGAAGATCTGCCGGCGCCGCAGGCGGCCGAAGTTCAGAGAACGGCGGACCTGCCCGCGCACGCCGTCGCCGGAGACTGGCCTGGCTTTCGGGGCGAGAAACGGGACGGCCGCCTCTTTGGCGTTCAGTTCGCGACGGACTGGTCCACCCCGCCCCGCGAGCTGTGGCGCAGGAAAGTCGGGGCCGGGTGGTCGTCGTTCGTGGCGATCGGCGACTATGTATTCACACAGGAACAACGCGGAAAAGACGAGCTCGTGACTTGCCTTCGCGCCGAAACTGGCGAGATGGTTTGGGCAAACCGGACTGAGACAAGGCACAATGACGGCAACGGCGACGGGCCCCGCGCAACCCCCACGTTCGACCGGGGCCGCCTCTACACGCAAGGCGCGACGGGCGTCCTGCAATGTCTGGACGCCGCCACGGGCGCCACGATCTGGAAACAGGATCTCGCAACGAATCCGGGGAACACGCATCTCGGTTTCGGCTTCTCGAGCTCGCCACTCGTGGCGGGTGATCGCGTCTTCGTATTCACCGGCGGAGACGAAGGCAAGAACGTGGCCGCGCTCGATCGCAATTCAGGCGCGTTCCTCTGGACCTCCGGCTGGAAGACGGCCGGCTACAGTTCGCCTCAGATCGCGCTCCTGGCGGGTGTGCCGCAACTGCTCATGGCAAGCGATGCCGGCATCCAGTCGTTTGACACGGACTCGGGAGCGCTCCTGTGGGAGCACGCCTGGAAGATCACGGCCGATTCGCGCATTGTGCAGCCGCTCGTGCTGGACATCGCGGCGCGAAGCGTTCCGGAAGAAGGCCAGAGCGGCGACGGCGTTCTCCTGGGCGCCACGGGCATCATGGGCACGCGCCTGCTGCGCATCAAGAAGAACGCTGCCGCCTGGAACGCGGAAGAGGTCTATACCAGCCGGAAGTTCCGGCCGTATTTCAATGACTTTGTGCTGCACGAGAATTACTGCTACGGCTTTGACGGTACCCGGCTCGCGTGCATGGACCCCGCGAATGGCAAAGTCCTTTGGACCAGCGGCCGATGCGGAGGACAACTGCTGCTGCTCGCGGACATGGACCTGCTGCTGGTTTTGAGCGAGCGCGGCGAAGTCATGCTCGTCCGGGCCGTTCCCGAGGCCTATAATGAGTTGTCGCGTTTCAAGGCCATGGAAGGAAAGACCTGGAATCATCCGGTCATCGCGCATGGACGCTTGCTTGTCAGGAACGCTGAAGAAGCGGCATGCTATCAGCTCGACGCGCGGTAAGGCTCTTCACATTGGAAGCGGGAGCACACTGCCTCGGGTCGAACCCGGACAGGAAGCAGAAAACGACAAGACAGGAAGAGGTGCCTTCCACGGCCCAGCGCTCCGGGACCGCGAAGGCCGATGCGCTCCGGAGAACCTTCGGGAGAGAGATGCTCACATGACATTCGCCAGGGTCGCGCAAAGACACATGCACGTCTGCTTGCCGGGCACTCTCGTGGTGCTGCTGATCGCCCTGGGCGCGGGCAAGGCCCAGGGCGCGGAACCGGAATGCATCGTCCTCCGGAAAGACGCTTCCGCACTGGAGCGGCTGGCGGCCGATGAAGTGCGACGATATGTCTATCTGCGCACGGGCGCCTTGCTGGAGCTCAAGCGGGACACAGCCTCCGGCAGCCGGATTGTGGCAACCCGTAACGACCCCGTGTTCTGCGGCGAACTCGGCCGGGACCTGGGGCCACAACAATTCCTCCTGAAGAGCGTGACGCTTGGAGACGATCACCTCTGGTGGATCATAGGCGGGGATGAGATGGGCGTGCTCTACGGGGCGTACCGCTTCGCGGAGAAACTGAGCGTGCGCTTCGGCCCGGACGATGACGTTCTGCCGGATGCTCCCCTGAGCGGCGGCCTCCCGGAAATGCAGGAACTGGGCAAACCGCGCTTTGACTTGCGCGGCCTGCAGCCCTTTCACGACTTCTCCGTCGGCCCGGACTGGTGGAACGCCCACGACTACAAGAGCGTGCTCTCGCAGATGGCGAAGATGCGAATGAACTTCATCGGGTTGCACACGTACCCGAGCTGGAATCCAAGCGCCGGCCCGGAGGCGAATGTCTGGATCGGCCTGCCCGAAGAGGTCGACGCGCAGGGCAATGTCCGCTCCGGCTACGAGGCTGGCGTCGTTACCTCCCGGCGCGGCTGGGCCGTGACCCCCTTTCCGACCAGCCAGTATGCCGCCGGCGCCGGCCAGCTCTTTGAGCAGGACGAATACGGCCCGGATTACATGCTGGACTGCCTTGACTGGCCCAAGACCGAAGACGCGGCCACCGCAATGTTCAATCGATACGGGGACTTTCAGAAAGCGGTCTTCGAACATGCCCGGCGCCTGGGCGTGAAGACCTGCCTGGGCACCGAAGTCCCGCTCGGCGTCCCGAAAGAGGTCGCCGCCCGGCTCGAGGCGCGCGGGGAAAGCAAGGACGATCCCGAGGTCCTGCGCCGCTTGTACGAGGGCATCTTCCTGCGCCTGATGCGCAAGATGCCCGTGGACTACTACTGGTTCTGGACGCCGGAAACCTGGCTGGGCATGGAACCCGGCTGCAAAGGCTGGGAAATTACGACGCGGGAAAACGTCGAGCGCGATCTGGCGCTCGCCCAGGCGTCTGCCAAGGCCGTCGGGGCGCCGTTTGGCTTTGCCACGTGCGGCTGGCGGCTGGGCACACCCGACGATGCCTCCTGGACGGACAAGCGCACGCCCAAGAGCTGGGCCTGCTCGGCGATCAACACTTCCGTGGGGCGGGACCCCGTGGAGACGTACTTCGGCGCCATGAGCGGACGGCCCAAGTGGGTGATCGGCTGGGCCGAGGATGACGGCACCGCCGGCGCACACTGCTGTACGTGTTGGGACCTCCAGCTTTGGGTCGATCGCATCTTCGCAAACTCGGCGGATGCACGCCGCTATGCCTGCGAAGGGATGATGGCGATCCACTGGCGAACCGCCGCCATAGCGCCGAACATTATGGCCCTGTCCCAGGCCGGCTGGGAGTTCAATGGCGAAGCTCCGAAGTCCGAAGACTTCTGGGTAAATTGGGGGCGCGACCTCTTTGGAGGCGACGCAGGCGGCGAAACCGGCCGCACGATTCAGAGATTTGATGCCGGCCATCTCCGTATCAACGTGCTGATTGAACAAGGACGCCAGACATCGGATGAACAGATAGAGACATACTTCGCCCCCATGATCGAGATGGAGCACATCCGTCCGCGCATCGCCGGCGCCGGCAATCTGGACCGCTTCGACTATTGGCTCAACATGATTCGCGCCACCAAACTGCGGGTGCGCACCTGGGTGCTGGCAGAGCGCCTGAGAGCGATGATGGAGGAAGCGGGAACAATCGCGCCGGCAGACAAGGCCCGGGCATTTGCCGAAGAAAGACTACTGCCGCTCCGCCTCGAAATTGTGCGCAACTACGAGGACATGATGCGGGCCTATCTCCAGTGTGCGAAGTCGCCCGGCGAACTCGGCACGATCGCCAGCATCGAAAGCGGCATGCGCAAACACATCGTGTCTTCGCAGGATGGAGCCATCGAGCAGCTCCTGGGGCGGCCCCTCCCGGAGTCGGCCGCCGTCAGCACGGCCTACCGCGGCGCGCCCCGCATCTTCGTTTCGTCACGCTGCGCGCAGATGAACGCCGGGGAAACGCAGGAATTGCGTGCGTTTGTGCTCTCGGACCGGGAATGCGCCGGGCTCAGCCTGTACTGGCGACCCCTGGGAGAGGGCGGGTACCGGAAGGTCCCGGCAACGCATCGGAACCGTCATGCCTACCGGGGCAGCCTGCCCGCCCAGTCCGAGGGCACAATAGAGTATTATCTGGAAGCGGAGCTGGACGATGGCCGGAAATTGTGCTGGCCGGTCACAGCGCCGGCCATTAGTCAAACCACGCTCGTGTGGTGAACTCACGGGTGACAACGCCATGGGAGAAGTTATGAAGATTACACGCCGCTCCTTCATCGAAAAGACGGCCGCCGCCGCACTGGCTCCGCTCGTCCTGCCGGCATGCGTCACGCCCGCGAAGGTCGTAAAGAATGAACTGATAAACATGGCCTTCATCGGCATGGGCATCCAGAACAAGGGCCTCCTCGATTCCTTCCTGTACCACAAGCGTTGCCGGGTGCTGGCGGTGTGCGAGGTGGACTCCACCCGCAGAAGCGCGGCGCAGCGGCGGGTGATGTCGTACTACAAGTCGCACCCCGAGTTCGGCGTCGCCGAGTGCAAGGCCTGCAATGATTTCCGGGAAATCATTGAGCGCAAGGACCTCGATGCGGTCTGCATCGCGACGCCGGATCACTGGCATGCCATTCCGACCATCGCAGCGCTCGAAAGCGGCAAGGACGTCTACTGCGAAAAGCCGCTGACCCACAACATTCACGAGGCCATCGCCGTGATGCGCGCGGTCAAAAAGCACAACCGGATCCTCCAGACCGGTTCCATGCAGCGATCGATGACGGAATTCCGCGTGGCCTGCGAACTGGTCCGCAACGGCATGATCGGGAAAGTGGAGCGCGTCACGTGCAAAGTGGGAGACCCCGGACGGCCCTGCGACCTGCCGGAGGAAGCGGCGGAACCCGGTCTGGACTGGAACCTCTGGCTCGGCCCGGCACCCCTGCGCCCGTACAACTCCGTGCTGAGTCCCCGCGGCGTTCACGACCACTTCCCGAACTGGCGCTCCTATTCCGAATATGGCGGCGGCGGCGTGTGCGATTTCGGCGCGCATCATTTCGACATTGCGCAATGGGGACTCGACATGGATGCCAGCGGGCCGATTGAAGTCCGGCCGCCGGAAAAGGCAACCGACCTGCGCGGCGCGGTCATGACGTACAGGAACGGCGTCACAGTCACCCAGGTGGGCGATGGATTTGACGCACACTTCTTCGGCACTGAAGGCGAAGCGAGAGTGAGCCGCGGACAATTCGAGTTCTGGCTGAATGGGAAGAAGATCGCAGGCTTCGCCAAACGCGAGGACGGCGGTTCGCTCAACGCCGCACTGGATCTTGTGCAAAAAGAATACTTGAGCAAGGCGACACTCAAACTCTACGAAAGCCGGGACCACATCAAGAACTTTCTGGACTGCGTTGAATCGCGCAAAGAACCTATCACGAACGCGGAAATCGGCGGCCACAGCGCCATCTGCTGCCATTTGATGAACCTGGCGTATTATCACCGGCAGCCCATCAAATGGGATCCGGACAAGTTGGCGTTCGCCGATGCATCCTGCGACCCTGCCTGGATTACGACCCCCTATCGCCAGCCCTGGAAAGTGTAGCGGCGAACCTCTTGCTTCTGAGTGCGTATCCGGCATGACATGGACATGGAAACCACAGACGGGCAGGCGCCCGCTCAGGCGCCTGAATGAACGATTCACGGGAGGACCTCGGATGACCGGATTCTTGGACAGCAGCGCCTTTTCGATCTGCCATTCAGGCGTGGCGATTGTCGCGGCCTTTCTCGCCTGTACTTCCGCGTTTGCCGGACCCGATGAGGTCCGCTGGGACTCGGAACAGGGCCGCTGGAGCGCCGAACGGGCGAACAAGTGGCACGCGGATCAACCCTGGATGACCGGGGCCAATTTCGTGCCCAGCACCGCATCGAGCCAGCTTGAGATGTGGCAGGCCGCGACTTTTGATCCGGAGGCGATCGACCGCGAACTGGGTTGGGCGGCCGGCATCGGCTTCAACGTCATACGCGTTTTCCTGCACGACATGGCATGGAAAGCGGATCCCGCGGGTTTCGAACAGCGTCTGGACCGCTATCTCTCGATCGCGGACAAACACGGCATTCGAACCCTGTTTGTTCTCTTCGACAGTTGCTGGGATCCCCGGCCGAAACTCGGCCCGCAGGAAGAACCCGTGCCGGGACGCCACAACTCGCGCTGGGTTCAATCCCCGCACATTGACATACAGAAAGATCCCGCGCGGTACCCCGAACTCAAGCCCTATCTCACGGCAGTATTGACGCGCTTCAAGGAGGATCGCCGCGTTCTGGGGTGGGACTTGTTGAACGAGCCGGGGAATCTCTCGCGCTACGACGAAGGCTGGAAGCTCCGGGACAAGGAGAAGGCGCACCTGGCCCTGTTGGGCAACCTCTTTGCCTGGGCAAGAGAAGTGAATCCTTCCCAACCGCTCACCGCAGGCGTTTGGCTGAACGTGGGCGGACGAACACATCCGCTGGACAAACTGATGCTCGAACAGTCGGACATCATCACGTTTCATACGTACGCTCCGCTTCCGGGCGCAAAGAAGGCCGTGGAATGGCTCAAACAGGCGAAACGGCCCCTGTTGTGCACCGAATACATGTCGCGGGGCAGCGGTTCCACTTTCGAAACAATCCTGCCGTACTTCAAAGAACAGAACGTGGGCGCCATCAACTGGGGCCTCGTCAGCGGCCGCTCGCAGACGATTTATCCGTGGGATTCCTGGGAGAAGAAATACACGGAAGAGCCGAATCCGTGGTTCCACGATGTGTTCCGGAAGGATGGATCCCCGTATGCTGAAAAGGAGGTCGCGTTGATTCGCAAACTGACGGAATCCTCCCGATAGGCGCATCCCACTCAGGCTTGCACACCGGAGAGCGCGGCAGTGAGCAGTCTGCATCTGTTTCTTACGGGCGTCCTGTTGCTCGGCGCGCCAAATCCGATTTTGCCGGGGGTGGCCGATGCCGGGGTCCTGAGGTACGCCGGCACGTACTACCTCATGGGGGTGGGAACGTCGGGTGCCATGTACACCTCGGACGACCTCGTACATTGGGCCGGACCCGAGCACGCATTCTCGATGCACAACGCCTGGGCCACCGGCCCGGCCGCCACGGATGACAATATCCACGCCTGCGACCTGCTGCTGCGGAACGGCACCTTTCATCTGTTCTGGTCGGTGAACCACGGAGAACTGCGCCAGATCGGGCACGCCACCGCCGACGCCCCCGCGGGGCCCTACCGCGAGCCAAACACAGATCTCCCCTTTGATGGCCGAATCGATCCCCAGTGCTTCCAGGATGAAGGCGGCGACCTCTACTTCTACAGCGTTAAGTTCAGCGCGGGCAACGTCATCTGGGGGCAGCCCATGACGCATTCCGGCGCGTTGACCGGCGAACCCAAGCCCCTGCTCACGGCAATGGAAAACACCTGGGAAACCCTCGACAAACCGTTCAACTTCCGGGTCAACGAGGGCCCCCATGTCAGCATGTACCGGGGCCAGTACTACATGGTTTACAACGCCAACCACACGAGCCCGCGATTCGGACACTACGCGCTTGGCGTCGCCGAAGCCGTATCGCCCCTTGCCTTCTCGAACGACAGCAAGTATGCGTTTCCCGTGCTGCGCTCCAACCGGGATCCGAAACACGCCGCCATCGAACCGGACGCGGCGGTGCCTGAAGTCAAGAATTGCGGCCAACCCAGTCTCGTGCGCGGGCCCAACGGCATCGAGTGGTGGCTCGTCTACTTTGCGGATCACGACCGGCGATCGCAATGCATCGACCGCGTGCATTTCCTCGGGAATGAACTCTACGTGGAAGGTCCAAGCAGCGCCGCCACTCCGGGCTATCACCCCCATCCCGCCCTCCCCTCTTTCCGGGATCTGTTCCAGGGAGAAGAACCGATCGCCGGCCGGTGGGATACGATTGGGACCTGGCAGAAGCAACAAGGCGCACTGCATGCGGACATCGATTCCGTACCCGCCTTCGCCCGGGCACGCGTACCGGCCGCGCGCAGTTACCTCCTCGAAACGGTCTTCCGGACGCAGAGCGATGCTGCCGGACGCCTGGGCCTTCTCGCGTGGGACAATGGCCAGGGTGCTTCGCTTTGCATCGGAATTGACCGGGAGAAGGGAGTGGCATTCCGTTCCTTCCGCCGGAACAAACGCTCAAAAGAACACGTGCTTCCCCTGCCCCGCGACTTCAATTGGCGCGGACCGCACACGCTGCGGGTCGAAAACAACGAAGGTAATTTCAGGATCCTTCTCGATGAACGTCTCCTGGACTTTCCCCAGGCGCGCATTACCGGCGGCTCGGCGGGTGCCCCCGGCCTCTTTGCTGCCGGGGCTTCTGCCTCCTTCGAGAGTTTCATCTGGACACGCGGCTGGGACGAATGGGGGACCAATATTCAGGCCTGGACGGGCCGGACCGAACACGCCAAGTCGGGCGGCAAGAACGGACTAACCCTCCATGCGGGGCAGTCGCTCTTCAAGGGCGATCTGCTCCCCCAATACGAATTCGCCACCCAGATCCAGGCAGAAAAATCGGGCGGCATTTATCCCGTGTACATCGATGACCGGAACTACCTGATGGCGTTCGCCGATGCCGGTTTCACCCGGCTCACGATTACGGGCAAACGAAATGGGCAGGATTTGCCTAAGGCGTCGTTTAGTGTCCGGCCCCGCATCCACCGGGCGCACGACGCATCGAGCAGCGGTTATAATCTGCGGACAGTGAAGCTGAAGGACAGGGTTGTGTTTTTCGCCGAAGGGCGTGAGTTGGGAGAAACCGAAGGGAATTGGCCGGAATCCCGAGTCGGCCTCTTTGCCTCGGAGGGCGCCTGCACCTTTGACGGACTGACACGCTACGAGCTTCCGTAGTATCATGCAGGACAGCCTCATCAGCCCGGACGATGCAGGATTGTGGAAGCAATGTGGAACCTTGCAGGAAGGCAGCCGTTCCGCCGGAAACCGGAGAAAGGGGATTACTCATGGAACTTATCCGAGCGCAGGAAATCATGTTCACCCATCCCGATCACGCACAACAGGTTTCTGACCCGGATTATGCCTTCGGGGCGGCCTTTGTCGCGGACCGCTTCTGTCCGCTGCTGGAGGCCTCGATACCGCTCGTCGATGCCGGCCTCTTTCATGCCGACGCCGTGTACGACGTGGTGAGCGTCAGCCGGGGCATGTTCTTCCGGCTCGAAGAGCATCAGGCCCGCTTCGCCCGGGCATGTGACGCCATTCGCGTCCGCAACCCGTACGACACCGCACAAGAGGCCGCGATCCTCCACGAAGTCGTGGCGCGCGCGGGATTGCGCGATGCCTACGTCTGGTGGACTGTGACCCGGGGCCTTCCGCCGATGGGCCGGAACGACATGGTTGATCCGGACAAGTTCGAGAACCGCTTCTATGCGTTTGCCACGAACTTCGTGTTCATGTTCGATGATGATCAGCGCGCGCGGGGCATTGACCTCATTGTCAGCCGTGACCGCATCCGCATTCCGCCGCGCGCAGTCGATCCGAGGGCGAAAAACTTTCACTGGCTCGATATGCAGATGGCCTTGTTTGAGGCCGGCGACCGCGGGGCGGAATGGGCGGTGCTGACGGATGCGGACGGATACCTCGCGGAAGCCACCGGCGCCAACATCTTTGCCATCGTCGATGGCGCCGTGGTGACCCCCGACTCGGGCTGTCTCGAAGGGCTCACGCGCCAAAGCGTGCTGGAACTCTGCCGGGAATTGGGCCTTCCGGCGGTCTGCCGCCGGGTCCACGCGGACGAACTGCGCGCGGCCCAGGAAGTCTTCATGACCACAACGGCCGGCAGCATCATGCCCGTGCGCAGCGTGGACAGCCATGTACTTTCCGAGCCCTCCGGCGCCGGAGAAATCTCCATCCGCCTGCACAATCTCTATTGGGAGAAGCGCTGGGCCGGATGGCATGCCACCCCCGTGCGCTACGATCTGGCTGGAAGTCCCACCTGAGCACCGGACACACCCCCCGTTCCCGACACAAGCATCTGAAATGGAGTCAGCAACATGCAGATAATTCTGACATCCCTACAGGCGCTCCGTGCCGCGCTTGCAGCGCTGTGCATGCTCGTGGCGTTCTGCTCCGGGTCCGCGCTTGCAGAACCGGCCTCAGCTGCAACGCTCCAGTATTCGGAAGGCGACGGCTTCATCGATGTAAGCGAAAGCGGAACGCCCGTCCTGCGCTATCACCACGGGGCCACCGCCGTCCCCGGAGGGCTCGGCCCGGAATTCGCCCGGGGGGACTATGTCAGCGCGCTGTACGGATTGGATGGCCAGTTGCTGACTGAAGACTATCCCAAGGATCATCCGCATCACCGGGCGGTGAACTGGGCCTGGGCGACGATCCGGTGGCACGGCGAGGACCGCGACCTCTTCGCCGTGCGCGGAATCTGGGCGCGGCCCGTGGGAAAGCCGCGCGTGACAACCGAGGAAAGTGCTGCATCGATCACCGCAGAGAACGTCTGGAAGTGGGATGATAAGACGCCGGTCGTGTCCGAGGCCGTAAGCATCCGCGTGTTTTCCCGAAATGGCCTCGGCCGCATAATTGACTTCGAGATAACACTGACCGCGCTCGTCGAGGGCCTGGAATTCTGCGGGCGCCTGGACGCCGGGTACAGCGGCTTCAATATTCGGATGGCACCGGCCAAAGGACAAGAGATTATTTTCCACACGGATCCGCCCGAGGCCCGGCCACAACGCGCGTGGGCGGACTACTCGGCCATGTTCTCCGGAGGCAACGCGCGCGCGGGGCTCGCCATCCTTCAACACGCGGGCAACCCACTCTATCCGCAGGAGTGGAGAAAGTATCCCGACTTGAACTTCTTTCAGCCCCTGTATCCGGGCGGCAAACTCGTCCCGATGCCCAGGGATAAGCCCATTCTCCTTCGCTATCGCCTTTGGATTCACAATGGCGCTGCAGAAGACGCGGCGGCGGCGCGCCAGTGGGACCAGTACAATCAGGCGCCCAAGCAGTGAGGCAGGCTGCTTCCGGAAGGAAGGGAGCCGAACCCGGACTCGCCGTGCCAGCCGAATCGGGAGCACCTACGTTCAGCCTTGTTCGTACGCCTGCCTGAGCGCATCCATGTCGAGCCGCTTCATCCCCATGAGCGCACGCAGGACCGCTTCGATCTTGCGCAGGTCTTTGTCCTTGAGCATTTCACCCAAGGCCCGCGGGACAATCTGCCATGAGACGCCGTATTTGTCCTGAATCCAGCCGCAGTCCATCGGCGCCCCGCCTTCGGACAGGGCCTCCCACAGGCGGTTGATCTCCTCCTGCGTTTCGCAGTTCACGATGAAGGAGACCGCCGGTGTGAACTTGAATTCCGGGCCTCCATTCAATGCCAGGAACTCATTTCCATCCAGTTGAAACGCCACTGTCATCACGGTTCCGACCGGCTTTCCGGAGGCCTTCGCCCCCGCTTCGGTATATCGCGTGAGGCCCGTTATCTCTGAATTCCGGAAGACAGTCACATAGAAATCCACAGCCTCCTCGGCAAGGCTGTCGAACCACAAGCAGGGCGTGAAGTTCTGCATAGTGCCTCCTTTCACTGATTAGCCGCGCCCACACGCTTCCCGACGCGCTTCCGCGGCGTTGCGGCGGCCGAAATCCATCACCCGCAGTAACTCCGCCCGGACCCGCTTTAATCCGGAACGCGCAAAAGCGGTGTGCTTCCCGCCGTCCGCTGCAGGGCCTTGTTGCCAGCGGCGTGCCGCAGCCATCATACTGAACCGTGTTCTTACTGAAAGCGGGTCATGACATCACGGGAGACGGACGGCCATGAAGCAGGATGCAGGGGCAAGCAACGGGTCGAGATCGAACTGTGTTTTTCGGTACGCGCCAGAAGGCACGCCCTGCGGGCGGCTTCGCCGAATCCTCATGTCCGCCCTGGCCTGCATGCTTCTGCTGGCGGCGGCGCGCATGAACGCCGCCGACCCGCTCAGACTGCGCTCCCCCGACGGGACAAACGTCATTGAACTCATCGGCATCGACGACCCGGCGAACGGCCTGCAGCTCAAGATATCGCGCAACGACCGCCCCCTGATCGACATCCTCTCCCTCGCAGTCCGCCTTGCCGAAGGCGGCGAATTGTCCGGCGCGGCGAAGTTGCAGCGTATCGAACAGAGCACGATCGAAGAGACAATTACACTGCCCTGGGGCAAAGCGAAGGAAGTGCTGAACCGGTGCGCGAGGGCATCCGTGCACCTGATCGATGCTCATGGCACCCAATGGGACCTTGAGCTGGCGGCCTACAATGACGGCGTGGCATATCGCTATGGCCTGCCGGAACAGAAGGACCTCGCCCAATTCACGCTCACGGCGGAATCGGGGAATCTTCAATTCACGGGCATGCCGCAACTCCATTACACGGCCTTCGACCGCTTCACGAACGATCACGAAGCGGAATTCCACCGGGATGAGCTGACGGGCGTCACGGGTCCGCTCGTCGATTTGCCGGTCCTCGCCGTCTGGCCGGACGGACATGCCGCGGCCATGACTGAGGCGCGGGTCCGCGATTTTCCCAACCTGTACCTGGAGCCTGACCCCAATCCCGACTCGGATCTGTTCCATACGCGATTGTCACCGCTCCCGGACAAGTCCGGCGCCTGTGTTGCCGGACGGACACCCCACACGAGCCCATGGCGGGTGATCTTGCTGGGCGAATGCGCCGGCAGACTGCTCGAGAGCAATCTGCTCCTCTGCCTGAACGACCCGCCCTCGGGCGATTTCAGTTGGGCCAAGCCCGGCAAGACGACTTGGCCGTGGTGGAACGGCACCTTCGACCGGGGCCCGGCCTTTGTTCCGGGCATGAACCTCGAGACCCACAAACGCTACATCGATTTCTGCGCGGAGAACGGCATCGCCTATCATGCGGTGGTCTCCGATACCCGCCCATGGCATCTGCAGGCGGAAGAAGGTTTTGCCCCCCACAAGGACACCGACATCACGACGCCACGGCCGGAGCTGCAGTTTCCGGAGCTTCTCACGTATGCCCGAGAGCGGGGCGTCGGCATTCGCCTCTGGGTGCACTGGAAAGCACTGGACGCCCGGCTCGAGCAGGCCTTTCAACGATACGAGGACTGGGGCATCAGCGGACTGATGATTGATTTTCTTGACCGGGACGATCAGGAGATGGTCCGCTTCTGTGAGCGTGTGCTCGAATCCGCCTCGCGTCACAGACTCCACATCCAGTTTCACGGATCCTACAAGCCCAGCGGTGAGCAGCGCACCTTCCCCTGCCTCTTCAACCGGGAAGGCGTCCTGAACCTCGAGTACCTCAAGTGGAGCAAACGTTGCACCCCGCCGCATGACGTCGAAGCGGCCTACGTGCGCCAGTTGGCCGGGCCGCTCGACTACCACATCGGCGGCTTTCGCGCCATCTCGAGCCAGGACTTCATGCCCCGTAACGAGAACCCCTACGTGCTCGGCACGCGCTGTCATCAACTGGCCATGTACGTGATCTTCGACAATCCGATGCCGATGGTGACCGACACCCCTGAGGCCTACAAAGGCCAGCCCGGCTTCCAGTTCATCGTTGAAGTGCCCACAACCTGGGACGAGTCGCGCTTCATCGCCGGCACGGCCGGCGACTACATCGTCATGGCACGCCGCAGCGGCGCCACGTGGTACCTGGCCGGCATGACGGACTGGACAGCGCGGGAACTGACGATCCCCCTTGCCTTCCTTGCACCCGGAACGCATACGGCGCGGCTCTACGCCGACGGCTCGATGAATCAGGACGAACCCAACGCCATCCGCCAGGAAACAAAAACGGTCGATGCCAGCGCGTCCCTGCCGGTTGCCCTGGCGTCCGGCGGCGGCTTCGCCGCGATCCTTGCGCCCGCCGTGGAGAGCCGGTGAACGCCCCTCGGTGACGCGGCGATGCCGATTTCCCGGGAGCGCACGATGTCGGCGGATTCTTTGTACTGATTTCGCTGGCGGAAGAAAACCTGCCGACCAGATCCCGGGAGATTCAATGCGCCCGCTGCTGGTCCAGCAGACGATCGGTTTCGCGGAGTGTGAATCGGGTGCTGACAACGGAGTGCTTTACGTTGCCCGGCCGGTACTTGATGTACGTGGTGGCAACGATCGTGCCGTCCGGTAGGCGTTCCAGGCCCGGATAGCCGCAGTCGGCGCCCGCATGGCTGTGGAGCAACTTGATTCTGTATTGCCCCTCGCGGCCGGCTTTGATGTCCTCGTAAGTGCCGACCCACGCGACGAAATGATTGAGGGTTGCTCCCCCGATAGCCTTGTCGCGAAAGGCAATCACGAGGCGCCCATCGTCCGCGTAGACTCCCATGTGCCGATCCCCGGTCAATCCCCACGGCGTATCCACGGGGCCCGTCCAGGTGCCGCCCTCGTCCCGCGAGAACATCATCAGGCTGCGGCCCTTGTGAGTGTTCTCCCGCATCAGGCAACACAACTCCTCGCCGCCGGGCGCCCGGAATGCAAAGGGCTCGCACGGATCCTTCCCCTCCACCCTGGCGACAACAACAGGTTCGGACCACGTCAGTCCGCCGTCCCGCGTGGCCGTCTGCAGGACTTCCAGTCCTTTTTCGCCGCGCCGGTGATACAGCCCCAGATACCGTCCATCACGGAGCGCCACAACGCTGCTGAAAGTCATCACGCAGGGAAACCCCAGCGGTTTCATCTCCGTCCAGTGCTCTCCCCCGTCGTCACTCATGATGCTGGGCATGTCCGGCTGGGCCGAGAAGACCCACAGCCGCTCTTTGCCTGTCGGGTCGCTCATCCGATAGATGCTGGGACAGTTCTTGTGCCGGGAGAATCCCGCCGGCAGCGTATCATCCAGCCGTTTCCAGGAGAGGCCGCCGTCATCGCTGCGCGCCATGGGGCCCGCAAATCCGCCGTGGTTGATGCACCACACCGCGAACATCGTCTTCCCGTTCGGCATCAACAGCGTCGTCGGGTGCCCTTGATAGACCGATTCCGTGCCTGTGGCGATCACTACGTGGCGCGAAGTGTCGCCCGACAAATCGACCACCGGCACTCCGGGGATGCCCTCTGCCGCGGCCGTCAGCGACAGCAGGACGCCGCATAACAACCCTGCGGCGACCATGCCAAGGCCGGCCGATGACGTGTACAGTCTGATGTTCATACAGATCCCTCCCGCGCCGGGTGCGGACGGGAGAACCACCTCGGCCCCCGCCAGGCCCGCATTGCGCCCGGACAGTGTAGCCGATATCGTCAGAGGAAAGAATCAGACGGGACCCGGGCAATAGCCATCCTCACTCCCGATACACGGATGATAGCCGCCCGAATTGAAGAACTGGATAACCCGCAGAAGTTCGGAAAGGTCCACTCGCCAGTCCTGGGGATTGTAGTCGCTCGCGTGCGGCGGACACGTCTGATCGCCCGGTCCGACCGCATATCCGTCTTCCGTCCCCGCCTGACAGTGAAATCCGTTCGAATTGAAGAATTGGATGACGCGCAGCAACTCGGACAAGTCAACGAATCCATCCGCATTCTGATCGGCAGTGTGTGCAGGCGTCGAAGCCCCTTCTCCTTCTCCTTCTCCTTCTCCTTCTCCTTCTCCTTCTCCTTCTCCTTCTCCTTCTCCTTCTCCTTCTCCTTCTCCTTCTCCTTCTCCTTCTCCTTCTCCTTCG
>CAILVY010000320.1 GCA_903837785.1 Candidatus Hydrogenedentota bacterium
CAGGCCGGAGCCCCCCTCCTTCTTCTTCTTGTCCAGCGTCATGTGACACAGCGGGCATTCGCCGGGCTTGTCCGAGCGCACATTCGCGTGCATCGCGCATTCGTAATACTCCGCGCCCAGAGGCAACCCGGCCAGGAACTTGTCCGCATCCGCCTGCTCCGTGGTGGGCAACGCCAGGCCGGAGCCCCCCTCCTTCTTCTTCTTGTCCAGCGTCATGTGACACAGCGGGCATTCGCCGGGCTTGTCCGAGCGCACATTCGCGTGCATCGCGCACTCGTAATACTCTCCCCCGTCCGGCAGCCCGGCCAGAAGCTTGTCCGCATCCGCCTGTTCTGTCGTGGGGGTTGCGGACCCGGAGCCTCCGCCCTTGATCTTCTTGTCCAAAGTCATGCGGCACAACGGGCAGTCACCGGCCGCCTTCGAGCGCACGTTCGGATGCATGGCGCACTCGTAGTACTCGCCGCCCTCCGGTAAACCCGCCACGAGTTTGTCCGCCTCGGCCTGTTCCGTCGTGATCGGGGACGCCGTCCCTGCCTTGGCCTTCGGACCGCTGTCGGCGGCATTCGCAGGCTCGAAGACGCCGAGTGGCGAGCGCAGGACCGCATTCACGTACATGCCGGGCTTCAGGCGCCCTTCCGGATTGGTCACAGTGACACGCACTTTGACTGTCCGGCTCTCGGCATCGAGCATGGGATACACGAGATCCACATTGCCGAAGAAGATCTGACCGGGATACGCCACCGTGGTTATCTCGACCGGCATGTCCTTCTTGACGGCTGCCATGTCCGCTTCGGTCACCTGCACCTGCACCCAGAGGGTGCTGAGGTCCGCGATCGTGTACAGTGCCGTTCCTTCCTCCACGGTTTCACCCAGCAGCGCCGCCTTCTCGATCACGGTGCCGGACAGCGGCGAGTAGAGCGTCACGCTGTCCTTCACACCACCCCCGCGCGCCACCGCTTCTAATTGATCTTCCGTGAAACCTGCGAGCCGCAGGCGGCGCTTGGCCGCGTCGACCAGTTGCGAGGCGCGCGCCTGCTCCTCCGGTTTCGCATCGCCGAGGCCGCGCTGTCCGCCCAGCGCCCGCACGTATTCCTCCGATGCGGCCAGGTACTTCGGGCTGTAGATCCGCGCGAGGGCCTCCCCTTTCTTCACGGTTGCCCCGGTGGTGTTCACGAGCAGTTCGTCAATCCGCCCGGGAAAGCGCGCGGAAATCCGTGCAAGCTTCGCTTCGTCCACCTCGATCACGCCGTAGGAACGGGTGGTTCGCGTGAGCATCCGGTACAAGACAGGCTCGACCTCGACCCCCGCCTGCAGGATTCTCTCGGGCGAGGCCTGCACGCGCGCAAGCACGCCCTCGGGCAGTTCCATGGGCGCGCCCTTCTTGCGCGGCGTCAAGTCCATGCCGCAGATCGGGCACTTGCCCTGGCGATCGCGCACGACAAACGGGTGCATGCCGCAGAAGTATTCCGTCTCATCGCTGATTGGCGCGCTCTCGTGGACGGCGGCGGGGGCCTTGCCGTGTTCACGCTGCCAGCGCTCATAGTAATTCTGAATGTGGTCCCAGTAACCGACCGCGAGCGCGGTGATCACGAGCACCGCCACAAAACGCAGGCGGATCTCGAGAAACTTCAGGAAGAAGAGCACCCGGCGCGGGAAGGACATCTTCTTTTTGCTTTCGTTCTTCGGCGTTTCACTCTCTGACATGGCCGTTCTCCGGCAGGGCGCCTATGCGTTTTCGGCGCACGGCGTTTCCGTCTTCTTCAGCCTGAGCCAGCGCCGTTTCTCCACCTGGAAGAACAGCACGGGCAGAAATATGTCGATGACCTCGTCGGCGATCAAGAGACCGCCCAGCACGGGCGCGGCCATGGGCGCCATCACCTCCGCGCCGGTGCCATGGGCCCAGAGCATGGGCGCCAGCCCGACAATGGCGGTGGCTTCCGTCAGGAACTTCGGCCGCAACCGGTGCACCGCCCCGGTCAACACCGCGTCTTCGAGCGCTTTCACGCTCGCCAGTCCCGCAAGGCCGCCGCGCTCCGCGATCGCATCGCGCAGATAAACCAGCATGATGATCCCGGTCTCGGTCGCCATACCGAAGCAGGCGATGTACCCCACCCACACCGCCACGCTGAAGTTGTAGCCGAACAAGGCCTGGAAGAGCACGCCGCCGGCAAGGGCGCCCGGCACCGCGAGCATCATCAGTATCGCATGGGTGAAGTCGTGATACGTGATGTAGAGAATGACGAAGATGAGCAGGAGGACCGCCGGAAACACAATGCGGAGCGTCTTCCGTGCGCGAACCTGATGTTCGAACTGGCCGGTCCATTCGAGGTAACAGCCCTCGGGAAGCTTCACTTTCGCGCTGACCAGACGCTGGGCTTCCTCGACGAACCCCACGATGTCGCGGTCGCGCACGTTCAATTGAACGTATGCCCGCAGCAGGCCGTTCTCGCTCTTGATCATCACCGGGCCTTCCACCACCTTGATCTCCGCCACGTCCCCCAGATACACATCGGGACGGGGCGCCGTCTTGCCGCCGCCGGCGTCGCCGCCGCCTTCCATGCCGCCGCGCGCCACGAAGGTCCGCGCGATGGACTCCTCGTCCGTGCGGTAATCGCGGGCATAACGCAGCCGGACCGGGTACCGCTCGCGCCCTTCGACAGTGGTCGTGATGGCCTTGCCGCCCAGCGCCACTTCAATCACATCCTGAATGTCGCCGACATTGATGCCGTACCGCGCGGCATGCTCGCGATCCACCCGGATCTCGACGTAACCTTTGCCAACCGTTTGATCCGCCACCACGTCGACGGCGCCGTTGATGCCGCGGAGTACCTCGGCCACATCGTTCGAGACCGCCTGAATCTGTTCCAGCGAATCGCCATACACCTTCACGGCCAGCTGCGTCCGCACACCGGTCGCCAGCATGTCCACGCGATTGATGATCGGCTGCGTCCAGATATTGGACCACCCAATCTCATGGACCACCTTGTCGAGTTCGCGCACAATGTCATTCTTCGTCTTCACCCACAGGAACGCGCGCTGTCCGAATTCCGTCGCCAGAGCCCCCGGATCGAGCGCAGGCTTCTCCCCGCTCTTCCACAGGCCCAGCATCGAGGCGGACGACTCGAATTCGATCAGCAGCACCCGTTCGAATTCCGCCATGGCCGTCGCGAACATCTCCTGGTCCGTGCGGTTTGTCCAGGCGCGCGCCGCCTCGTCTCGATAGCGTTCCAGGGACGCCAGCGTCTCCGCGTGGAAGTCCGGGCGGGGGAACCCAAAGGACTCCGCCACCGGATCCAGCCACGCCGTCCACGCGTTAGTCACGGGGGCAAGCAAGTCGCCGCGCGCCGGATCCACGTAACCGGCTTTTCCCAGCGCCATCACAAGGTCCTTCACGAACTGCTCGACATCCGTGAGTTGGGGATTTACGCGAAGATTCCCGCGGCTTGCTTCGATCAACGGCCCAAGCACCGCCTCACGCTCCGTCTCCGAGGGACTCTTCGTCCAACCCTGATGCTGTCCAATGCGCGAGAAGACTTGCTCGGCCACGTATCGCGCGCTGTCGCCGGCCAGCGTGTCGTCGAAAACCGAAACCCGCGCCATCGTTTCCGCGCGCATGGCGGTGTCAAAGCGATCGATCGCATTGCCGGCCACGCTGTTCAGGAAAGCGCTTCGCTTTGCCGCTTCCTGCACTGAGAGCGTCCCTTGAGCCTCCAGCATCCCGGCCACCCGCTCTGCTTCGGACAGAGCATCCTCGAACTTCAGTTGCCGCTTCAGCCAGTGGTCCCGGGGGCGGAGATTGATCACGGATTCGACCATGTCGAGCGGCGCGGGATCCGTGGGCGTCTCGGCGCGGCCCGCCTTGCCAACCACGGATTCGACCTCGGGCATCGTTCGGATGATGGCATCGCGCGCCTTCAGGTCGTCGGCCACGCCGGTGACGGAAGCGCGCGGCGCCGTGACCGGCATGTCCATGATGCTGCCTTCGTCCAGCGGGGGCATGAATTCGCGGCCAAGATGGCGCGCAACGAAGAAGCCTGCCGCGAGCAGGATGACGAAGAGCCAGACCACGGTCTTGGGCCGGTGCATCAAGGCGCTCAGCACCGGCCGGTACATTTCGACGACGCTGCGGATGATCCAGTTGTTCTCCTCGCGCGAAAGGCGGCCCCTCACCAGCAGCGGGATCAGGGCGGGAACCAGCGTGATCGAGATGATCGCCGTGCCCAGGAGTGCGAAGGTCTTCGTGAATGCGAGCGGATGGAAGAGCTTGCCTTCCTGCCCGCTCAACGCGAAGACCGGCAGAAACGAGATCACCATGATTACGACGGAGAAGAAGATCGGCCGGCCCACTTGCCGGCACGCGGCCACCACGATCTCCGTCGTGTCGCCCTTGATCCTCTTCTCGCCGAAATGCGCGGTGAGCCGGTGGGTGGCATTCTCGAGCATGACCACGGACTGGTCCACGAGAATGCCGATCGAGATGGCGATCCCGGACAGCGACATGATGTTCGACGAGATGCCGAAGACCCGCATGAGCATGAACGCGATCAGGACGGACAGCGGCAGGGTCACCACCACCACAAACACGCTACGCACGTGAATCAGGATCAACAGGATTGCGATCGACGCAATGATGATCTCGTGTTCAAGGACGCGCTCAACCGTGGCAATTGCACTCTCAATCAAACGTGTCCGATCGTAGAATGGGACGATCCGCACGCCTTCCGGAAGTCCCGCCTGCAATTGCCGGATCTTCTCTTTGATGTGACGGGTTACTTCGAGCGGATTCTCCCCGAATCGCATCATGACCACGCCGCCCGTGACCTCGCGTCCGTCCTTCTCGAGCACGCTGCGGCGGAATTCACTGCCCAGTTGCACTGTCGCGATGTCGCCCACGAGAATGGGCACGCCGTTTCGTTCGCCAATCGAGGTCTTGCGGATGTCATCCACCGACTGTATCCAGCCCACGCCCCGGATGAGGTACTCCGCGTTGCCCTTCTGCACCACGCGCCCGCCCACGGCGCTGTTGCCGCGCGCGATGGCCTGATAGATTTCGCCCAGCGTCACGTTGTACGCGCGCATCCGCTCCGGGGTGACATCGACCTGATACTCCTTTGGAAATCCGCCGACGCTGGCCACCTGCGCCACGCCGGGCACCGAGTTGAGCTGATAGCGGACGTACCAGTCCTGGATGCCGCGCAGGGCGCCCAGGTCCGTGTTGTCGCCCTCAACCGTGTACCAGAAGATCTGGCCGAGGGCCGTGGCGTCCGGCGCGAGATACGGCACCACGCCGTCCGGAAGAAACGTGCTGGCCAACGCCAGCCGTTCCAGCACCCGGGTGCGCGCAAAGTAGAAGTCCGTCCCGTCGTCGAAGATGATGTTGATCATCGAGAAGTTGAATTCGGAGGAAGACCGCACGGCCTTCACCCCCGCCAGCCCCTGCAGGTTGACCGAGAGCGGATAGGTGATCTGGTCCTCGATCTCCTTCGGACTGCGCCCCATCCAGTCCGTGAACACGATCACCTGATTCTCAGAAAGGTCCGGGATGGCATCCACCGGGGTGTGTTCGAGCACATACACGCCCAAGCCCGTGACGGCCAGAAAGGCCAGGATGACCACAAACCGGTTCCGGCACGAGAACTCTATGATGCGTTCAATCATCCCGCCCTCTTCACGTTGGCACGCATCTTCCGTCCAACACACCCTCTCCGAAATTCAACAACCGCAACAGCTTGGCTATTCCCGGATCTGAAACCGGCCGTACAGTTCTCCAGAATTGCCGCGGTCCGTGCGGCGCGGGCAGCACGCCGCGCCTATTTTGTCATATCCCGTGAACTGACATGGAAGCGGGCGACGGGACTCGTGCGGACATACGTTCGGACCTCGCTGCCGCCGGGCGTTCGAATGAGGCTGTTGGGCGGCAATTCGAGTTCGTTTTCCGTGTACATGTCCATGTAGATGAGGATGCCCCGTTCGAAGCGGCCGGTGACCCGTGCCGCATCGTCGTCCGTGCCGGGGTTTTCCAGCACGCGGACTTGGAAATCCTTCCCCAACCGGTCGCTGACCGCCTGGAATCCCTTGCGGCACGTGGCGCTGTGCTCTCGGTACTCATTGCCCTGGCGCAGACGCCGGTCGATGTTGCGCAGGGACAATTCGACAAAGGGCGACTTGAGCCGGACCGCCACCGGACTGCTTTCGGGCTGCTTCCGAAGCGTCGGTAAAATAGTAACGAGGAGTTCGAGTTTCGTATTGGCCTTTCCGCTGCTCTTCAGCAGCGTTTCATATTGCTCGAGTGCCTGCATTTCCTTCTCGCGCTTGGCAATCGTCTTCTCGAGCGTTGCGCGTTCCTTGGCGAGGTGCTGGAGTTTCTTCCCGGCATCGGCCAGGATGCGCGCCGCCTGGACCGGATTGATGCGCCGCGCGCCGGGAAGCGATCGCGGCATGGCCGCCTCTTCGCTTTCGCGGGCCAGTTCCCGGTCAATCAGGCGCTCGCTGTCGATGTCCAGCACATCTTGATCCGGGACCGGAATGAGCTCCAGTTTGCGCATCAGGCCGTCCTGCGTGCTCTCGAGCACACCGCGCACGTTGTTCGTGAGGCGCTCGATCGCATCGAGACGGCGGCGCGCGGCCGCGATGTCGACGAGCTTCTTATGGGTTTCGGAGCCGCCGAACAGGAACATCAGCGTGGACTGGGCGGTGTGTTCGGCCTCGCGCCGTGCGAGACGCGCCATAATGTCCATGTTGTGCGCGAGCGAGCGCAGCCGATACGCTTCCGAAAGCAGGCGATTGAGTTCCTCGCCCGTAACTTCGCCATAGTCCTCGCAGCAGAGTTCGCGCCGCAGCACGATCCGAAGATCGCTCGGGCCGAGGTACCGGAACCACCCGGCCTCCGCCCGTTCACAAACATGAAGCTGCCCGCCGCAGACCTCACGGCCCACCGTGAGCACCCGCGTGATGTACCGCCCCAGCATGGCGCTCTCCGCGATGCTGATCGTGCGGCCCGCGAAAACCAGCCGCGGACCTTGGGCGTTCCGGCAGAAGACATTGCCCATCTTCGCAACGACATAGCCGTTATTGATGATGCCGCGCGCGCGAATGTCCCCGTAGAGGACAATCAGCACCCCGGCGATATTGCCCCGCACCTCACAGTGCTGCTTGGAAAGCACCCGCCCGAGAATGTACCCATCGACGGAGCACACCCCCTCCCCGTCCACGACGACCGTGCAGCGGTCGGGCACGTCGCCGAGAATCCGAAGATGGCACGGGCACGTCAGAACCGGACCCCGGCAGGGCAGCTCGATGCCCGCCAGCAGCCGCGTTTCGCGCTGTGGGGCGGACTGGATGTCGACTTCCGTCGCATATTGGATGCGCTTGGACAGCAGCGGCAATCCCGGCGCCGGACGGCGTTCCGCCGCCCGTCGTGTCACATACTCGGCATGTGGCGCCAGCAATTCGCGAAGCCGGTCGAAGGGCTTTCCGAAGGCCACGCCCTTGATCGACGATAGCACGGCCTGCAAGAAGGCGGTTTCATCGCTGTCCAGATGTTCGCGCGTATCCTGCTCGAGTTTGTCGATAATCTCGCGCAACAGCCACTGATGGCGGCGCCCTTCCGTCTTCTCGTCGGGCGGCCGCACCCGCTGCTGCCAGGCCGCCGCCTGCTTCGCAATCCTCTGCGCCTTGGCCTTTTCCGAAGGATAAATCGCACCGGCCATGGCGTAGGCCTGACCCAGCGCCACATCCTGAATAAGCAGCCCGCCCAGCGCCTCCTCGGGCAATTCCGCTATGTATTCGGCCAGGCGTTCAAGCACGTCCCCACTCCAGGCTGTCCTTCGGCTAGATTCCGCACACATGCTAACACGGGCATCGAGAGACGCTCAAGGCGCGGGAGAAGGGCACCTGCCCGCTTACGCGAACTCCACGATGCTTTGACGGGCCAGTTCGACCCAACGCTTGAGGCGGTGATGATCGCCGGAAAGCGTGTGCACGTCCTTCATGATGATCTCGATGTTGCAGCCGCGTGCCATTTCAAGCGTCTGGAGCAGGTCGGCGCGGACGGTTCCTTCGTCAAATGTCGACATGCTCACCTGCGTGGGATTGGGCTTGCGGGAAAACACGACCTCCCGGCCGCACGCAGCCGCCATGAATTCCTGATCGCACCACGGCGAAATCGACACGCGCTTCAGGTTGGGGAAGCGCTTCACCACCGGCCATTTGAGGTGCATGGGCTCGCAGCATCCGTAGTAGAGCCGTCCGAAGCGTTCGGCGATCGGCAGTTGATACGGAAACACGAACTCTTCGAACATCGCGGGGGAAATCGAAGCAGTCTCCTGTGATTCGCTAAGCAACCAGAGGTCGCACGGGCGGACCGGTGCGCCCTCCCGCCAATCCGGACGCGGCAACGCCTTCGAATACCCCATGCTGCCCGATCCGATGTAGTCGTTCAGGTTGTTCAACGTGAACAAGTGCTCGCTTTCGAGCCAATCGATGAACGCGAGTTGATCATCGCGCAGGAATGCCATGATGCGGTGCATGCCCTCGGGATGCGTACACAGATACATCATCATGTGGTCCAGCCCGACGAGTTCGATGAGCGTTTGTGTCAGCCCGGCGGTCCACCAGAACCCGCCGCGCATCTCCACGGGCAATCGCCCGGCGAATACCTGCTCCAGATAGCCCTTCCACGCCAACGTGCCCCGCCTGTCCACTGAAAACGTGCGCGGCTTCAACAGAGGGAAGTCCGCGTCAAGGTCCTTGATGGGCGGTTCCCAGTGGCGGCTCGTCACATTGCCGCCGGCACTGTCCGCCCACGTGGTGACCGGTTCGACCCCAAAATTGCTGCAAGCCACCTTCCAGCTGCAGCCGATGAACGGCTCGATCACGTGGTCGTCCCGGGTGTGTTCGAACTGGAACAACTCGAATCGAAGGCCTTGTTCGACCTCGCGCGCCCACGGCTCCGTGCACTCAAGGCGCGACTCCGGAAGCTGTTCGTACGCCACCCAACTCTCGGCGAGAACCATCGGACGCTTCGCCACGCCTGCATCGAGCGCGTACCACAGGCGCTTGCGTTCGAGATTCTCCGGACTGCCCGCCGCGGCCAGCTTCCGATCCGCCAATCGCCACAGAATCTCCAAATCGCGAGGAACAGTCTTGAACTCTGACTCGGGCACGTCGTCTTCCTCCAGGGAGTTCCTCACCGCAACGTCATGCGTATTTTGCGGGCGCGCGTGTTGTCGATGCCGGCGCCGGGCATCAGTTCGAGCCAGTGCCGTTCGCCCTGCGTGTCGAGGTCGTTCATGATCATGCACACGTGGTTGACGCTGCCCGGCTGCAGCGTCGCAGGTTTCATGAAGCGCGCCGGAATGGCGGCCTCGTAACGCGTTCGCGTGCCGTCGCGGCGCACCGCAAGCGTCACGTCCGTGTTCACTGTTTCAAGGGAGACATCAACGCCCTCATACAAGAAGACTTCCGGACCGCCCTTTGTCAGCGTGAAGCCCCAATGCCACTGATTGATGAAGAATTCGATGTTGTCCGCGGCCCACACTGTGTCGCCCGCGAAGGGCTGTTCATGTTCGTTGTCCGTGGCTTCCGCGGCAAAATAGAGGTTCTGCCCGTCCCACAGCAGCGCCATCCGGCACGAGAGGTCGTCCGTCTTCGCCGCGTCAAAGCCGTCGGAAGCATAGATCAAGGGAATCCAGGCCTGCCCGGGCCACTCCGCGAAATCGGCATCCAGCGTCATTGCCGTGGGCGCATGCGGCACGTCGGCCGTCGGCGTCAACGGGAGATCGTTCGTCACGTTCACTGCCGGGCCATGTTCCACCGCTTCATAAACCGTCTTCAACCGCGGCACGGGAAAACGCACCTGGGCCGCATCCTCCGCCTTCAGATGGAACCTCAGCGGCACGCTGCCCCTGGCGGGCGCGGTGTATGCCGCCTCCATCGGTTCCACAGTCCAGCCCGGCGCCAGTTCCCACGTCACCCTCGAACTGAACGCCGCGTCGCGGGGATTCTCGATCGTCACGCTGATGTCGCGGTCGCAGGCCGCGCCGTACGGCACATCTACGTCCTCGCAGCGAACGAGTTCTGTTCGAATCCTGTGCATCTCTTCGATGCGTTTGCCCGTAATGACGTCGGATGGCAGCACGCCGCCCGGCCGAATGACCGACCACTCCACCCGATCGCCCCGAACCCGGACGAGCAAGTAGTGGCTGAAATCGCCTTCTTCCTCCGTGGCCCCGCCGCTTCCCACGCCCGCGCCGCCCGTGATCGCGTAGTGCACCCCGTCCCGAATGCCGCAGTCGCGGTAGACATGGATATGGCCGGCAAAAACCGCCTTGACGGGATAGCCTTTGATCGCATCGGCCACATTGGACCACCGGATGCGCCAGTCGATGGGCTTCCCCAACTCGTCCAGGTCCGAGAACAGCGGCTGATGCAGGAAGAGGAAGATGTTCATGATGCCTGCGGCCGCGTCGAGTTCCGTCCTCAGCCACGCCACTTGTTCATCGGGCAGGCGGTCCAGCGCGCCCACTTCCTCGCTGTCCAGCGCGATGAAGAGGCTGTTCCCGTAGCGGAACGAATAGCGCGTCGGCCCCATCTCTTGCCGCCACAACTGCTCGGAAGCCGCGTCACTGACGTCGTGGTTGCCCACCACCGGGAAGAAGGGCACGGCGCACTGGCCGATGACCGCTTCGAACGCCGCCCACTGCGGCGGCAGCCCATCCGCGGCCCCGCCGAGAATGAGGTCGCCCACATCGACCACAAACGAAGGCCGGAGCAGATTGAACTCGCGAATCATCTGTTTGAAGCACTCGGGCTGTCCGGTCGGCTCGTAGTTCTGATTGTCTCCAATCACCACGAAGTCGAACGCGTCCGGCGAACAGGGCGGATGCCCGCCGATCCCGGCCATCGCCTGCTCGATTGCGGTGGCGTGGGCATCCGTTGCCGCCAGGAACAACAAGCCACACGCCATCCATGCTCTCCACGTCATTGTGTTCACAGTTCCTCTTGTCGTTTGGCAACTGCCATCGCTTGTGGGCCCACCGGGGCGGCAATTCAAGGAGAATGCTGCCTTTGCCGCAGCCAGATTCGTCCCGTTCGCTTCAGCACCGCCTCCCCCGTTGTGCCGGAGCGGAGCGAGTCTAATCTGTCATCCTCAAGAACACACGGAGTATAGGCAACGCCGACACCCGGAACAAAACCCCAGTCGCCAATCACGCTTCGCACTGCCCCCCGGCGGGCAAATCGCGTTGTCTTTTCGTTTTCGCCTTGTTATGCTGGCCCGAACATCGGGAGGGCCTCAGACTATGCGCATCATGCTCATGACGGACATGGAAGGCGTGGCCGGCGTGAAGGACCTCGAGAACTGGTGCGAAACCACCTCGCGCTATTACCCGCTGGCCTGTGAACTGCTCACGGAAGAGATTAACGCCGCGGTCGATGGCTTCTACGCGGGCGGCGCCGAGTACGTCCTGGTCGCGGACGGCCACGGTGCGGGCGGTATCCTGGTCGAGAGACTGGATTTCCGGGTTGAGTATCAGCGTGGCTGGTACCCCTCCTGGCCCTTTGGCCTGGACAACACATTCGATGGCGTGGCCTGGGTCGGACAGCACGCCAAGGCCTCCTCCGAGTACGCCCACATCGCCCACACACAGAGTTTCTCCTATATTGACCTTTTCATCAACGGCGTCTCGATCGGGGAGTTCGGCCAGTTCGCGATGTGCGGCGCGGAACTCGGCGTGCCCGCCTTCTTCGGCTCGGGCGACCTGGCCTTCACGAAGGAGGCGGAAGCGCTTGCGCCGGGGATTGTCACGTGCGCCGTGAAGCGCGGCGTCATGCCGGGCACCGGCGGCGAACTCACAAAGGACGAATACAGCAAGCGGAATGCGGGCGCGGTGCACACACCGCCGCTGCGCGCCCGACAGATGATCCGGGAATCGGCGGAGAAAGCTATTCGCAAGCTCAAGACCGCTCCGCCGCCGCTCATCCCCCTGAAAGCCCCCTTCGAGCGGGTGGCCATGTTCCGTCCCGACAATCCCGGTGAGCCGAGAACCTGTTCCCGGGAACGCCACGAGTCGTCCGTGATCGCCTTGCTGGCCATGCCCTTCAATGCGGAGCCGTGCAGCTAACGTGACGAAGCGAAGCCGCCTTCTCGCCCGCTTCGCCTGCGTTGCGGGAACCTTACTGTGCGCCGCCGCGCGCGCCGATCACGTCGTCATTGCCCCCGTGGCCGCCGAGGTTGCCGCGCGCCCTGAGCGGCTCCAGAATGCCGATTTCGAAAACAACGCGAATGGCGCGGCCCCCCCGTGGTACGGCTGGATGCAGGGATACGAGGTCCTCGAAGAAGGCGGGCGAAACCACTCGCGCGGCGTGCGCTGCGCCCCTGCGAACAACGAGACGCAACACGGCGCGAGCCAACTCGTCACCTTGAACCAGAAGCAAGCGCGTCCGATTGTCGTGACGGGATGGAGCCGTGCCGAGCAGGTGGACGGCACGGCGGACAACGGCTATTCGATCTATCTCGACGTCAATTTTAGGGATGGCGATCATCTCTGGGGGCAGACCGCCTGCTTCTCCATCGGCACGCACGACTGGGAGCAACGCCGTCTGGTCCTGGCGCCCGAAAAGCCCGTGGCCTCGTTGACAGTGCATGCGCTCTTTCGCGGCCACAACGGCGCCGTCTGCTTCGATGACTTCTCACTCGTTGAAATGGGCGACGATGCCGCGATCTTCGAGAACGTGCTCGTATCCGCATTCCGCCCCCCCGCCCCCTCCGGAAGTTTCGTATCAGTTGGCGACGCCAACGGGCTGCAACTGAAGATCGATCAGAAGACCGGCGCCCCGGCGGCGCTCGAACTCTCGCAAACCCAGCTCGGGGCTGGCGGTCTTCCCGTCTTTGTGCGCGACGTGGGCGCGGCCAGCCCGTTCGTCTCGCCGGCGCCTGGCGCGTGGCGGGTGACGACGGAAGAGGGTCGTGTGGCCTTGGAGGGGGAATGCACCTCACTGCACGGGCTGAGCCTGAAGCTCCAGGCCGTGGCTCGGGATGGCGCCATCGAAATCGCCTGCGAAGTGATTGACACGGGCGGGGCCGACCGCGCCGTCACTGCGTATGTCCCGTTCCCGCTTTCCGGGGCGTGGATGTGGGCGCAGGACATGCGCCGCGAGAAACCCGCGCAGGGACTTTGCATCAACAGCTTCCGCACGGGGGCGGGCGCAACCGGCGCGCGCTCCTCCTATCCGCTGGTGGCGTTGAGCGGGGAGCGCGGCGGTTTGGCGCTCGCGGTCCCCCTGGACGAACCGCGCCATCATCGTCTGGCCTACGATGCGGACCACGGCCTCTTGTATGCTGCGTTCGACCTCGGGCTGTCGCCTGAAACACAGCGTGCGCCCGGCCGGGCCACGTTCCGTGTCCTGCTTTACCCTTTCGATCCAAAGTGGCGCTTCCGCGCGGCCCTCGAGCGGTATTACCGCCTGTTTCCGGCCGCGTTTGAGAAGCGTGTCCCGCGTGAAGGCCTTTGGATGGCCTTTACGGATATCAGCACACTCCCAAACCACGAGGACTTCGGATTCGCCTATCAGGAAGGCGCCCCCAACGCCGCCTGGGACGAACAGCACGGCATCCTCAGCTTCCCGTACACGGAGCCGATGACGACCTGGTTCAAGCTGCCGCCTGAAACGCCCCGCACGTACGACGGCGCCATGGCGCACCTGAACAGCCTGATCGAGAAGCAGGACGATCCGCTGCACGCCAGTGCCTCGGCGGTGCGCGTTTCCAGCGTGCATGACGGCGACGGGCGCTCCATTCTCTCCGTGGTGAACGCCCCGTGGTGCGACGGATGCGTCTTTGCACTCAACGCCGATCCGTCTCTTCCGGTCACCGGGGTGGATCCCGTGAATCGGGGCCAGGCCGAGTTGCGCCGCCTGGAGAAAGCCGAGGGCGACGGAAGCTACATCGACTCGTACGAGTTCTGGGCGAACAGCATCGACTACAACCGCGCCCATTTCACCAATCTGGACTTCCCGCTGATCTTCGACACGCAATCCCATCGTCTGGGCATCCTGACGGCCTTTTCAACCTTCGCGTTCCAGCGGGAGCTGGCAAAGGCCATGCACGCGCAGGACAAGTTGATGATGGCGAACGGCGCGCTCGCGTCCTATGACTTCTGCGCGGCCTGCCTCGACGTGCTCGGCACCGAAACGAACTGGATGCCCGGCGGCACGTGGCAACCGATGACCGACCCCGAACTGTGCTTCCGGCGGGCGCTGTCCTTTCAGAAGCCGTACTGCTTCCTCATGAATACCCGCTACGCGGATTTTTCGCTGGACTTGACCGAGCGCTACATGCAGCGCGCGCTGGCCTACGGCATGTTCCCGGGATTCTTCTCCGAGAATGCCTCCACGGACTGCTACTTCGCCAACCCGAAGTACTACGAACCCGCCCGGCCGCTCTTCAGGAAGTACGTGCCCTTGATCCAACGCCTCGCCAAGGCCGGATGGCAGCCCATCACCCATGCCGTCAGCAGCGTCCCCGAAGTCTATGTGGAACGCTTCGGACAACCCGGGACGAGCGAAGTCTTCTTCACCGTGCTCAATGACTCGACACAGGACCGCACGGCGGACATCCGCGTGGATCTGACGGCACTGGGAATGAACGGCCGCGAGGTGGGCGCACGCGAACTCATCACGGATCGGGGACTCGCGTGGAGCGACAGCGCCCGTCTCACGCTTGAACTCAAGCCCGAGCAAGCCGCTCTACTGCGCCTCGCCGCTCCCGAACCCTGAAAGCCAAGGCCGTGCGCGAGTCTCGCAGTGGCGCAGGCAACCGTCATCGCGCGCGGGGCAGCGCATTCCCCTGGCCGACGCGGAAACGCTGCGCGAGTTCCCCCGGCCCCACCAGAATGTATTCCGACCCCAGCTTCTCTTTGAGGTCCAGCACCCACGCCGGGTAATAGTACCAACTGATGGCCATGCTGCTCATGAAGGCGGGCCGCCCTGAAGGCGTGTGGCTCCGGATCTCCTCGGCCAGCCATGCGTTCGCTTCCTCCCGCTTCTTCTCCAACACGTCCGCGGAACTGCTCCAGACCTGGAAGCGCGTGAGCGTATGAAACACAGGCACACTGTCCACGACGTAGCAGGCCTTGTCCGGCTGGATGTTTTCGTGGCGGCCCAAGTCTGCCAGAATGTAGCGGAGATGGGGCATGCCGCGCGTGAAGTGGCGGAAGACCTCTGAATCCGGCGGCGTGGTCTCGCCCCAGCTTCCGTTGTAGAGCGCGACGCCGCCGATGTCCAGCTTCCCGCAATAGGCATCCGTCAGTTCAACATACTCCTTCCAGATACGCTCGCGGTCCTCGGTCCGGAATCGGCTCGCATAGACCTGCGTGTTCATGTAGCCCAGTCCGGAAATCGCCGCAAAGAACGTGTCGTTTGCCGTGGCGTGTTCGTAGTACCACTGCTGCACGAGCGGCAGCGTATCGTTCAGCGTGACGTTCATGCACCACCCGATGGGCACTTGCCCGCGCACGGGATCCGCCCAGATCTTTCGTTGATGCAACTGCCAGTACCAGAGCGCGTCGCCGCTGTCGAGAATGTTCACGGCCAGGTACGTTTTGCCTGTCGCCGGCGGCGCATTCTCTTCGGCGTGTTTCTGGCGAAACACTTCCGCGGGGGGCCGAATGGCGCTGTGGACACTCAGATTCGAACAAAACTCCGTGCCCGGGACAAACTTCCCATACTCCGAAAGCCAGCGCACGCCCGTATATTCCTGAATACCCTTGTGGTCGCCGTGCGCCGGCCAGCCCATGACCGGAATATTTGCCGGCGTTTCTGAGAGCAGTTCGTCAATGAACTCCTCTTCCGCCGCGGGGTCCGCGCCCGCTTCGTTGTCCGCATAACCGGATTGCCAGAAACAAAACGCGTTGAACTCGGCCATGTAGTCGCGCGCACAGGGGTTCTCGCTCAAGGGGTGAATCCACGAAAGCACGTGATGGCTCATGTCCTTCCAATGCGTGTCGTAGACGTAGCGGTACGCATCGACGTTGTGCGTGAAGCGTCCCCGCAAGTCTTCCACGACCGGAAGATGCAGGCGCTCCGCAAGTTCGGCCGTCGCGGGCAGGGCGTTCCTGACCCCCGCGATCATGCAGGCGGCATTCACCGCACCCGGCAGTTGCGTGTCATAGACGATCGCTCCGCCAAGCTCGCTTCGGAATCGTTCAATCACGGCCGCGCCGTCCGCCAGCCGTTCCTCCGTGCCGGTGTACCCCTTCTCCTGCATGTACTGGAGCCAGACGTTGTCGAAGTCCGGAGGATTCGTGCGATGAATCAGGTAGAGCCGGGGCGCGGAGCGGTTGACGAGCCCCTGAAGCGTGCTCAACAACAGCGCCATGGCGCCGGATTCCCGTGTGCAGTCAAACACCGCCAGGTGTTCGGCCACGGGGCCTTTCGAACGCGGGAAGACGCCCGGAAAGTCCTTCGGATAACGCTTCTCCGTCAGGTGCGTAAGCTGCCTCGGCGCGGGACTCAGTTCGATGTCGTCAAACCACACGGACTCGGTTACGTCGTCGCAGGCGAAGCGCAGCGTAATGGCCCGGCACTGATCCGGCGTGCTGAACGTGCACCGGAACGCGCGCCACTCGAAATCGCCTTCGGCAAGATACTGGCGCCGATCGCCCCCTCCGTCGAAACTTACTCCAAGGAAGCAACTCCTCACTTTCACTCCCTTGGCGAAGCAGCGCACCACATACGTGGTCGCGGGCGTGACCGGAATCTTCTCGGAGGAACACGCCGCGAACACGAACGCCTGCAAGGGCGAGGCGTTGCTGATGCGCAGCGACCGGCTGCCCGCGTGCGCCGCGCCGTTGTCCACGCAGACCGAGGCGTTCGCCCCACCCCCGATTTCCCGGCGCCAGCCCTGCGGCAGCGTCTGATCCGGCCCTATGGATTCGAAGCCGGCATTCGGAACGTCGAGGACAGCCTCCGGCGCAACACTCAGAAGGGACATCAGGCCGGCGATGACAGACGCGCTGAACATGGCCGGATTCTCAAGGAAACCCTTGAGGAAATGCAAGGTTCCTGATAACGTAGGCACCCACATGAGACGCTTCATCGGGCACATAGGCGGCTGGACACTCGCCGGCGTGATGTTCTGCCTCATCGCGCCTCCGGCCGCCGCGGCCGCTCCGTCCATTGAATTGTGGGGGCTCGTTGAATCCAACAGCCTCGTCGGCACTTTTGCCGCCGTCCGCGAATTCGAGCGCCGCACCGGAATCCGCGTGGTTGTTGGCACGCCGGGAGGCCAGGGCGAGCTGGACCCGCAGAAACTGCTGACGGCCGTCACGTCGCACACCACGCCTGACGTGATCTGGTTCGGGCGGCACGCCATGGGCATTTGGGCGCCGCGCCGGGCCTTCCTGCCCTTGGACGATTTCATCCGGCGCGACGCCATCAACCTGGACGAGTTCTACCCCGGCACAGTGGCTGAGGCGCAATGGGAGGGCAAGACGTACGCCCTGCCCTGGAACGTGGATTGCCGCATTCTCTTCTGCAACATGAAATTGCTCCGCGAACACGGCTTCGGCCGGCCGCCCCGGACCTGGGAGGAACTCGAACGTTACGCGACCGCCATGACGCACTTCAACGAGGTGCGCTCCCGCTATGATCTGCTGGGTTTCGCGCCGAACTACGGCAACGCGTGGCTCTATCTCTATGCCTGGCAGTTGGGCGCGAAATGGCTCTCGGAGGACGGGCGCACTTCGCTCGTCGCCGCGCCGGAAGTGGTCAACGCACTCACCTGGATGGTTAAAATGAGCGATGCCGTCGGGGGCGCGGAGCGCGTTCAGGCCTTCACCGCCTCGGCCCAGTTGGAGGGCATGGGCGATCCCTTCCTCTCGCAGCGCATTGCCATGCAGATGAACGGAAGCTACGTGCTCGACTACATCGGCCGCTGGGGCGCCCAACTCGACTTCGAACTCGTGCCGCCGCCCGTGCCCGAAGAAGGCATGCCGCCCCTGTCGTGGTCCGGCGGCTTCTCGTGGGTTATCCCCACGGACGCGCGGCATCCCGAAGAGGCGTGGCAATTCATCCGCTGGATGAACAGCGAAGAGGCCTGGGGCGTCCAATGCGAAGAACAGAAACAGTACGGGCGCCGGGAATCCGGCGAAACCTCGGTCTTTGTTCCGCTCTTCCATGCCAACCGCGTCATCAATGAGCGCCTTACGCAACGTTATCTGGCCGACGCCCCGGAGAAGTTCCGCAAGGCCAACCAGGCCTGTCTCGATCTTCTGCCCCACTGCAGGTTTCGGCCGGTGACGCCGGCCTGCGCCGAATTATGGGACGCACAACAGAACGCGTTCGTGAACGCCCAGTTCCACCTGCGCAGCCCCGCCGAGGAACTTACGCTGCAGCACCTGCGGGTACAGTCCGCCCTCGACCGCTATTTCCAGCCCCCGCAGGGTCCCGTTCTGTCGGCCCGTTCCGTCGCCCTCGGCGTGGCATTGGCGGAAGCGCTGCTCCTGGCCTCGGGCGTCCTGCTGTTCACGCGCGCCCTGCGCGCCCGTTCTGCGCCCGAGCGCCGCAAGGCACTCACCGGCGTGGCCTATGCCGCCCCCTGGGTGATTGGCTTCGCCGTCTTCGTGCTCGGTCCGATGGCCTATTCGCTCGTGATGGCCTTCACCCGTTACGACGTGGTGCACCCCCCCGAGTTCATCGGGCTCGGGAACTGGGCACGCATGTTCGGGTTTCAAGAGGGCCCAGACGGTCTGCTCGCCAACGACCCGCAATTCTGGAAGAGCCTGTGGAACACGCTCTACATGACGATCTTCGGCGTGCCGGCCGGGATGGCCGCCAGCCTCGCCATCGCGATGCTGCTCAACACGAAAGTGCGGGGCATGGGCCTCTACCGGACGCTCTACTATCTTCCCGTCATCGTGCCCGCCGTGGCCGGCGCCTTCATTTGGCTGTGGCTCCTCAATCCCGAGACCGGTTTCGTCAATTTCGTCCTGGCCCCCTGGCTCCACAAACTCGGCTTGAGCGCCCCCGCGTGGTTCACGGATGCGCGGTGGGCAAAGCCGGGCCTCATCATCCTCATGATCTGGACCTGCGGCGGCACGGTCATCATCTGGCTCGCCGGACTCCAGACACTCCCGCGGCACCTGTATGAAGCGGCCATGATTGACGGTGCCACGCCGCTGCGCCGCTTCTGGCACATCACGTTCCCCCTGCTCACGCCCTACCTCCTCTTTAACTGGATCATGGGCACGATCGGCAGCCTTCAGATCTTCACCCAGGCCTACATCATCAACGCGCCCGGCGATTCGATGCTCTTCTATGTGCTCTACCTCTTCTTCCGCGCTTTCCGCTACTTCGAAATGGGTTACGCCTGCGCCATGGCCTGGGTCCTCTTCGCCATCACGGTGGCGCTTTGCCTGCTGCAACTCTGGATGTCGCGGCGCTGGGTCTATTATGAATCCGAATCGTAACCTCAACCGCCTGCGCAAGCCGATGGCTTCCGCGATGACGCACCTCGTGCTCATCGCCGGCATCGCCCTCTTCTCGCTGCCTCTCTACGGCATGCTCGCCACCTCGCTCAAGTCCTCCGCACAAGTCCAGGACATCTCCACCCTCACGCGCTTGATTGTTCCCGACCCCGTGTTGTGGAGCAATTACGCGGACGTATTCCACCGCGTGAATTTCCTGAATTACTTCGCCAATTCGCTGGCCCTCGTGTTCCTCAACGTCCTCGGCGTCGCGCTCGTCTGCCCCCTCGTCGCCTTCGGCTTTGCACGCTTCCGATGGCCGGGACGGGATCTCGTCTTCTTCATCCTCCTCAGTACAATGATGATCCCGCCCCAGGTCACGATGGTCCCCATTTACCTGATCTTCTCCAAGATTGGCTGGGTGAACACCTTCAAACCCCTGTGGGTGCCCGCGTGGTTCGGCGTCCCCTTCTACATCTTCCTGCTCCGCCAGTTCTTCCTCGGCGTTCCCAAAGAACTCGACGAAGCCGCCATGATCGACGGCGCCCGTTCCATCACGATCTACCAGCGCATCGTGCTCCCGCAGATCCGCCCCGCCGTCATTGCCGTCGTCCTCTTCCAGACCGTCGCCACCTGGAACGACTTCATGGGCCCCCTCATCTACATCCACTCCATCAACAAGATGCCGCTCGCCCTCGGCATCCAGGCGTTTCTCCTCAACCACGGCACGGAATGGCCGCTCCTCTTCGCCGCCGTTTCCATGATGACCCTCCCCATCGTGCTCCTCTTCCTCTTCACCCAGCGCTTCTTCGTCGAAGGCATTACGGTTACCGGCTTGAAGATGTGAAGCATGGATCCCCAGCGAAGCAGGATGAAATATGCATTGCGTCTTTCTTGAAGGAGGTGTGGAGGAACTTCTTTCTCCGAAGAAAGAAGTTCCCTCCACATAGGTTTTTGCCTCAGCGGCTGAGTGCTTTCAGCAATGCTCTTCTGGCCGCGCGGAACGCCTGGATGTCCGTGTTGTAGCGGTCGAAATCGAGGACAAGCCGGGCGGCGAGTTCCTGGGCGGCGGGACGGTCCTTTTCCGCCCGTTGGCAGAGCAGCTCATAATCGGCGATTCCGTCGCGCATGGCCTCAAAACGGATGGAATCCAGCGGTCCGTTCTCGCCGGGATAGACGATCCAGGCATCGCCCGCGGGCAGATACGGCGGGCCGCCGTGCGGTCGCGTCGTATGCGTGAAGGGGTCGTCGCTCGTCCACTGATTATAACCCCAATGCAGGTAGCCTGTCGCGCCATACCTGAAGTTGATCCAATGCAGAAGCCGTGTCTTGATCAGCGGTTGTTCCAGGAAGCGGTTCGCGTACTCGCCCTGCGGGTAGACGCACGTGTAGAACCACACCTCCTCGCCCGCTTTCTGCCGCTCCTGATAGTGGGCATAGTCCGCGTGCAGGTAATTCAACTGCGGCACCCATACGTCGATCGCGCCGATCAGATCCTTCGTATGGCACGCCTCCACCACTTTCAGTTCGGGCGCATATTTCCGAAGCAGACGGGCCATGGCACGATAGCTCTCGATATTCCCCGCGATGGGTTCATCCGCGAGGTGCTGCAAATAGCAGGCGAGCCAGCCCTGCTCCCGCAGATGCGCCACGAGCGCCGGGAAGAACAGCCCGTAGAACGTCTCCGCTTCCGGACTCGCCGGGTCCACGGACGCGCGCACGGCCTTTCCTTCCTGCACACTCCACGTGCTCACAACAAACTCGGACTCCCAGCCCGCCTTACGGCCGCCAATATGCCCCCCCTCAATGCGCCCGATAACCCCTGCTTCCTTGAATACTCGCACCCAGCGGTCAAAGCGTGAGAAATCAATCTTCAATTGCCCGTCCGCGGCCGCGCTGAACTCAGCGAGGCCCAGCGCAGAGATAAGCGCGACATTGTGGCGATGCTCGGCCATATTGCGCGCGTAACGCCCCAGGAGGCCGTAGAACTCCTCCGAATCCGGCTTCGGCGAGATCTTCAGGTGCGCTGACGTCGGCGAGAACCAGTCCGTCACCCACAGGCGCGACGCGCCAACCGCCGCCTTGTACACCCGCACAGTCAACTTCCGGCGAACCTGAATATCCCTGCCCCCGGTGCTTCCTTTGATCACCACACTGCCGTGATAGGCGCCCGGCGCGGCATCCCCCGGCACCGGCACCGTGACCCAGATCGGCTGGGTCTGTCCCGAGCCCACATCCACGGACGCCACTTCGAGCAGAGGGTCGGGATAGTCCGCGGGCGGCTTCCGCAACTGATCTTTCGACGGTTTCTGTGTGGGCCGATCCACGGGAACATACCCCACGAAGCGCGGCGATTTCGGCGTCAAGGCCTGAGGTCCCCATCCCCGCTTAAGCAGCGAAACCTCGGCCTTCAGCCCCGTGACGGGTCCGGTCGCGCGCACACAAATCTGGAAACTGGCCGTTTCTCCCCGCGCGACCTCGGCGCGGAATGCTGCCCTGGCCTCCGGCCCCGAATCACGGAACACTTTGGTCAGCGGGTCCGCCGCCCAGACGAGCACGCCGTCGTCGGCCCCGGCTGCCACAACGCCAAACAACAGAAGTGATGCCAGAATGGCCGATGTGAATCGCATCTTCAAACCCTCCCGATAGCGGACATCATGAACATCATCCCTCGCCAAGCATAGCGGCAATCCTCCTGCAAGAACCACTTCCGCCGCGGCGCAACGCCATGCCAAGGGCAATCCCCCTGTCTGGCCGGGGTTTGGCAGCGCCGGAACCCATATGATATCCTTCTTTTGCGCGGATACCCGCGCAAAGCAACGGAAATCGGCGTGGACAAACCCTTCTTCAACCTGCAATTCCCGAGCACTTTCGACGCCATGGCTTCGGCAATGAACCAGGCGGTCGCGGCCCTGTTGCATCATGAGCAGGTGGGCCGCGAGGACGAGCCCTGGATTCGCCTCTGCCTCGAAGAAGCGCTCGTCAATGCCATTCGCCACGGCAACCGCTGCGACGCCTGCCGGCTCGTCGAGATTGAGATGGTGGACCATGGGGACTCCTGCACGATCCGCGTCCATGATGAAGGGAACGGATTCTCGCCGGAGAGGATTAAGATGCCAGACTGTGAGCAACTCGGCGGCCGGGGGGTCTGCCTGATGCGCCACTTCATGGATCACGTCCGCTACGACTTCGCCGAGCACTGCCTCGAAATGACGTTCCAGCACCGGAACTGCTGCAAAGGAGAAACGCATCATGGCTGAAGGTAATGCACCGCTCATCCGTTTTCGGCGGAAAGGCCGCATCACGGTTGGAACCGTTCACGCCTCCAGTGTGCTTTCCTCGATCAACATCGTCGCCTTTGGCAGCCAGGTGCTCCGCTATCTCGCCACGCACCCCGGCGCGAATCTCCTGCTCAACTTCGAGAACGTGGACTACTTGTCGAGCGCCGTGCTCACCGAATTGCTCCGCATCCATCGCGCCATCCAGGAAACCGAAGGCAATCTCCGCCTCTGCGGCATCTCAAAGACAATCCGCGAGATCTTCGAAATCACGAACCTCGATCAGATCTTCAGCATCCATGAAGAACCGCTGGACCTGGATCTGATTCGCTTCGAACGCGCACTGGAAGTTGCCGCCGAGTCCGCCACGTGGGACGAACCCGACGGCGACGAGGTCTAGTCACCCCGCTATCCGGCCTCAAGGTTGAGGCGCGGGGGGAGCCTGCGGCGCCGCAGGCGCCGGAGTCTCCACTGCGGGGGCCGCTGTTGCTTCGGGCGGTGCCGGTGCAGGTGGTTCCGCCGCCGGGGCCTCGGGCGCAGCAGGCGCCGGAGGCGGCACTATACGGGGACGAACCGGCCGCGGCGGGCGCAACCCTTGCCTGGACGGCGCCGGGGCGGGCGC
>CAILVY010000321.1 GCA_903837785.1 Candidatus Hydrogenedentota bacterium
GGCCGGCCGGAACGGCCGCGGGGCGAGCAACGGGAACGCCGAGAAGGGGGCCAGGGCCCGGCGCCGGAGAAGGTGAGTGCCCCCAAGCGCGAGGAACTCGCGGCGGCTCCCGAGGCCGACGAACTGATCGAGCAAGTCGAGGGCGTGGAAGCCGAAGAGACGAATAGCGAAGACCTCAACCGGAATGCGGTGGAAGCCGAGATTGAAGAGGCGTCGTTCGCCCCCATCTCGGATGCGCAGGGCGCGGAAGCCGCGGCGCTGCTGCAGGAGATCATCTCGAAGATGGACATCACGGCCACGGTTCTCTTTGCGCGGGCGGAAGACGGCACCGCGCGCCTGAACGTGGAGTCGGAAGACGGCGCGCTGCTGATTGGCCGTAAAGGGCGGAACCTGAGCGCACTGCAGTATCTGATTAACCGGGCCATCTCGCACAATGACACGGCCGAGAACACGGAGCGCCTGCTCGTGGATGTGGAGGGTTATGTGGGAAGGCGCCGGGCCTCGCTCGAGGACCTCGCCCGATCCTTCGCACGCCGCGCCAAGGACTCCGGGCGAAACGTGCGCCTGAAGCCGATGAGCCCGCAGGAACGGCGCATCATCCATCTGACATTGCAGGATGATCCGGACGTGCGCACGTTCAGCCTGGGCGAGTCGCTGTATCGCAGCGTCGTCATCAGTCCGAAGAACGCGCGCCCGGAACGATCGCGCCCGCCGCGCGGCCGCGGCCAGGGGTCGCGGGGACGTGGCGGCCACCGGCAGCGCGGCGGAGGCGGCCCGCGCAATGCCGACTTTGACGCAGGCCATTTCGGCGACTGAAATCAGGCATCAAGACATTGCACCCCCAGCTTCCCTGGGGGTGCTCGCATTTCGGGCTTTGTTGCGGCCGCCCGGCCCCCGGGCTATGCTTTTCGCTAACAGTTCAGGGTGAGCAGCGCTGGAACGAGCGGGACGTGAATGCCTCGGCGGCCGCGTCCTGAGGCCTTCGGAGAGTGCAGATGATTCAGAGCGAAGACACGATCGTGGCCCTGTCGACGCCTCCGGGGGAAGGCGGAGTGGGCATCGTGCGCCTGAGCGGTCCGGAATCGATTCGCATCACGGCGGCCATCTTTGAGGCTTCCTCCGGCCGGGGCTTTCCGTGCGGAAGGCAACGGGTGTTTCACGGCCGCATTCACGATGCGGAAGGGTATGTGCTGGACGAGGTCCTCGTGCACGTGATGCGGGCGCCGCGCAGCTACACGCGAGAGGACGTCGTGGAAATCAACGGCCATGGCGGCATGCTTCCGCTCGGCGCGATTCTGGAGGAAGCGTTGCGTCACGGGGCGCGTCTTGCGCGTCCGGGGGAATTCACTCAGCGCGCCTTCCTCCACGGACGGATCGATCTCGTGCAGGCGGAGGCGGTGATCGATCAGATTCGGGCGCGGACACACGCGGGCCTGCTGGCGGCAAACGCCGCGGCAAGCGGGGCATTGTCGAAGAAGCTGCACACGTTTCGGGCCACGCTGGCGGACGCCCTGGCGCGCATCGAGGCCGCGGTGGATTTCCCGGAGGAGGATCTCCCTGAACTGGTTGATGAGGCCTTGATTCTCCGCCTGCACGAGGCACACGCGGGGATGTGCCACTTGCTGCAAACGGCGGATCTGGGACGGCTGGTGCGCGAGGGGGCGGCGGCGGCCATTGTGGGGCGGCCGAATGCCGGGAAATCGAGCCTGTTCAATGCGCTGTTGCGCGACGCGCGCGCCATTGTCTCAGCGCAGCCGGGAACGACGCGGGATCGGATCGAGGAGTGCATCACCATCGCCGGCGTGCCCTTGCGGCTCGTCGACACGGCGGGACTGCGAACGACAGAGGACGAGGTCGAGCGGATTGGGGTGGACATGGCGCGCGGGGCGCTGCAGAACGCTAATCTCGCGCTGCTCGTGCTGGATGCGTCACAACCCCTGACGGTTGAGGAGCACGAACTCGGACGTGAGCTGGCCGAGTTGGGGATTCCGGTGGTCGTGGTGTTGAACAAGTGCGATTTGTGTCCGGAGCCCGAGGTTCCCGCATGGGCCTCGGAATTTGCCGGGGTGGCCCGGATGTCCGCCCTGACGGGCGAGGGGCTGAAAGCGCTCGAAGAGACGCTGGGGCGCTTGCTGCTCGGGGGGGTGAGCCTTTCGGGCGCAGAGGCGTTGCTGAATCACGCGCATCAGAAAGACAGCCTGCGCCGCGCCTGTGAAAGCCTGGAGCGGCTGCTGAACGATACGCATGTTTCGCCGGAGTTCCTGGCGATGGACCTGCGGGAGACGCTGGCGGCCCTCGGCGAGATCACCGGAGAAACCACGCCCGAAGACCTCCTCGACATCATCTTCTCGAAGTTCTGCATCGGGAAGTAGGGGACCGGTTCACTCGGATTGGGGTTTGCGGCTGAGCAGGAAGAGCATGAGGCTGATGGCGGCGAGGGTGAATCCCCAGAGGGAGATTGGGGGCATGCCGCCGGGCCATTTCCAGGGGGTAATCCACCCGGGAAATCCGATGAATCCGGTGTGGAGCAGCAGGAGAACGATGGCGAGCGGAATCCAGGGGCGGCGGTCGGACTCCGAGGCCGCTTTGTTAATTCGATAGAAGGCATACACGCCGAGCACACCGAAGAGCAGCATGGCTTCGCCGTAGAGGTTCATTTTGGGGGCGGTGAAGAACTTCTCTCCGAAATAGGCGGGATTCAGGAGCGCGAGGGAGAGCAGCACGTGTATCCAGGCGAGATGCGTGCAGGTGCGGGCCCAGAAGATCGCTTTGTCGGGCATGGCGCGATAGGAGGCAATTGCCCAGTGGAGGAGTGCCTGGGCGAGCGCGAAACAGAGGGCCTTGTTCAGAATGAAAGACGGCCAGTTCGTCCAGAGTTCGGGCCCGAAGATGTTGTAGCGGCATGTGGCATAGCCCGCGGACACGGCAAAGACAAGGAGCAACTGTGTGTTCCGACGCATGATTTCCCTTCCTCTGTAGACGAAGTTCCGAGCACGTACAAGACTTCCCGGCGAAGCCGCCAGTTTCAACCTGGCGGCCCCCCTCCCCCACACTGCGCCTGCTTCATCGAAAGACGCTCAGCCGGTATTTTCTCAGTATTTCACGCCGCTCCAATAGCCGTGGAACGTCCGGGTACAGCCGCTTCAGCAGTTCCGGGCGATCTCCGGCCATAAGCGCGGAGCGCGATTCGCTGTAAGCGTGATAACGCTCGGTCCAGCGGTACCCCCCGTACAGTGAGGCCATGACGAGAAGCACGGCCAGCGTCCAGGCGGCGCGGGGCAGCCATCGGGACTTGCGCCCCGGGGGCAGACTCCAGGCGAGGAACGCGATGGCCAGCCAGAGGGGATTGGCGAGGGTGATGTAACGCGAACTCATGGCCTGATCCGGGCCGAATTCGATGCGCGCGAGGCCCGTGATCAGGGCGCTGCCAATGGCATAAAGCCCGAGGCCCAGGCAGGAGGCGAAGACATGTTTCTCGACGCGGGTTCGATAGAGAAGGACTATCCAGGCAAGCAGGCCGGCACCGCCCATCCAGGCGGCTGCCGTTCCGTTCCAGTTGAGCACGGGCTGTCCGAGATAGCGAAGGACGTAGAGGGGATACTCGATGGGGTGGCGCAACACGGCGGAGAGCGGCGGATGATACGAGGGCGTGTGATAATCGTAGAGATAGGAGCAGGCCGTGAGGATGCCGGCGGCAGCCCAGAGGGCCAGGTTCTGCCGGTTGGCGTGATTCCAGCCCGAGACGCAGAGCATGGCCGCGCCGATCGGCCAAATCAGCATGCCGTTCGCGAACGAGTATGTGCCGACAACGCCCGCGGCGGCCGCGAGCGCCAGGAAGCCTACGCGACTTCGCGAACGATCGAGCAGGAAGAGCGCGGCGAGCACGAAGAACAGGCTCAGGAACTCCTGCAGTTGCCAGCCAAGAAACCAGTTCTGCCATTGGCTCAGGGAGAAGACGATTAGCGACAGGATTGCCCGAAGCCCCCAGGCCTCTCCCCTGCCGGCGTTCTTCGCCGCCGCGCCGGCCTGCCAGGCCAGGAGCGCAAACAAGGCCGCGCCAAGAAGGAAGTTCAGCGCCAATTCCGCCCGGAGATCCCAGTGGGTCGCGCGGGCCAGTGCGAGCATGATCAGGCGCGGAAAGAGAATCCGGTGTTCATTGTGCTGTGCCCAGAAATCGTGCGGGGTGAGGGCGCCGTCCATCGCCTTCTGCAGAAAGGGCACGAACTCCCATTGATCGAGATAGGGCACATCGACGCTGAAGCAAAGGAAGGCGGCCAGCAATGTGGCGGGCGGCAGGAAGCACAAGAGCCGGAGCCATGCCTTGTGCGGCTTCCCCGTCGCCTGGCTCAACTCACGCCTCCCCGCCTGCCATGCGGCGTTCTGTTATGGCACGAGGCACGTCTCGACAAAGCGAATGTCGAAGACCGCCTCGTTGGATGCCTGAAGGGAGAGATTGACGGGGACCGGCGTCAGAACCGGCAGCACGGCCTGTCCGGGCGGGGGCCCCAACACGGAAATTCGGATGCGCACTTGCTCCGGCATCGATTCCATCACTTGCACTTGCGGAAGCAAAACGTAGTAACCGCTTGTGGGAAACGTGAATGTGCCCTCAAGCGTCCAGGTGGGGCTGTCCAGACTATCTTTCGTCAGCGTCCCGGCAAAATCCCAGGGGCCCGTGACGCCATATCCGAAGGGACCGGAGAGCGGCGTGAGCTGGCCCGGAGTATCCGGGCCGCACGGGCAACCGCTCAACAGCATGCACATCATGGCGAGCGGGATTAGCAGCACGGCTTTCATATCGTGCCCTCCTATTCGCGGTTCTTTTGAACCTGGCGTGTATTATATCACAGCCCGGAGGGGGCGGCCGGCCATTCGATTACGAAGACACTGCCCTTGTTCACCTCGCTGCAGACTTCGATGGCGCCGCCGTGCGCGTCGACGATGCGCCGCACAATGGAGAGGCCAAGCCCGCTGCCGGGCGGGGGTTGGCTCCCGGCGGCCGACTTCGTCCGGAGGCGCACGAATTCCTGGAAGAGCCGCTCGCGATCCTCCGGGGCGATGCCCATGCCCGTGTCGTAGACCTCGAGCCGGATCAGATCGCCCTGCCGTGCCGCGCGCACCAGGATGCGCCCCCCTTCGGGCGTGTACTTGATGGCGTTGCTGACGAGATTTGCCAGGGCCTCGTGCACGAGCCGGTGAATCCCCAGAAGGGCAACGGGGTGTTCCGGCATGTCCGCGGCCAGTTCCTGTCCGCGCGCTCTTGCGGTATCCGCGAATTCCGCGAGCACATCGCCGATCAGTTCCCTGACATCCACGGGCTTGGCATCCTTCAGCACGCTGCCCGATTCGAGGAAGGCAAGGGTCTCCAAGTCGTGCAGGAAATCCATCTGATCCTTGAGCCGGGCTTTGCAGCGATCTACCCAGTGCCGTTGCTGATCATTCATGACCGCATCGAGCGTGGCCTCCAGGTTGAGGACATGCTGCGAGATCGCGGCGACGGGCGACTTGAGGTCGTGGAGCACAATGTGCAGGAAGTCGCGGCGCATTGCGGAGAGGCGCTCGAGTTCTGCATTGGCGACACGAAGTCCACGTTCGGTCGATTGCAGCAGTTTCATCAGGCTCGTGATGCTCAGGGCGGACAGCGTGAAGAGCATGCCGTAGACGACGAGGATTGTCAGGACATAGCGCACGTCGAGCGGTTCACTTCCGCTCACGGCGCCGGCCGGGTAGTACGCGGGAATCCAGCCACTCCACTCGCCGAGCACGAGGCCGGTGAGCAGCGCATAGCCGAAGGCGGTCTGGGCAAATGCGGAGCGCCGCGTCAGAATCATGCTCGCGAGAATCACATGGAACAAGTAGAAGGCGAGAAAGGGCGATTTGGCGCCGCCGACAAGCCACAAGGCGACCGTCAGGATGAGGAAGTCGAGCATGATCGTGACATGCATCATCGCAACCAGAAAGGCGTAGGCGGTGCGGGCGCGGTCGTGGTCCCGGTAGGGCCGAACCAGGACAAAGATGACCGCGTTGCACAACCCGAGCACAATGGCCACGAGAATCAGGCGGGGCACGGACAATCCGGAAACGCCGACCACGTGCCGTGCAAAGAAGGCGCCCAGAATGATCGCCACGACGACAAGGAAGCGCACGAGCGAGTAGAAATAGAGGCGGTCGCCGATGCGGCGGCTCTGAAAGAGCAACGACCGGGCCGCTTCCGCCGTCTTCGAGCCGCTCGGCCGCCACACGCTTCCCTGCATCCTGTCTCCATCCGCCATCAGGCCGCATCCTCGTCCCAAGGTTTCGTAGGGGAGTATAGCATTTCTAAGTATTCTCAGTCTCGCAAGAGGTTTGGAGCCGTGGGTGGCCCCTTTCGAAGCCGGAGGTCGGCCTGAACCGGCCGGCGCCGAACGGCGTGCCCCTTCCTCCCCCGGGCGGGGATTGGGTAGAATGCCGGCCTCAAACAGTGGAGGATGGCGCGATGCGAAAATTCTTGTTGCTGGCCTTGGGGATGCTGTCCATGCTGCGTGCGGCAGCCGAGGACCGGGCGGTCGTGCATCCCGAGGACACGGGCGCGGCGCTCGTGAACCCGATGATGGGTTGGAAGCTGAACTTCTACTCGAACATTCTTGCGAACTACGGATCGAAGCTGGAACCGTCGGACACGCTGGACGATTTTCCGGGGCTCTCGTGCATCTATCTTCGCCTGCCGTGGTCCTATCTCGAACCCGCGGAGGGGCAGTTCGAGTGGTCCGTGGTGGATGCGCCGGCGCAACGCTGGATAGACAAGGGGCTCCAGGTCGCGTTCCGCTTCTCGGTTTCGGAATCGTGGATGCGCTATGCCACGCCGAAATGGGTGGAGGACGCGGGGGCGAAGGGCTACAACTTCACAGTGGGCAAGGGCGTCGACGCGAACGGGCCGTTCTGGGAGCCGGACTACGCCGACGCCATCTTCCTGGAGAAGTACGATCATTTCCTGGAGGCGGCCGCGGCCCGTTACGACGGGAACCCGAACGTGGCGTTCGTGGACGTGGGCTCCTTTGGGGTCTGGGGCGAAGGGCATGTCTTCCACAGCAGCCAGATCAAGTATCCGGCGCGTGTGGTGGAGAAGCACATCGATCTGTATGTGAATCGCTTCAAGAAGACGTTGATCGCGGCCAACGACGATTTCAGCTTTCAGGGGGAGGAGACGATCGCCTACGCGCTCCAACAGGGACTGACGCTGCGCGATGATTCGATTCTCGTTCAGCCGCCGCCCAATTCGTACTTCCACGGACAGATGGCGCAGGCGTTCTGGCCGAAGCTGCCTGTCATCCTGGAGCATGAGCACTATCAGTCGTCGATTGACCGCGGCGCCTGGAAGCGCGAGCTCTTCCTGCAGGCCATCGAGGACTATCATGCCAGCTACATGTGCATCCACTGGTTCCCGCGCGAATTCCTGGAGAAGGAGCGGGCGTTGATAGACCAGGTGAACCGGCGTCTGGGCTACCGGCTTCAGTTGCGCGAGGCGAGCTGGCCGTCGAAAGTGCGGCTCTCCGAGCGCGCCGAGTTCGCGTCAACGTGGGCCGATGCGGGCGTCGCGCCGTGCTATCCCGGCGGTTTCACTGCCTTCACACTGAAGGACGCCAAAGGCGGCATCGTGGCGGTCTTCGTGAATGAGGCGTTTGACGTGCGCGGGCTCGAACCGGGCGCGCCCGGCCAGGCGTCGTCGAAGACGACACAGTCCTCCCACAGCTTTGCGCCGAACATGCCCGCGGGGACCTTCGACGTGTTCGTGTCCGTCGGCCAGCGTGACGGCACGCCGCGCATCGCGCTTCCGCTCGCCGGGCATGACGGCCACCGCCGCTACAAGCTCGGGCAGATGGAAGTGAATTGAGTGCAGCGCACGAAGGAAACGGACCAGCCCGGATTTCAGGCACAACCTGCAAGACGATCGCTCAAATGGAGGCGAGCGGCTGCGGCGCGGACGCGCTCGTTCAGCCCCTTGACATAGGCCGCGCGGACGACGGGCGAGAAAAGCACCCGCCGGTAGCGTTCGACGAGGTCCGGGAACTGCGCCTGCAGGAGCGCCTGAACGGCTTCCCATACATTGGGCCGCGGATTGAGGGCGTCCACCCAGATTACATTCACGTGTGCATCCGCGGCGCGCGCAAACAGCGCGAGAATGGAATCCAGGGAATCGGAGAGGAATGGCAGGAGCGGGCCGAACATGATGCCGGTCTCGATGCCCGCTTCGTGCGCCTGCCGCAGCACGTCGAACCGCTGTTCGACGGTGCTTCCCGCGGGCTCCCACAGGCGCCGGAGTCCTTCATCGAGCGAGGTCACTGTGACGCTGATTTGGGCGTCACGCCCCACGAAGAGGTCTAGGTCGCGCAGGATGAGGGCATTCTTCGTGAGCGCGTTCACGCGGAAGCCGTGTTCGAGCAGCAGGCGACAGCACGCGCGCGTGAGCTGCCAGCGACGCTCCAGCGGCTGCCATCCGTCGCAGGCGCTGCTAATGAAGACGTCCCCGGGCGCGGCCCGGCGCAGCTGCTTTTCGAGGACCTCGACGGCATTCACTTTGACGTCCACAAAGTCGCCCCAGGCCTCTTCGTGCGGATGGAATCGCTGCATGTAGCGCGCATAGCAGTAGGCACAGGCATGCTCGCAGCCGACATAGCAGTTGAGGGAGTAGTCGCTGATCGCCGAGCGGTTCAAGACGCTCTTGCAGGCGACTTCCCGGATGATCGGCTGTCCTTGATGTGGTTGCGGAGACATGCTCAGACTAGAATTCGGGTGCTTCGCCCCAGTCATGCCCGGGCTTCCAAGCCGGAGCTCCCAATTCGTAAGCGCCTTGATCCGGCGCCTTTCCCTTGAATCCGTCGTTGACGGCCGCGATGGGAATCCCGGCGTCGACACACCCAGAATCGGGTTTCAGTGTGAAGTCTCTCTGATCGGGCGAGACGATGCCCGGCTCTCTTCCCAAGTAGTTGTTCTTCAGTTCGATGCCGTCGCCGGTTACGACTTTGTTGATGAAGATGTTGTTGAAGACTCTGCAGCCTGCCTGGTCCTTCACGCCGTCCGGCCCCCAATAATGCAGGCTGTCGCCGTTGTTCAGAACCGTGTTGTGATAGACGAGGTTGTTGTGCGAGGGCGTGTTCAGGCGAATGCCGCTGTTGCCGTTGTTGAACGAGACGTTGTGGTGGATGAGGAAGTTCGAGGAGTTGTTGTCGATGTAGATGCCGACGCCGCATTTCTCGGCCTTGTTGTCGTGGACCCAGTTGTAGGCGATGATCGTGCCCGCGCCGTCGGTGCCGAAACAGTAGGTGATCCCCAGGTCGGTGGTCAGCCGGCCCGCATTGAACAGTTCATTGTACTCTATGCGGCCATTCCTGAGGGTTCTGTGCACGATGATGCTTCGGCCCGTGTCATGGAGGCTGCTGTGGCGGATGGCATTGCCCGTGCCTTCCATCCAGACCGCGGCGCAATCCAGCGCGGCATAGTCCACGTTCCGCACCAGGCAATTCGTGACGACGTTGTTCTCGCCTGTGAGCGTGACGCCGTTGCCCGCGCTGTAGACGACGGAAGATCCGGAGACGAGATTGTCATGGCCCCCGACGATGATCCCCGTGTCGTTGCGGCCGGCCCAGCCCTCACACTCGATGAAATGCGAGGCGTAGCGCAGATGGCACTGTTCCACCGCGCAATACGCGGCGTCGTTCAGGCTGATCGTGCTGCCGAAGACGCGGAAACCTTTCAGTTGGACGTTGCTGAGGGCGGAGAGGTCAAAGGCAAGGTTCCGGCGTTTCACTTCGATGCGTTGCCGGGCCGGATCCGCGCCGTTGCAGGGGCAGAGGTACAGCGCCTTTTCGGCATCGTCATAGAACCATTCGCCCGGCGCGTCCAGCAGGGCGCGGTGGTTCATCAGGAAGTACTTCGAGCCGGATTTCACCACATGCGCATAGTCACTGGACCAGTTGCCGTCGAATGCGAAACTGTGCTTGTCCGGATTGCAGTCCCGGATGCCGCGTGTCCAGGAAACCCAGTGTTCGCCCGGCAACATGTGGACGATGGCGCCGTTGAGGTCCAGCGCGGGCAGCTGCGAATCCACAACCAGGCCCATTTCGCTGCCCTTCTCCGCGGCCGCCCAGGTCTGTTCCATGGGTTCAAGCGGGGCGTTCGGCCAGCGCGCGAGCGTCATCATGACGCCATCGGCGAAGAGTTGGGTGACCGGGCCATCACAGGCTGCACGATAGACGCCGTTTCCCACGGCGGTCCAGCCGGTGATGGGTTCCGCGCCATTCAACGTCACCTCGCCCAGTGCTTCGAAACGGATGGGCTTGCCTTCTTCTCCGGAACGGGCCGGCCGCACGCTTTCCCGGTACACACCCGCCTGCACCCGGCACAAGTCACCCGGCAGCATCACGCGGGCCGCCTGTTGGATTGTCCTGAAGGGCGCCTGGGCATTCCCCGGGGCGTCGTCCGAGCCTAATGGCGCCACGGCAAATTCGGCCGCCACGGCCCATCCGGTCCATACCGCCATCGCCAGACTGCACAGACAAGTCTTGAAGCCGTTCATGGCAATTCTCCTTTGACAACTGAAGCCGCTTGTGTCTTGCCGGTCTGCATCGTAACATAAGGCGGCGTTCCGGCTTGAGCCATCTACCTGCAACGATGGAACGGGAGAGCGGCATGGACTTCCGGGTGTGCGAAATCGACGGGGTACGGCAATGACAGTTCACTTCGTTCTGATGACGCTCCTGGCCCTGAGTGCGAAGGAAGGCACGGCCGCCGCGGCCCCGGCCGGCGCGCTGCGAACGGATCAGTTCGAACTGAACGTCGAGCATGCGGCCAACGCGTCGATGAGCCTGCGTGTGCCCGGCTGGGAAGGCTTTGGCCTTTCCGGTCTTAGCCCCTCCATGAGTATCGACGGGGTTGCCGCCGGGCCGGCACACACGGAGACGGAGCTGAGCCCGGACGGCGCGAACATCAGCTATTACTTCAAGGCTCAAGCGGCGTTGCACTTTCGCTTTCGTTCAGCCAAGACGGGTGCGCTTCGGCTGGAAGCAACATTCGAGAACCGAAGCGGCAGAGCGCTGGTGCTGAATTCAGTGGAACTCCTGGCCGCGAGTCCGGACAAGGGCAACGTGCAATTCGGCGCTGCCCCGGAAGCAGTGCGCGTCTTCGAACAGGGCAATTACTGGGGCCGCGTGACGCAGCTTGCCGGTGCACGCAAGGAGGAGGATGGGAAGACGCTGACGGAACCGGCAGGGGCGGCGCCGGGTGCGGTGCATTCTTCGGATTTTGTGTCGCTCGTGTACGACCGGGCCGCGAAACGCGCATTTCTTGCCGGATTCGAATCCTCCGAACGCTGGCTGGGAAAGTTCACGATCGAGAGCGCGGGGCAACGCTGCTCGTGGCGTGCGGGATTCGATGCGGGCGCCCTGGCCGTACGGAAGGATGAGACCCTCTCGTTCGAACCGCTCCTGTTCATGACGGGCGCCGACGCCTGGGGGCTGCTGGAAACGTACGCGGAGCGGGTGGCCGAACGGCATCCGGTGGAGTTGCCCAAGGAACCGCCGGTGTCGTGGTGCAGTTGGTATCCCTATCGTCTGGGGGTGACGGAGGAGCGCATTCTGGAGACGGCCCGCATCGCGTCCGAACGCCTGAAGCCGCTGGGATTGTCCGTGATTGAGATCGACCTCGGATGGCAGGCCCAACAGTTGCCGAGCACATTCGAGGAGAATCCGCAATTCCCGAAAGGACTGGGCTGGCTCTCAAAGGAACTCGACGAAATGGGCCTCCAGCTTGGGGTGTGGACCGCGCCGTATAGTATCAGCGAGTTCGACCCTATTGCGCAGGCGCATCCGGAATGGCTCGTTCCGGACGAGCAAGGGGCGCCGCTGGCTCACTCGGAGTGGTTCTGGAAACCGCATGGCAGGGTGTTCATCCTCGACCTGACTCATCCCGGGGCACAGGAACATCTGCGCACGAAGATGCAGAGCCTGCATGCGCGCGGCATCCGCTATCTGAAGTCGGATTTCATCGGGTGCGTATTCGACCCGCGCGCGGCGAAGCGCCATGACCGGCGGGTCGTGGGCGGAGGGGGGCTGGAGGCGGCCCGGATCGGCGCGAAGATCATCCGCGAGGCCTTGCCCGGAGCGCTCCTGCTTAATTGCGGTGGTCCCGAAATGCCGGGCACCGGGCATTGGCCGCTACTCTACACGTGCAGCGACACGGGCAACTCCGGATTCATCTCGACGGCGTTTCAGCAGGAGAACTACGAAGCGGTGGCCTGCCATCTCTTCAAGAACCGCCGTTGGGGCATCCTGCAGCCATCCTGCCTGTGCGTGGGGTTGCCGGGCTCGATCGAAGATGCGCGGCTCCGGGCGACGGCGGCGTTTCTGAGCGGCGGCCAAATCGACATTTCCGATACGCTCACAACGCTGCCGGAAGACCGGTGGGACATTCTCACGGCCACGCTTCCGCCGCTGGGCCTGACCGCAAAGCCGGTTGATCTCTTCGAACCGGTCCTCGGTCCGGCCGAATACGGATACTCCTCGTCCTGTGCGGACGGCGCGAAGGCAAAGCCCGTTCTCAAGGAGTACCCTCCCGGGTCGGTCTGGAGCGTGCATGTGAAGAGCGATTGGGACGAGTGGGACCTCGTGGGCGTCTTCTGCTATGAGAACAGCCTCTCGCAGAAGGAGCCGCGGGTCAGCCGCTATCAGATTCCGTTCGAGATGTTGGGCCTTTCGCCCGATTCCCGCTATTGCGCCTATGAATTCTGGTCGCGCCAATGCTTGGGAGCCGTCCCCGGCAAGCGTACGAACCCGGAGGGTTACGAACACCCGGGGGATATCCAGGATCTGAGCGTGGGCGATGCCCCGGGAGTCCTGGACATCGCGTTCTTCGGCCCGAGTGCCAAACTGCTTTGCTTGCGCAAGGATCGGGCGCATCCCTGGGTGGCGGGTACGAGTTTTCATCAGAGTTGCGGAATTGAGTTGAAACACGTTGCCTGGGATGATGCGGCGAACGTGCTTTCCGGCGACCTTATCCGGCCGCGGGGGGAAGCCGGCATGATATTCTTCACGGACGCGGCAAGAGCGATCGCCTCCTGCCGTGTGGACGGCGAGCAGGTGCGGGCCGCGCGTGCGTCCAGCGGGGCGTGGCGCTTGCCAGTGAACGTTCGTTCGGATGGGCCGTGCCGCTGGGCCGTTCAGTTTGCCGGACCGGCGACGGGGCTCACGGAGAGAGGAGGTCCAGGCTCATGACGATCAGCCGGAGGCGTTTTCTGAAATCCGCGGCGGCGGCCGCCCTCTTCCCCACGCTGATTCCCGCAACGGCCCTGGGCAAAGGGGGCGCACTGGCGCCCAGTGAGCGAATTGCCGTCGGCTGCATCGGCGTGGGCGGAATGGGCCGGGGCGACATGGGCGCATTCCTGGGATCGAAAGACGCGCAGGTGGTGGCGGTATGCGATGTGAAGAAGGATGCACGCGAACTGGGGCGAAACCAGGTGGACGCTCATTATGGCGGCCCGGGCTGTGCGGAGTATGTCCATTTCGAGGAACTGGTCGCGCGCGACGATATCGATGCGGTGCTTATCGCCTCGAACGACCACTGGCATGTGCTGCACGCGCTGGCGGCGGTGCGCTCGGGCAAAGATGTGTATGTTGAGAAGCCGCTCGGCATGAGCATCGAGGAGTTGAAAGTGCTCCGGGACGCCGTGCGGCGACATGGCCGGGTCTTTCAGTTTGGCACGCAACAGCGGTCGATGCGGGAGTTCCGGCAGGCCTGTGAGTTGGTTCGCAACGGCCGGATCGGAAAGCTGCAGCACATCGACGTGGGCGTCCATGCGGGGGCGGCGGAACGCAGCGGCCTCAAGAGGTTCACGGCATCGCCCGTGCCGGAAGGCTTTGACTATGATCTTTGGCTTGGGCCCGCCGCCGTGGCGCCGTATGTGCCGCAGCGCGTGGTGAATCCGCACTGGTTTCACATCAGCGATTATTCGCTCGGCTACATCTCGGGATGGGGCATCCATCATATCGACATCGCGCAATGGGGGCACGGGACGGAACACACGGGTCCGGTCGAAGTGGAAGGCACAGCCGTGTTTCCGGATGACGATGCCTTGTGCGACAACCCGGTGAGCTGGGACGTCCGGTACGTCTATGCGGACGGCGTCACGCAGCATTTTACAGGGGCCGGGCCGGGTGTTGAGGGGGTGCGGCATGGCATCACGTTCCACGGCAGCGAGGGCTGGGTGTGGGTGAACCGCGGCGGGATTGACGCCGAGCCGAAGTCGCTGCTGGAGGAGACGTTCGGGCCGGACGAAATTCACCTGCCCGTAAGCGCGCTGCATCAGCAGAACCTGCTCGACAGTATTCGGACACGGGCGGATACGATCTCACCCATTGACGTGGCGGTCCGGTCGGACACGGTCTGCCAGATTGGCTGGATCGCCTTCCATCTCCGGGGAACGCTCCAATGGGATCCGGAGAAAGAGGAATTTGTGAATAACAGCGAGGCGAATAACCTGATGCGGCGCGCAATGCGCGAGCCCTGGCGGCTGTGAATTTGGACGACGTTACAGTCAATGCGCAACGGCGGAAAGGGACACACGATGAAAGCCATGGGATGGATTCTTGCACTTGCGGCGCTGCCCGTCTTTGTTGCGGCGCTGGCGCAGGCGGCCGAAGCGCCTAAGCCGCTCCGGGTGCTGATTCTCAGCGGCATGAACAACCATGACTGGAAGAGCACCACGCCGGTGATTGAAAAGCTGTTCAAGAGTATCCCCCGCTTTGGCGTGGTCGACGTTTCCGAGACGCCCGAAAAACTGGCCGCCGAGGACTTCAAGAAGTACGACGTGATCGTGAGCAACTGGACGCCGTATCCCAACACGGCCCGCTTATGGCCGGAGGCGACGGAGCAGGCCTTTCTGGACTATGTCCGCAACGGCGGCGGGTTTGTGGTCATCCACGCGGCCGCGTGCACGTTTCAGGTTTGGCCGGAGTTTCAGGAGATCATCACGCTAACCTGGAAAGAGGGTTATACGGCGCACGGCCACTATGCCCCGTTCAAAGTGGACATCGAGGACAAGGCCCATCCCATCACGCAGGGGCTCTCGCCGTTCTGGATCAAGGACGAGCTGTATCACCGCATGGTTCAAGCGTTCCCTTCGCAGCTTCATGTCGTGTGCAAGGCGTTTTCCGCGCCGGAGAAGGCCGGCACGGGCAAGGATGAACCCATCCTCGTCACGACGCAGTTTGGGAAGGGTCACGGGGCAAACCTCGTGCTGGGCCATGACGCCAAGGCGATGGGGAATGTGGGCTTCCAGACCTTGCTCGTGCGCGCGGCGGAATGGACGGCGACGGGGAACGTCACCCTTCCTGTGCCCGCAGCGTGGCCGGCCACGGAAGCGGACGCGAAGTAGGCCCATCGGCAGGACTATCGGAACGACCCGGAGAGATCGACCGGCCCGGCGATTGCGGCCTTCTTTGTGAAGGTGGATGTGGCTATCTTTTCGCTGAGGGCGCTTTCGTACGCTGCCGCATCGAGCGGCAGGTCGACCGTGCGCCCCGTCCATGCGGAGTAGAGCATGGCGTTGGCCAATTCCACGGAGTGAATGCCTTCTTCCGCGGGGGCGAGGAGGGGCGTTCCGTCGAGAATCGCATCCACGAAATTCTGCGTCACGTCGGCGTGCTGGCGGGTCGTGCCGCGAACCGGGATCTCCGCGTTCCAGGTTTCCGGCGGCGTGAAGCCGTCCCGGGCCGTACGGCTGAATTCGCGGGCACCCACTTCATTGCGCGTGAATCGGATGTGACCGTCCTCGAGGACCAGCTTCCCGCGATCGCCGGCGATTTCGAGCCGGTCCGTGCCCGGCGCCTCCCCCGTGGTTGCGATGAATACGCCCGTGGCTCCGTTGCCGTATTCGAGATAGGCGGTGACCTCGTCCTCGACCTCGATGTCGTGATATTTCCCAAAGGCGCAGAAGGCGCGGATGCGCTCCGGCATGCCACAAATCCATTGGAGCAGGTCGAGGTTGTGCGGGGACTGGTTCAGTAGCACTCCCCCGCCTTCTCCCTTCCAGGTCGCGCGCCAGCCACCCGAGGCATAATAGGCTTCGGTGCGGTACCACGCAGTGACAGTCCAGTTGAGGCGCTGGATCGCGCCAAGTTCGCCAGCGTAAACCAGTTGTTTGATCTTCTTGAAATGCGGATACGTGCGCATCTGGAACATTGCGGCAAACACCTGTTTGGGATTCGAGTGGGCGGCAATCAGGCGCGCGGCGTCCGCCGTGTGAACCGAGATGGGCTTCTCGACGAGCACATGAAGGCCTTCTTCGAGCGCATCGATCCCAATGCTTGTGTGATCGTAGTGGGGCGTCGCGATCAACACGGCATCGACCTCGCCGGACCGGATAAGCTCCCGGCTGTCCGTGAAGGCCCTCACGCCGCTGAACGTTTCCAGCTTCCCGGCTTCGACATCGCAGACCGCGGTGAGCTCACAGCGTGGAACGTCTCCCCGTTGGATGTAGCGGGCATGTTCCGTTCCCATGCCGCCCACGCCGATGATTCCGATGCGTACTGAGGCCATCTCGCAGTTCCTTTCCATTCGCCGTTGGGTCTCACACGATACTCGGAAATCCTTTCGCCGGCAAGAATCCACGCTGTCGCCTGGAGGCGGCGTTGAACGGCACGGACGGCGCCGCGGGGAGCGGGCTGAGTCTCTGTCGAAGCAATTCCATGGGGTCAGAACTAACGCATTGACATACTGGCAAGAGCTATGCCATGATAACAGAACGTAACGATGAGAGGGGTGTACTGACATGTCAGATAGTGATTTTTCAATTGATCCCAGAAAACAGTTTGAGGAAACGGTCTTTGCATCCGAACTCGAGCGGATTGACCGGCGCCTTACGAACCGCATAGCCCAACTGAACGCGCCCGGGGGAGATGCCGCGAACCAGGACGCAGCGGCTCACGCTGTGGAACTCGCTTCGCTGAAACACAAGCAGACGAAACTCCTCTTCGATAAGCATGGCGCGGCCATTGATCCCGCATCCGAAAGCGAAGCGAGGATGCGGAAGCTTCGAGAACTGAAACCTGAGGCGAACGTCGAGCGAGAGTTGGCGGGACTGGCCTTCTCCGGGGGCGGCATTCGATCCGCGGCCTTCAATCTGGGCGTGGTCCAGGTCCTGGGCAAATGGCGGGTGCTCCCCGCGCTGGACTATCTTTCCACGGTTTCCGGGGGCGGTTACCTGGGGTCGTGCATCAGCGCACTCATGAACGGGCCGGGCGCCACCTGGGAGAACTTCCCCCTGCGCGGGCGCAGCAAGAAGGAACAGGCGGAAGAACCTGCCATCAAGTGGCTGCGACAACACAGCAAGTACCTTGCCCCGGGAGCTTCGTTTCCTGACTACCTCCAAATGCCGCTGCTGTATCTGTGCGGCCTCTTCCTGAATATTCTCATCGTGCTCGGCATCTTGCTGGTCAGCGGCGGCGCCACTGCCTATTACCTGCAGGACAAGTACATCAGCCATCTCAGCCTTGGCGACTTTTCGCCTGGCGGATTCTCGAGTTTCCTCTCGGATGTGAAGAACCCCGCTAAAGACGACTGCGTCCTCAATTACATCCGCGGCAATTGGAAAGGCGAGAGCAGCACCATCTTGGCTTCACCGAAAAGCCTCAGCCAGCAGGACAGGCGGATAATCCTCGATGACCTGGATTCTATTCTTTCCAGGCCGGAAGCACTTGGTTTGCTCGGCGCGAAAGGAGATTCGAATCAGCAATCCGAGCGCTCGAAGCAGGGTTCGGAGATCACTGCTGTTCTCTCCATTGATGAACTGCGCGAAATTCGCGAGGCCGTGGCGCCATCGCTTCGACTGGCGGACGGGGGGGTGGCCTCCTCTGCGCGCATCACGAAAGGCGAGTGGCAATGGAGCGGACGTCTTGGCGCAGTGATGCTGGTGCTCTGTCTGATGCTCTTTGTGGCGAGGCATTGGCTTGCTGCGCGTGCCTATCGGATCCGCGACGCCAAAGAAAGCGCCGAATCCTTGTCAGATGACCGCGAGCAGGCCATGGTGCGGCGGAACGTGTTTTTTGAACGCATACAGTTCTGCAATTGGCTACTGACCCGGGGCATCCTATGCTACGGCCTCTTTGTGGCCTTCGATTCGATTTCCCCGCTGGTGATAGCGTACCGGAATTTGCCCGGATGGTTTCCCGGCAGCGGACTCTCCGCGGCGCTGGCCGCCCTGCTGGGCGCTGTGGCGCCCGCCGCGAAATGGGCGGCCCAGACACAGTCGAAGTGGCGCTTGCAGGCCGCCCTGTGGGTGCTGGGCCTGCTCGTTCCCCTGCTCCTGTTGCTCGTTTACGTGCAGATTTCGGCGTGGGGACTTTACGGTGGCACACTGCTCGGCATCGCCTGGCCGGGTTGCCGGGTGATTCTGATTGCAGGCGCGAGCATGATTCTCCTCTCGCTGACCCTGGTGAACGTGAACACGAGTTCGCTGCACGGTTTCTACCGCGACAAGCTCAGCAAGGCGTTCCTGTTCTGGCGCCGTCGCAATGGAGACGGCGGCACGTCGGTGGCAATCGAGTCCGTGGACGGGCTCCGCCTGTCGGAGTTGAACCAGGATTTCGACGTGGCGCCGTATCACCTCCTGAATGCCGCCGTGAATATCCCCGACACCGCCAATCCGGAACTTCGCGGGAGGAAGACGGACTTCTTCCTGTTCAGCAAACTGTATTGCGGCAGCATCGCGACGGGCTACCACCCCACCCTTCACATGGAGCGCCTGGACAGGCACCTTAATCTGGGCACTGCCATGGCGATCTCCGGGGCGGCCGTTTCGCCGCACATGGGCGTCATGACCATTCAGGCGTTGTCGCTGTTCCTGGCATTATTCAACTTCCGCCTGGGGTATTGGCTGCCCAACCCGCAGTTCCTCAATCACATGGCCCTGTTTCGCCGCGGAGACATGAATGTGGACTTCAGCACGGAGGAAATCGTGCACCGGCAGTCGCGCAACTGCCGGACCTTCTTCATCAAGAAGTACTTGCCGAGCGACGCGTGGTATGGGCTGTACCGTCCCGGCCCCGAATACATGATGCTGGAGATGTTCGGAGAGATGAGCGAAAACAGTTTCTTCGTGAACACTTCGGACGGGGGGCACATCGAGAATCTCGGCGCTTATGAACTGCTCCGGCGGCGATGCAAGTATGTCATTGTGTGCGACGCGGAAGCAGATGAGGAATTGACGTTCGGGAGCCTGGCACGGCTGCAGCGCCTCGCGTTCATGGACTTCGGCATCACGATTCGCATCGATCTCAGCGAACTCCGAAAAGGTGCTGACGGCCTCAGCCACCGCCATGTTGCCGTCTGGCGGATCGAGTATCCTGGATACAACCCAACGGATCCCGAGACGCTACGCGAGATGTACTCCGGCTACCTTATTTATGTGAAAGCGTCACTGACCGGTGATGAAACCGAATATATCCGGGAGTACCAGAGTCGAAATCCGAAGTTTCCGCACCAGAGCACGGCCGATCAGTTCTTTGACGAGGAACAGTTCGAAGCTTATCGCGCACTCGGCTACCACGCGGCCGAAGAACTCTTTGAGTTTTGGACTTGGCCGGGTGCGCTGCGGACGCTGAATGACGAAACCTGGTGGTTGCAGCAATGGACGGAGGAAGCCAAGGAGCACCTGAAGGCCCGGGGCCATCTGCCCGGCATTTACGAGGAGATCCAGGCCCAGCTCTTTGAGATCCAGGAACGCCTCCTGGAACTTCCCCAAGACGCGCCGGTGCCGGAACCCGTATTCGAGATGCAGACGCTGTTGATGGAACGCGCGTTCATCAAGCTGGAACTGGACCGGCCCATCTACCGCGAGCAGTACAACCAAGGTCTAGTCTGCCGTTTTTGCGGGTGGGTGCGTTCTCCGAGTTTCCAGAGTTTCTGGGAAGAGAATCAGTTCAAGTATCTCAAGTCATTCCGGCTCTTCGTCGACGACCTGATGCTCAACTGCCCGTTCCACGAGGATGATTCCGACAATCCCTGTCCGTACAAGCATGTCCCTCCCCCGCCTTTCCTGCCTCCGCCTGCCGCCTCCCCTCGCAGAAGGAAGGGGAAGCCAAAGAAGTGAGATGAAGAGGAGAACTCCTCCGCCCCGGAAGGGCGGAGGAGTTCCGAAGTTCTGCCTGTAAGCCTAACGGCGGCGGCGCAGCATGGCCACTCCCGCCAGCGCGGAGGAAATGGCCAGTCCGGCCAATCCAAGGCCGCCCGTGAGCGGCAGCGTGCCTGGCGCAAAGACCTGCAGCGTGAAGACCGGCGATGCATAGAGCGTCTTCGTGCCATCGTCGACAAAGACCTGGTAGGCGCCGGCGTTGGCGGGAAGCACACTGTCGAAGATCAGGGTCTGGCCGGTTTGGCCGGCGAGGACTCCGCCGTCTTTCTGCCACTGGAAGGTGAGCTGTCCGGAGAGCTGATGGTCCGCGCGCAGTTCGACGCGCGCGCCGTCCACCACCCAGGCCGGCCCGATAATCCGCAGCTGGCCCTCGATGGGCGTTTCGTTGCACAACGACTGATACTCATAGGCGCCGAGGTCGTAGTCTGAACCGTCGCCGCGCGGCCAATTGCTTCCGTTTACGGCACGCGGATTCCCATCGGCATCGGATGCCACCGAACCCAATGCGGAGAGATTGGCGTTGGTCCCGGCATCGATGCACTGGGACGGGCAGCCGAGATGTATGTCTCCGACGGCCAGGTCGGCAAAGCCGGGGTCAGCGTCGATGTTGTGCGCCTCCGGTGCGCCGAAACCACCCTGGACGAGGCAATAAGTGACTTGGGCCGAGGCCAGAAGGCCGTTCACGACCTGGTCCTCGAGATTGCCCCACAGAATACAGTTTGTGACTTTCGGACTCGTGCCGTCTCCGTTGAGAATGCCGCCCCCGAGGTTCGCGGTGTTGCCGATGATCGTGCAATTCGTTATCACGGGAGAACCGCCGATGATACTCTCGATGCCCGCACCTTCGTTGGAAGCCGTCTGATCGGCGAAGACGCAGTTCGTTATTACGGCGGAGGCGTTGCTGTTCATGACACCCGCACCCGACGCCGCCGTGTTGCCCAGGAATCCGCATGCATTGAACTTGGCGGAGGCTTCTTCATTGTGCACCGCCCCGCCGGCCGCTTGCGCGGAATTGCCGCTAAAAACGCAATTCGCCACGCTGGCCGAGTTCTGGTAGTTGAACATGCCGCCGCCGCGGCTGGTGTGATAGCCCTCGTGGCCGGCATCCGGCACGGCACGGCCGCCGCTGACCGTGAACCCGTCCAACCCGGAGTCGCTGTAGTACGTGACAATAACGTGATATGCCGCGGAACCCTGGCGTGCGGCGGTCCCATCAATAATCGTCTCATGAGCCCGCCAGTCGCGCTGATCCCGGGCCGTCTCACCGCCCTGAAATCCGCCATACAGAAACACATGATTCTTGATGAGCAGCGACCCCGTCACTTCCGGCCCGCCCAGGACCGTGGCCGGGCGGTCTTCTCCATACGTGCCTTGCGCCACCCACACTTCTCCACCGCCATCGGTGGCGGCGGCATCAATACCTTCCTGGAGCGTATTGAATGCCGTGCTCCAGGAAGTGCCATTCTCCACCGGAGGCATGGTGGAATTCACATCCACGTACCAAATCGCTGCAGACGCTGCGGGGCCGCCCAAGAGCAGCAATCCCGCGAGAACAAAAGAAGAAACAGAAATGAGCCGCGTACACATGGTTATCCCTCCACGTCGTTTCCACAGCGAGTTTAACACACTTTTTTCCGCCCGTCACCTGCTAATTGCTATCACTAACCGGGGTTCACTTTGGATTATTCCCCGGCAACCTCCCGCTTAGCGGAACACAGTCACCTCCGCAAGAATACTGGGGTCTACAGACAGACCAGCCTGGAGCATCTTCTCCACAATCCGTCGGGCAGCTTCTTTGTTTCCCAGGAAGAGATGTGCCACCGCGAGGTTGTGGTAGGCGTCGACGAAGTCCGGTTTGAGTTCGATGGCACGCTCCCAATGCGCGATGGCTTCCGGATATCGTCCCTGTTGTGCCAGACGAGAGGCGGCGTTGTAGATCATCACGGGATTGCGCAGGGTCGAAGGCGGAGCGCTGGGCCAAGGCACTTGATTTGAGGGTGTCGCGGCCGAATGGGAGTTCTTCTCATAGACTCGGAAGTCCGTGTCGATGTTGAGATCGAGCCAGCGAATACGCGCGGCTTTCTCGGGTTCTGGCGCGAACACGGCGATGGGATGATAGCGGTCGCGAAGCCAGGAAATGTCCCGGAATCCGTATAGCACCTCCCGATCCCTGAGGAAGAGGTACTCGGGCTGAAGGTCTCTGAGCATGTTTTCGAGGCAGCGTTCCGGCTGCGGGTGTTCCCGGCTCCACTTTACGACGCTCCGGCTCGCAAGCCCCGGCCAGTCGTAGACGTTCCCCCGCGAGTAGTAGGCCATGTAGCCCAGGGGCTCGCAGCCCACCGCCTCGTTGGGCTGCATCCGGGCCTTCA